>CAZCQM010000009.1:0-32710 GCA_964500785.1 uncultured bacterium
CGGCGTCCTCGTGGTCGGGGCCTCCGCCACCGGTATTCAGCTCGCATCCGAGATTGCGCGCTCCGGGCGGCCCGTCACCCTCGCAGTGGGCCGCCACACGCGGCTGCCGCGCACCTATCGCGGGCGCGACATCCTGGCGTGGCTGGACGCAATGGGAGTGCTCGGCCGGACCACCGGCCAGGTGTGGGACCTCGCCGCCTCCCGCGCCCAGCCGTCCCTCCAGTTGATCGGCAGCGACGACCACCGCTCCATCGACCTCGACACCGTGCGCGGCGACGGGGTGCGCATCGTCGGGCGAATGATCGGCGCCTTCAACCGGCGCGCGTACCTGGCGGACGACCTCGCCGACGAGATCCGTCATGCGGAACGAAAGATGAACGAGCAGCTGGACCGCGTGGATGCCTTCATCGCGCGCGCGGCTCTCGACGCCGATGCGCCGTCCGGGCCGAGACCGCGACCTGTGACCGTGCCCGACACGCCGCGCATCGTCGATCTCGCGGCGGAACGCATCCGCACCGTGGTGTGGGCGACCGGATACCGGCGCGAGTACCCGTGGCTGCGCGTCCCCGTGCTGGACACACGCGGGGAGATCCGCCACGACGGTGGTGTGACGCCAGAACCCGGATTGTACGTCCTCGGCCTGTACTTCCAGCGCCGGCGGAACTCGAGCTTCATCGACGGCGTCGGCGCCGACGCCACCGAGATCGCAGATCACATTGCGGGCCGGCTGGCGCGCCGCCGCGTGGCGGTCGCATGACGCGACCGGAAAGAGGAGATCATGAATCGCAACACTACGATTGAAACCCGGTACGACGCCGTCGTTGTTGGCGCGCGCGTCGCCGGTGCGAGCACCGCGTTGCTCCTGGCCCGCGCCGGCAAGCGCGTCCTCGTCCTGGACAAGGGAGTCTACGGAAGCGACACGACGTCGACCCACGCGCTGATGCGCCCGGGCGTGTTCCAGCTCCACCGCTGGGGCGTGCTGGACCGCATCGTCGCCGCCGGCACGCCGGCGATCCGCGGCACAACATTCCACTACGGCGAGGAAACCATCGAGATCGCGATCCAGGAGCGCGACGGCGTCGGCGCGCTCTACGCGCCGCGCCGTACGGTGATCGACCCCGCACTCGCCGATGCGGCGCGCCAGTCCGGCGCACAGGTGGTCTACGGGGCGCACGTCGATGGGGTCATGCGGGACGACTCCGGCCGTGTATGCGGCGTCACGCTGACCGACCCCGCCGGGATACCGCGGCGCGTGGAAGCCGGCATCGTCATCGGCGCCGACGGCGTACGCTCCGGCGTGGCCCGGGCGGTGACCGCCGTTACGCGGCACGAGGGACTCCATCCAGCCTCGTACCTGTACGGGTACTGGCGCGGCGTTGCGCTCGATCATACCCACTGGTACTACGGCAGGGACGTCGCGGCGGGCGCCATTCCGACCGGCGGCGGACTGGTATGCGTCTTTGTCGGCATGCGGCCGGCACGCTACGAGGCCGCCCGGCCGGGGGAACTCGACGCGTTGTTCCGCCGTGTCCTGATGGAAATGGACGCCGAGCTGGCGTGTCGGCTCGCCCGCGCGGAACGCGTCGGGAAGCTCCATCCCTTCGCCGGCCGGCCCGGGTTCATCCGCGCCGCCCGGGGACCGGGCTGGGCGCTCGTGGGCGACGCGAGCGCGTTCCGCGATCCCCTGACCGCGCACGGCATGACCGACGCCCTTCGCGACGCCGAGATGCTGGCGCGGGCGGTCGTCGCGGGGACCGACGAGGCCATGGCCGGCTACGAAACGGCCCGGGACGAGCTCGCTGTCGAGTTCCTCGGCCTGTCCGACGAGATCGCGTCGTTCGACTGGGATTTCGACCGGGTCAAGGGCCTGCACCGCCGACTCAGCAAGCTGATGACGAGGGAGTACGAGCACCTCCGCTCGATCGACGAGTCTACCCTTCAGATAGGGTGCTAGAGGGCGTCTTCGTCGCGCCTACCAAAGCTCAATGAAGGACGCTCGCGGGCGCGGTGCCCGGCCCGGCGAGGCTACTTGAGCAGCGTGAGCTTCAGCGTGCGCGATCCGGCCGGCGACGCCGCGCGCAGCAGGTAGACGCCGCTCGCCACACGGCTGCCGGCGTCGCTGCGCCCGTCCCACGCCAGCACGCGCGACGTCGCGCCCAGCGGCGCGTCCCACAGCGTGCGGATGCGGCGCCCGGCAACATCGTACACAGCGACGCGCACCGGAAGTCCCGGGGCTCCGTCGACACGGATGAACGTCTCCGGGTTGAAGGGGTTGGGATGCGCGCTCAGGGTCAGAGCGTCGCGATCGAGGGGCGGGTGACCGACGGCCGTAACGCCGCCGGGGACAACGTACCCGCCGTCCACCGCGAACCCGAGTTCCTGGTCGCGGTACATGACGTGGTCGATGCCCGTGTCGAGAAACCGGAACGCCGCATCGTATCGATCCAGCGACACCGTCGAGTACGACATCTCGCACGTCGCCGCACCGTCGCCGATGCTCGCGTACGCCATCCCGCCGACCTTCAGCGAGCCGGCTTCGATGGCGATATACCCCTCGACGTCGCCGGATACGCGGCGGACCATGGCGATCAACGCATCGGTCTGCACCGGACCGAACGACACCGATTCACCCGAGTTGTTGCGGAGCACGTAGTCGACGATGCCGGCGCCCCAGTCGACGGTGCATGCGTAGCCCCACGAGAAGGGCTGGTTGGTCACGGCCGGCGCGGGCACGCCTCCGTCGCGCGGCAGCAGCAGAACGCCGAAACGCGGGTTGATCGCGTTCCTGCTGATGCGCAACACCATGGAGGCCGGGTCGGCGTTGCCGTTGTCGAAGGGCGTGGTCGTGACCGATACGGTTCCCCACGCAGGGTTCAACAAGTGCACGTCCATCGCCGCCGTCTGACCCGCGATGACGATCGGGTTCGACGTCGTCGTCACGGTATTCGTTGCCAGGGTGTGCATGCGCCACTCGAAGTCGTGCGGCGTCCCGTCCTTGTCGATGTCGTCCATGATGACGAAGTAGGGCCGCGCGTCACCCCCGTGGACGACGATGACGCGGCGCAGCGCAAACGCCACCGGGTTGGCGCCGGAATACCCCCACGACCAGTCGGTGCCGGGAAGGGGCCGACCGGGGTCGTTGAACTCGCTGTGGGTCGTGTAGGCCGCGGTCGCATCGCCGACGACATAATCGGCGAGGCTGCCTGTGAGGTAGCCCGCAATGTCGCCGTCCGTGCCGATCGACGAGCCGGCGTTGTGTTGCCCCTGGCCGTCGATGAGCACCATGTTGTGGGCCTCGCTCTGCTTCGCCGCCGCACCCGCGCCATTGTCGAGCGCGAACTTCTCGCCGTAGGCGTAGAGCGCAAACTGGTTTTGATCCTCCTGCGCGTGCCCGCCCTGGAACTTCCCGGAGAAGAAGCTGAACGCCACGTCGCGAGAGCTCGCCCCGGAGGGCCAGCCCGTTCGGTACCAGTAGAGCCCGCGCTTGAGCCAGACCCGGCCCGATGGCAGGACGGAGCCGGGCTGGACCGGCGTGATCGGCCGGTACCAGAGAATCTCGCCCACGCGGTCGCGCTCCAGCCCGA
This sequence comes from uncultured bacterium, assembly GCA_964500785.1. Classification (GTDB taxonomy): domain Bacteria; phylum Krumholzibacteriota; class Krumholzibacteriia; order WVZY01; family JAKEHA01; genus JAKEHA01. The sequence goes on from CAZCQM010000009.1 coordinate 3,585, forward strand.
GTGCAGCGCCGTACGCCCCGGCGGTGTGATCCCAGAGCCACGACGACAGGCCGCTGTTCCATTCGTGGATCGCCCATTCGAAATACGTCGGGTAACGCGCGAGCGGTGTCGTGGCGTAGGGAGAGTCGTTGAGGTTGTGCGAACGGCCGTAGCCCTCGGGGAGGAGTTCGTACGCGAACCACTGCTCGACCGCGCGCACGCGTGCGAGGTCACCGTACGCGTACCCGTCGAAGCGTTTGCGTGCGTCGAAATAGTAGACGAGATGGAGCAGCGTCCACGCTGCGTAGAGGTCGCCCTCCCCGTACGCGCCATCGGGGTCGAACTGGTACGACAACAGGTTGTCCGCGATGCGGTCCGCCATCGCCATCGCATCCGAGAGCAGGGTGCCGTCCGCCTCCCCCTGGAGTGCGATGGCCGCCAGACCGAGCGCCGCGCCGAACACCGCACTGTGGTTGCCGAGATAGGGCCGGTACTCGAATACCTGATACTGCGTGTTCCACAGCATCTTCTGCACGTAGCGGACGATCTCGTCGCGCACCGCGGCACGATCGGCCGGCGTCGCGTCACCGAAGAACATGTCGTAGCCGAGGGCGAGCGCACGCAACCGGGCCCCGGACGCCGCCTCGTCGAAGTCCGGCTCGTAGGCGTTCACGATATGGAGGGTCAGGGCGCGACCGAGGGAGAGCGCGTCCGGGTCGGATGGCGATTCGATGTACCCCACGAGGCCGATGTACGGGATCGAGGAGAGCCCGTACCATTCGCCCAGCACCGAGCCGAAGGGCATCGCCGGATAGTTGTTCTGTACCAGCCCCCGAATCAGCAGGTAGTCACCGTCGTCGGGCCCGCCGTCCTGGACCTTGGCGCGCAGCGCGGGTATCTCTGCGGATGCAAACAGCAGGCGCGGATGGTGGGCGTCGTAGAGCGAGTCGGTCAGAACGGGTTGTGCGGGCGAAGGGACGGCCCCGGCCACCGTGAGCGCGGCGGCGAACGAACAGCACGCGATGAGGCGGTTGCGTCGCATGGGGGTGCCCTTTTCTGACGGAGGAACCGGGACCACCCGATTATGGCGAACCACCGCGGATTTTCAAGGTCCGTTGCGAAAGGCGGGCGCGTCCGGGGCTCAGTATCCGAGCATGCCAAGCTCCTCGTCGATCCGGTCGCGGAGCTCGACCTCGGTTCCGATTCCCCGGTAGAGCTTCCCGTTGACGAGGATACCGGGCGTCTTGTGGATGCCGAAGGAGACCCCTTCCCGCTTTTCAGAGTGCACCCGCTCGATCAATTCGGGCGATGCGATATCGGCGCGGTAGCGCGCGAGATCGAGGCCGGCCTGCGCGGCGCACGCTTCGAGAACGGCATCGCTCAGGTCGTCGGCGTGGGCGAACAGGAGGTCGTTCATCTCCCAGCCCTTCCCCTGCCGCACCGCGGCGAGGTAGGCGAGTGCGGCCGGGATGGCGCGTTCGTCCTGCGTAAGCGGATAGTTCTTGTACCACAGCGAGACATGCGACGAGTCATTCCGGCTGATGTCGCGCAGCGCTTTCATTGCCACGCGGCAGTACGGGCATTCGAAGTCCGCGAACACGACCACGCGCACCGGGGCGTCGGCGCGTCCCGACGGAACCAGCCCGGTTACGTCGACATCGAAGGTCGTGTTCGGGAACGCCGACAGCTCGCGGTTGCGAACTGAATCAAGAATGGTCTCAAGCGGGCGGGCGGCCGCGGCGCGGCGCGCGATGAAGTTCGCGAGGCGGGCGCCGACGGGGTCATCGGCCAGGAGGCAATCGAGGACCGTGCCCACGCAGCCCCCGTAGCAGGGCGCCTCGCGGAGCGCTTCGGCGGCGACGTTCCGCTGCGCGGCTGTCAGCCGGCTGGCATCCGGGATTCGATCCCAGGGGATGTCCTGGCCACCGGCGGGAGCCGCCGCCAGGGCGGTCAGGAACAGGCCGGCGATCATCGTCCACGGGTGCCGTCGCATGCGCGCATTGTAGATGAAACCACGCGCGAGGGATGGAGAATATGCTAGCATTCGCGCTCGCCGCCGCCCCGGCGTTCTTGCAGTGCCTGTAAGGAGGCTCGGCCAATGAAGTTGCTGTGTTTCGTCTCCGCGCTGTGCCTGCTCGTCGCGTCGCGCTCACAGGCCGGAGACGACACCTTCGAGTACGGACTCTTCGGAACCGTCACCCTCTACCACGCCACGCCGCGGCCGTCTCACGTCGTCCTCTTCGCATCGGGCGACGGCGGATGGAACCTCGGGGTCATCGATATGGCGAAGGCGCTCATGGCAAGCGATGCGCTCGTCGTGGGCGTCGACTACCCGCGCTACCGACGGGCCCTCGAGGCATCGCACGAAGTCTGCGCGTACCCGCCCGGCGACTTCGAGCTGCTGAGCCGGGCGGTCCAGAAGAACCTCGGTTTCGAGGAATACGTCACCCCGGTCCTGGTGGGCTATTCGTCGGGCGCGTCGCTGGCCTATGCGCTTCTCGTGCAGGCGCCGCCGAACACGTTTCGCGGTGCGATCAGCCTGGGTTTCTGCCCGGAGCTGCCGCTGGGCAAGCGCCTCTGCCGCGAGAACGGACTGCGCTCATCGTCCGAACCGGATGGCAAGGGACAGCGCCTCTTCCCGTCTGAGGAGCTCGAAGTGCCCTGGGTCGCGTTGCAGGGTGCCATCGACGAGGTGTGCAACGCCGATTCGACGGTCGCGTTCGTGCGCGAGGTTCCCAACGGCCAGGTCGTCGTGCTCCCGAAAGTCGGCCACGGCTTTTCGGTTCAGAAGAACTGGATGCCGCAGTTCGACGAGGCGTTCGCCGGCATATTGAAGACTCCCGATGCCGGCGTGCCGCCGCCACCCCGCGTCGCGAGCCTGAGCGATCTTCCCCTCGCCGAAGTGCCGGCGACGGAGAAGAAGACGGACGCGATGGCCGTCATCATATCCGGAGACGGCGGATGGAGCGTAACCGAGAAGGCGCTCAGTGCCGAGCTCGCCGCGGCCGGCGTCCCCGTGGTCGGCCTCAATTCGCTGCACTACTTCTGGAAACGGCGCACCCCCGACAGCGCCGCGGCCGATCTCGAGCGTATCCTCGATCACTACGCCGCGGCGTGGCACGCGTCGGAGATCGTCCTCATCGGATACTCGATGGGAGCGGGCGTTCTGCCCTTCATGGCCGACCGGCTCCCCGACGCGTGGCGGTCCCGCATCGCGCAGGTCATTCTGCTGGGGCCCGAAGAGAAGGTGGACTTCGAGTTCCACCTGACGGACTGGCTGGGGAACCACCCGCACGCATCCGCTCTGCCGGTTCTTCCCGAGGTGGAAAAACTGAAGGGGCTCGACATCGTCTGTATCTACGGCGCGGACGAGAAGGACTGCCTGTGCCGGGCGCTTCCGGGCGGGCTCGCGACGGTCATCGAGCGACCGGGCGGGCATCGGGTCGGCACGGGGATCGAACCGATCATGAAGGCGATTCTGGAGGCGGATGCCCGCCGAAGCGGGCGCCACTGATCCGCCGGCTCGCACGAATCGGGCGCCCGCCGGGCGATCCGCCTTACTTCAACAGCACCATCTTGCGCGTCTGCACGAAGCTGCCCGCCTGCATGCGGTAGAAGTACACGCCGGTCGCGACGTGGACCCCGCGCCCGTTGCGGCCGTCCCACGGTGCCTGGTAGCGCCCGGGTGTCTTGTGCTCGTCGACCAGCGTCCGCACCAGGCGTCCCGCCACGTCGTAGATGCGGATCGACACGTCCGCCCCGCCGGCCGGCACGTCGTAGCCGATCACCGTGGTGGGGTTGAACGGGTTGGGGACGTTCTGGCGCAGCGCGAACACGGTCGGCGTCGACGGTAGGTCTCCCACCGCCGTCACGCTGCCCTCGCCGATGATGAAAGGCGAGAAGTTGTCGGTCGTCCCGCACACGGTGTTGTTGAGCGTGTCGAGACTGGTCGTTATATCCACCCACGCCGGCGGAAACATCGCGGCGTCGTAGTGGATGAGGCGAACGTTGGCCTCGGAACCCTGGACGGCGCTCTCGTCGTAGGAGAAACACACCTCCACGTTGCCGCTGAATGTGGCGGTGGTGGAGAGGTCGTAGCACACCGAGTCCGGTGCCAGGAAGTGCTCGGGCAACGCCGCGCACGAGCTCGTGATCGCCAGGCTCGTGTTCCCCGGTACGGTCACGTTGTCGAAGGTGAGCGTCACCGGGCTCGTCCCGGTCCCTTCGTCCACGGGTGTCACGGTGACGCCCGATCCCGCCGGCGTATTGACCGCCGTCATGCACGCCGAGAACTCGGAGGTGTTCCCCTGCGCATCGATCGCGATGGCCGTGATCGCCGCGCCCGTCGGCACGATCGCGGGAAACACCGCTGAGAACGGCGCATTGCCCGCGCCGCTGTTGACCTGCGTCGATCCCAGGTACGTCTCGCCCTCCCCGTGGCCCGATGCATCGCACGACGCGTTGGCGTAGAACTGGATCTCGAGGTCGACGCCGGCGGCGTGATCGCAGGTGCCCGCTATGACGATCGAGTCGGGTTTCGTCGCCGCACTCGTGAGCAGCGGGAAGTTCAGGAGGTCGTTGGACCCCACATCCACGTCTCCGGGATCATTCGGGTTGACTCCCCCCGGCGCCGCGAGCAGATCGATGCCGAGACTCGCGTTCGAGTAGATCGAATTCCCGCTGATCCGAACCCGCGTGGTCTGCACCGAGACACCGTTGCCACCGGAGTACGCGACCACGTTGGCTTCCTCCGGCGTGGGTCCTCCGAACACGCTCTGCGCGGCAATGAAGTTGACGCCTCCGGTTGAGTTCCCCGCGGCGGATGCACCCGTCAGGTCCAGGCCGATCCAGTTGCCATACACCTCGGCCTCGCTCGCGGGAAACACTCCGTCTCCGACCAGCATTCCCCAGCCGTTTCCGGAAATGATATTGCGTTGCTCGGGCAGCACGCCCCCGACGCGGTTGCGCGCACCATCGACGATTATGCCGGCCGTCGTGTTGCCCAGGACGCTGCCGGACGGGTCAATACCTATCAGGCATCCCTCGATTGCGCTGTCATTGGAGCGAAGATAGATGCCCGTCTCGAAATTGGTCAGCGCAACTCCGCGCACCAGGCTGTTTCCACCCAGCAAGTACAGACCATTGGCAAACGACTGCGGATAGCTCGTCAGGACGATCTGTACCGAGCCGTTGAAGGGTTGATCGGGCGGATTCGTGTTAGGGAACGCTCCCGGTTGCGAATAGCCGTCGATGATCACCGGCGCCGTGATCACTGGGCTTCCCATGTACTGCACCTCGTGCGGGCCCGTCCCTGGGATATCGAACTGGATGATGCTGAGGTCCGGCGATGCGTTTGCGTTGGTGATCGCTTCGCGCAGAGTTCCACTCCCGTAATCGTTCACGGTGGTCACCACAAAGACCGGGGGTTCCTGCACCACGGACAGGCGCACGTTGTCCACGAGCGGCGACTGGCTGTGGCAACTCGCATAGAAGTCATAGTCGTAGACCACGATGGATACCTGGATGTCCGTCGCACCCGGGTCTATCAGAGGGGCCACGTCGAGGCTGAACCGGAACCAGTCCTTGTCGCCGCCACCGTAGACCTGGAAGTTCCACACCCATGGCTGCCAGCACCCGGCCACACGCGAGCGGACGAATATCGTGTACATGACCGCGTATGCCACCGGCAGATCCCGGTAGACGTCGAACTCAAGGACGACCTGGCCGGTATCGCTCAGCGCCGGCAGCGTCACCGCCGGCGACACGATTCCGTCGTACATGCGATAGTCCCGTTCCGCCATCCGCGTCTTGTATGGCACCGCCAGCTGCTCGGGGTGTCCGCCGCAGGCGTACGTGGCCGGCGAGCCGTTGAAGAAGCCCCAGAGGTGGGTATTGTTGGTGACCAGCGAGTCCTCCTGGAGGACCGTGGAGCCGTCGAACAGCGCGGCGTAGTCGCCGAAGCCCACGCCGGGTATGCACGTCCAGTTGCCGTCCGCGGTCGCCTTCGCCCCGACGGCCTCCGCCTCGAAGTCCTGGACGTCGACCACACCACCCCCGTCGCTCACGGTGAGATTGTCGATGAGCACCGCGCCGTCGCTGAGGTAGTAGCCATCCTCGTCCGACCCGTACCCATCCGAGTGGAAATTGAAGCGGAGGCGCACGGTGCCCAGCAGGCTGTCGGCGGGAATGGCGAGGCTCGCCAGCTCGTAGCCCACGCCGGTGTACTGCGCCAGCTTGTTCCACCGACCGCTCTTCGACAGGTAATCGACCTGCGCCATGTCGTAGTTCTGTTCGGTGTCGTAGCGGATCAGAAAGTCCAGCGTCACCTCCCCCGTTACCGGGAAGGCGACGGACTCGAACGTCTGATTCCAGAGGTTGCCGTAGCCCGGCGGCGCGGCATACGAGCAGGCGCCGGGGTCGCCGGAGCGCAGGCCGCACCACAGCGACCTCGATCCCGCGAGCGGCCACCAGGCGCCCCCCATGCCGGCGAAGTCATCCACGTGGAACAGGGTGTCGGTCTGCGTCGTGAAATCGTCGGTGGTCCACCCCTGGGGATCGGGGCCGCCCATGCCGTCCTCGAAGGTCCATTCGCCGAGGACGGTCGTGTCGAGAGCTGCCAGCGCGTGCGGGCGGACGGCCGCGCTTTCCGACGGCAGGAGGCGGTGGCCCGGCGTTTCGGTCGTGGCTTGCGGCCGCTCCAGGGCGCGACGCTCGGCGCCGTTCGAAACCAGGGCCCAAAGCAGAATTGAAAAGGGAATGACAAGGACGAGTCGACGACGCATGGTCGCACCTCCAGACGTGTCTCAAAGGGGCGCCGGGGCGCGGAGAATCCGGCCCCGAATCACGGGGTCTGCGGCCCTGGTCTGGAGACTCCCGGGGTCCCGGGGAATCACAGGATCGGGGATCTTTTTCTGGGAAAATGTCCGGGGAACGGCCCCGCGGGCGGGTGCGCAACGCGCAGCGCTCAGCGGGCCCGGTCGAATACTCCCAGCTCGACCGCGCGCCGGTAGGCCGCGTCGACCTCCGCCCGGCTCGGGGCGTCGATGCCATCCACCCGGCGCTCGAAGAACACCGTGGGATCGGCACCGGTGGCCTCCCGGATGGCGTCGAGCAGCTGGTCGTGGTCGTAGCCGCGGTTGGTGTAGAGCGCGGTGAGGTAGGCCATCACGTCGTCCAGGCTGTGCTCGTTCCCCGTCGCCTCGCGGATGTGGACGTCCAGGAGCAGCGCCGTCACCATCCCGCGCTCGTAGGTCACGCGTCGCCAGTCCTCCGAGTCGTATTCCTGTGTCCACAGGCGCGGGTCGGTGAGCGCGATCTCGCACACCAGCGGGTTGGATGCGAGCTCGGCGGCGTAGGGCGCGAGACTCTCCGCGATGTCAGCGGGTGTCAGGTACCCGAGCCGCCCGCCGAGGACGAGGTGGTAATACGACGTGACGCCCTCCTTGATCCACGGATCTTCGGTCGCGGTCACGTAGACGGGGTTCCAGGTATGGAACAACTCATGGACCGCGACGGAGTAGAACGCGCGCGTGCGCCCGGCGGTCGTATCCGTGAGCGCGAGGCTGTTGGTGGCGTAGCACTGGAACGCGTTGCTCCCCTCGAGACCGCCGATGCCGTCGGTCCGATAGTAGAGCACCGAGAAACGACGGAACGGAGCGCCCCCGAAGAAATCCACCTCCGCACGGATGATCCGGCGCGTCATGTCCACCAGGCACGTGTGCTCGTCGGTGGTGAAGTCGTCGGAGTCGCGATTGAGCACCGCGAACTCGATGCCCCTCGCCGACCCCGCCGTGCTCCCGAACGCGCCCAGGCCGAACTGAATCGACATGAGCTGGTAGATCGACGCGAGGTGGACGGCGTCGGTGACCCCGGCCAGCGGAATTCCGGGATGTTCGAAGCTCACGGTGATGTCGGCGGGTTGGTTGGCGCTGGTGCGCACGTCCTCGCCGAGCTGCGGGAAGCAGAAGAGCGAATTGCCGTACAGCCACGCCTGCTCGGGCGTCATGTACGGGGTGAGGATGGGATAGTCGCGCGTCTGGCGGCTCTCCCTGAAGTCGACGAACAGATCGTACGAGATCACGGCGTCCCCGCCCGCCTGCACGCGCCACGCCGGATGGCCGTCGGTCGTGCCGATGGGTTCCACGCGGAGCGCGCGCCCGGTGTCCGCACGGGCGTGGAGGTCGCGGACCGCCGAGTCGGCGGCGGCCACGGTGGGATTGTCCATGTAGACGGGAACGCCGTGGAGCACGAACGAATCGCCGTCGAGGCCCGATACGCGGAGCGTGACGTGCAGCGTCCGGCTCGAAAGATCGTCGACGCGCACGTGGTAGCCGAGCGTCGGGGTGCCGGCCTCGACCGACGCCACACCGAGCAGGACGACGCATGCGAGCGCACACACTGAGGTTCCCCGCGACCGGTTCATTCATCCTCCTTTCGGTCCGGTCCCATCTATACACCGGCGTCGCGACCGGCGTCACGCCAGATCGTGGTTGCACGGCGTCGACGCGGGTCTCATGCACGGAAGGCCCCGGTCATGCGACCGGAGCCTTCCCCGTTGCATTCCAGACGTGTGGCGAGCCTTCAGCGGACCCGCACCATCTTGCGCGTCTGCGTGCGCGATCCCGATTCCAGGCGATAGAAATAGACCCCTCCGGCGGCGGGGTGTCCATGGTCGTCGCGACCGTCCCAGACGACCACATGGCGGTCGGGCGAAAAGCGGCCGTCCACCAGGTTCCGAACGAGCCGCCCGCGGACATCGTACACTCCGATCCGCACGCGGGCTTCCGATTCCAGCTCGAATGCGATATCGGTACTGCCGGAAAACGGATTGGGGTAGTTCTGCGCGATGCTCCCCATCGCGGGCGGACCATGGTCACCGACACCCGTCACCAGCTGCGAGAACTTCGCCACGAAGATATCATCGGCACCCGCACTCGTCAGCACACCGCCCCCGAGATCGACGGTGCTCGCGAAATGACCCGTCGCGACTACTTCGCCCGAGCCGTCGATGGCCACCGCGCTGCCGTACTGGCTGCCGGCGTCACCGAATCGCTGGCTCTGGATGTGATTGCCGGCGGCATCGAATGCCGCGATATAGATGTCCTCGGCACCCGCACTCGTGAGCACCCCTCCCCCGAAATCCGCGGTTCCGCTGAACTCGCCCGTCACGACCACGTTGCCGGAACCGTCGATCGCGACCGAGCGACCGAACTGAGCGGCGGCATCGCCGAATCGTCTGCTCCAGTTGTGATTGCCGGTCGGGTCTAGAGAAACGACGTAGATATCGTCGAGTCCCGCACTCGTCAGCACACCGCCCCCAAAGTCGACTCCGCCCCAGTAGTAACCGGTCACAACCATGTTGTTCGAGGCGTCGGTCGCCACCGCCAGCCCGTACTGCTCGTTCTCATCACCGTAGTTCTGACTCCAGAGGTGATTTCCGGAGGCATCGAACCTGGCGACGAAGATATCGGCACTGCCCGCGCTCGTCAGCGGTCCACCCCCGAAGTCCATGCTGCCGTGAAAGAAGCCAGTCACGACGACGTGGTCCGACCCGTCGACGGCGATCCCCCGCCCCTCCTGAAGAGTCGTGTCGCCGAAACCTCGACTCCAGACGTGGTTTCCGTCCGGGTCCAGTCTGGCGACGAAGACGTCGAAGTACCCCCCGCTCGTGATTGCACCGCCACCGAAGTCGATCGTGCCCCAGAAATCACCGATCACGAATATGTTCCCCGACCCGTCCGTGGCGACGCCGCCACCGAGGTCGTCGTTGGCATCGCCGTAGCGCTTGCTCCAGAGGTGATTGCCGGCCGCGTCGAACTTGGCGAGGAAGACATCGTAGGAACCGCCCACGCTCGTGAGCGGCCCGCCACCGAAATCCATGGTTCCGTAGAACGTCCCGATCATGATCACGTTGCCCGAGGCGTCAACAGCGACCCCCGCCGCGTACTGATCATCGGCATCGCCGAAGCTCAGACTCCACAGATGGTTGCCGTTTGCGTCGAACCTGGCGACGAACACGTCCTCGACCCCGGCGCTCGTCAACGCACCGCCGCCGAAGTCCACCGAGCCGTAGAAATCTCCCATCACGACAATGTTGTCCGACGCGTCCGTCGCCACCGCCGACGGATACTGGACGTCGCCGTCGCCGAAGCGATGGCTCCAAACGTGTGAAAAGCCTTGAGTCCCTGACGTCGCGGGAAGGGCCGACAGGCAGAGCGAAGCGCAGAACACCGACAGGAAGGCACGCATAACCCACCTCCGTGGTTTCGGAAGGAGCGGGCACCCGGATCCGCACGGGAACAGGATGGGTCGGCGCACAGGAGTATAAACCACTTCATTATCAGCGGCAAGCCCCGGGGTATACGGAACGCGTCGACTGTGGTATCCTCATGGCTCACGCGGAGGTGGTGAAATGCATCTCGTTTCCTTCGTAGCCGCGTGCGCCGTCGTTTTCTCCTCCACGCCCCTCATGGCCCAGGGGTGGACCTTCGAGAGCCTGGGCGTCGCGACCTACTTCGATCTCGCCGTCGAGTCCGACGGGACTCCCCACATCGTCTATACCAACTGTACGAACCGCGAGGTGTGTTTCGGGACACCCGCACCCCGCTACCTCATTCACTTGGCGAAAATCAACGGGTCGTGGATGAGCGACACGCTCGCGACCGATCCCGCCGGCTTCACGCCCGCAATCGCGGTGGACGGCGGCGGCGAGGTGCACGTGGTGTACGCGGACTCGCCCTCTCCCTATGAGCTGCAGTACATCCACGGCATGGCCGGCGGCCCGTGGGCGACGGAATCCCTGACCCACTCGAGCAGCATGTTCCGCAACGAGCCGGCCATCGCCGTCGACGACACGGGCGGTGTGCATGTCTCCTACAATCAGGGAGAACGTCTCTGGTACCAGTACCGGTCCGACAGCGGTTGGATCGAGGAGCAGGTGATGTTCGATACCGCCGACAACGACATTGCGCGTTCGTCGATCGCCGTCGGCAGCGACGGCGTCGTGCGCATCGCCTACTGGAACTTCACTGACTACGGAGTGCTCTTCGAAAAGATCGGTGGTATGTGGACGCAGACGCCGACCGGCGCCTACTGGGGCGCGTTCCCCTCGCTCGCGCTCGATTCGGGCGACGCCGCCCATATCCTGTCCGGCGGCTATGGAAACGGAACCGAGTACGCAACCAACGCAACCGGGCCGTGGACGCAGGAGACGCTGCACGCAGGAGGAAGCTACGGCGACATCGTGCTGACCGGCGCCGATGTCCCCATCGTGGCGTATCCGGCCGTCGCCTATTCGGTCGACAACGCGACTCTCTACGCCAGTGTCGACCTGTACTACTCGCTCCTCGTGGACGGCTTCTGGCAGCGACAGAGTATCGTCTCGTATCAGGAGCCCTATAACACCTGGTCGGGGCGCACCGACTTCCGGCCCCGCCTCGCCATCGACGGGGGTAGCACGCTCCACATGGCCTACGCGCATCCCGAGACGCGCGAACTGGTGTACGGAACGCGCGACGTTCCCACCCCCGTGCGCCGCACACCGGGCGTTTCGGCCGGGCCGGACATTCGCGCCGTCCCCAATCCGTTCAACCCCTCGACGACGCTTTCCTACACCGTCCCGGCTGCGGGCCGCGTCCGCATCGACATCTTCGACGTGCAGGGGCGGCGCGTGCGTGCGCTCGTGGACGCTCCGCGTCCGTCGGGGGCGCATGCCGCGCGGTGGGACGGACGCAATGACCACGGTGACGCGGTGAGCAGCGGCATCTACTTCGTCAGACTCGATACGCCGGCCGGGGTCGTCACCCGGCGCGCCGTCCTCCTCAAGTAGAAATCCGCCGGCTGTGCTACAATTGACCCCTCACTCAACGCCAGGAGGAACGACATGCGTGGCCGTACATGCCTGTCCGCCGCCATCGCTTTGATTCTGGCCCTCGGGTCGGCCCGCGCCGATATCGTCACCGGGCTCATGGCTTCTTACCCGATGGACGGCAACGCCAACGACATCAGTGGAAACGGCAACAACGGGACGATCATCGGGGGGCTGACGCCGACCACAGATCGGTTCGGGACGCCCAACGCCGCCTACGAGTTCAACGGAGTGGACTCCTACATCCGGGTCACCAGCTCTCCCAGCCTCAGCACCGGAATCACGGCCATCACGCAGGCGGCCTGGGTCCTGTACTACGGCGAGAGCCTGGTCGGAAACGGTTTCAACCCCGTCATCATGAAGAGCGTGACCACCGAAAACGCCTTCATGTACCGCATGATCGCGGGCCCCACGGCGTTCGGGGCGGCATTCAACAACTGGAACACGCATACCAGCGTGTTCGTTTCGACCCCGCTCAACGAGTGGCACCACGTGGCCACGGTCTTCGACGGGTCGACCCTTCGTTTCTACTACGACGGCGCACCGGTGGATACGCTGGCCCTCGCCCTGAGCATCGCGGAGGATTCCCGCGACCTGACCATTGGCGCCGATACCCCCGGCTACCTCGAGATCTTCTACGGCAAGATGGACGACGTGCGCCTCTATTCGCGGGCGCTGAGCGACGCGGACATCGCGGAGCTCTACGGCGGTCCCACGGGCGTATCCCGCACCCCGCTCGCGCCGGAGTTCTCCATCGGCCACGCGGTTCCCAACCCGACCTCGGGCGAGGCGAGCGTCGACTTTGTACTGGGCACGCAAGCCACCATCGAGCTGGCGGTCTACGACGTCGCGGGACGCCGCATCAGAAGCCTTCGGGCAGGGGCGCTTCCGGCGGGGAGGCACGTGGTCCGGTGGGACGGGCGTGATGACGCGGGGCGCGCCACCCCCTCGGGCGTCTACTTCTTCCGTTTGCGCGGGGCGGGGGCACGAGTCGTCTCGAGCCGCGTCGTTCGCGTGCGCTGAGACGGCCGGATACGCGCTCACCGGAATGTTTCTTCTTTTCTTGACCCGGAGTGTTAACCAGCTATCATTGTGCCAATGATGAATCGCGTACTTTGTCCCACGTTCCCATGCACGTGAGCCATTCCCAGACAGACCTGGAATTCCGCGACGGCATCCTGGCCAATTACGGCGACGTCGTGACGCCGGCGGTGAAGGCAGCCCTGTCGGCGCTCGCCCATCTCGACCGCGATCGACTCGAGGTCATGGACGCGCGCATAGAACGCCGGGCGGCTCGCGCACGCAACCGCGAGCGCATCGCCTTCCTCCCCGCGGACGGGGTCATTCCCCGGACCGACATCACGGTCGCGGACGCGCGCGCGGGCAGGTTCGTGGGCGGCGAGATTCCGCCCGATCTCGAGCGCCAGTGGATCCAGGGCACCGGCCCCGGCGCGAAGCCGCGCGAGCCGCTGGAGAAGAGCATCCGCAACCCGGCCTACGCGCTGCTCTCCGGCGCCGACGGGTGGATGTTCGACGGCGAGGACGCCCTCGGCCAGATTTCCACGATGTCGCTGGACAACCAGCGCAACCTCAAGCTCGCCATCGCGCGCGATCCGGTATTCCTCAAGGTGGCGGAGCGCGTCGCGGGCGAGATGAACGCGTGGGCCCGCGGCTTCTTCGGGCGCGACATCATCCAGGACTGGAAACGCCAGCTCGACGTCACCACGAAGATGTTCCGCGCCCGGGGCCTCCACCTGGACGATCGGCACGTCCGGTTCCGCGACGGCACCGGATTCTCGGCGTCGATCGTCGACACGGTTCTCTACGTCGTCAACAATCACGAGACGCTCCGCCGCGACGGCTCCTCGATCGCCCTCTACCTGCCGAAGATTCAGACCGCGGAGGAAGCGGCGGTCTGGAATGCAATCCTGACCACGCTCGAAAATCATCTCGGCCTGCCCGAGGGCACGATCAAGGTCTATGTGCTGGTGGAGCAGCTCGAGGCCAGTTTCCAGCTCATGGAGATCCGAGCGGCGTTGGGGCGGCACTTCGTCGGCTACAACACCGGGCGATGGGATTACATCAACAGCGTTTCCGACGCGATGGCGTGGGACCCGGCCTTCCACAACCCCAACATCGACGCCATCACGATGACCTACGGGTACATGCGCATCTACGAGGATCGCGTCCGCCGCGCGGTCAACACGCCCGACGCGGAGGGAAAGTGCGCCCTGTGGCAGGGCGGCATGGAGCCGAACATCCCCGTCGGATCGAAGACGGGCGTCGAAAACGCGATGAAGAAAGCCGTCGCGGGCGGAGAGCGCGAGCAACGCGAAGGCGCCAGCGGCAAATGGGTGGCGCACTGGAAGATGGTCCACATCGTGCGCCCCGTCTGGGAGAAGGTCGGCCAGGCCAACCAGCTCGGGCGCAAATTCCCTCCCCTGACGCACACGAAGGCGGACGCGGACGGGCTGACGCTTCTCGAGCCCGCCCCCCGCACCATTCGCGGTGCCCGCGACCTGTTGAGTGTGGCGCTCCAGTACGGGAACGCTTTCGAGCAGGGCTTTCAGGCGGCCGCGCTCAAACCCGCCGACTTCTTCGGCAACGACGATGTTCTCTATCTCATGGAGGACATGGCCACCGGCGAGATCCGCCTGAGCATCCTCTGGGAGTGGCTCCACAAGGGTGCGCCGCTCACGGAAGATGATGCGGAAACGGGCGTGAAGAAAGGCGACACGATGACGCCCGAGCTGTTCCAGCGTCTCCTCGACGAGGAGTACGACAAGCTCCGCCGTGCGAGCAACCGCGACGTCCACGACGACTCCAAGAACACGACTCTGCCCGTGGTCCGCGAAATCGCCGCCGCGTACGTGACCGAGGGCGTCAAGGCGCCGTGGTACATCGACCTTCTCAACGTCAATCTCAACAACCACGATCTCGACGTCGCGAAGATGCGCATCCGGATGTACATCGACACGTTCCGCGACAGGGGCACGCGTATCACCCAGAACCTGGACTTTTCCTGATCTCCCACATGTCAAAGGAAACGAGCATGAACGCGTTCGACAAGCAGGTCGCGGCGGCGCGCAAGTGGTTCGACAGCCCCCGCTTCGAGGGCATCGTACGGTTGTATTCCCCGCGGGAAGTCGCCGAGCAGCAGGGCACGATCGACGCCGATTACGCCGTCGCGCGCAGCGCGGCCGAGGCTTTCTACAAGCGCCTGCGCGAGTTGTTCGCACAGCGCCAATCCATCACGACGTTCGGCCCCTATTCCCCCGGCCAGGCGGTTGCGATCAAGCGACTGGGGATCGAAGGTATCTACCTGGGCGGGTGGGCCACGTCGGCGAAGGGATCCATCACCGAGGACCCCGGCGCCGACCTGGCGAGCTATCCGTTGAGCCAGGTTCCCGACGAGGCCGCTCCCATCGTCCGCGCGCTTCTCACCGCGGACAGGAACCAGCACTTCCAGCGCGCGCGCATGACCGAGACTCAGCGCAAGACCACACCGCTGCTCGACTTCCGTCCCTTCATCATCGCCGACGCCGATACCGGACACGGCGGGGACGCGCACGTCCGCAACCTCATCCGCCGTTTCGTCGAGGTGGGCGTGCCCGGCTATCACATCGAAGACCAGAAAGCCGGCGTGAAGAAATGTGGCCACCAGGGCGGCAAGGTGCTCGTGTCCCAGGACGAACAGATCAAGCGCCTCAACGCCGCACGCTTCCAACTCGACGTCATGCGGGTGCCCGGGATCATCGTTGCGCGCACCGACGCCGAGTCGGCGACCTTCATCGAGAGCCGCGCGGACGAGCGCGACCAGCCCTTCATCCTGGGCGCGACCAACATCGCCCTGCCCCGCTACAAGGTCGGCTACCTGGCGATCCTGCGGCGGCTGAACGAGCTCGGCGTGTCGGCCATCCGCGGGCATCTGCTCTTTTCGATCTCGGACGGCGAATACGACGAGGCCTTCCGCTGGCTGGAGCGCAACGGCCTGACCTCCATGATCGAGGAGAGCGCCTCGAAGTTCGACGGCGAGGGAAGCGTCGACAGCCTTCTCGATCCGATCGTCACGCGCTATCTGGATCTGTGGGAGAACGAGGCGGGGCTCAAGACCTACGGGCGCGCGGTGGCCGACGTGCTGGAGTTTCGTATGGGCGAAGGCGACAAGTTCGATATGTCCGTCGACGAGTGGCTCGCCTTCTCCGGCAGGGCCTCGTTCTATGCCGCCGAGGAGAAGGCCCATTCGATGGGCATCCGCATCATCTGGGACTGTGAGCACCCCAAGACACCGGACGGGTACTACCAGCTCAGCCGCGGCATCGATTACGCCATATCCAAGTCGCTCGCCGCGGCGCCGTTTTCGGACATCCTGTGGATGGAAACCAAGACCGCCGATCTCAAAGACGCGAAGAAATACGCGGAGGCCATCCACGCCGAGTACCCGGAGAAGATGCTGGCCTACAACCTGTCCCCCTCGTTCAACTGGGATACCACGGGGATGAGCGACGCCGAGATGAAGCGCTTCCCCGAGGAGCTCGGCAAGATGGGCTTCGTCTTCAACTTCATCACCTACGGCGGACACCAGATCGACGGTCTCGCCGCGGAGGACTTCGCCACCGCGCTCAAGCAGGACGGCATGCTGGCTCTGGCGCGGCTGCAGCGCCGGTTCCGGCTGCTCGAGTCGCCCTATCGCACCCCGCAGACGCTGGTCGGCGGTCCGCGCCTGGACGGCGCCCTCATGGCGTCATCGGGTCGGACGGCGACGACCAAGGCCATGGGACGTGGCTCGACCCAGTTCCAGCATCTGGTCCAGACCGAGGTGCCGCGCAAGCTGCTGGCGGAATGGCTGGCGATGTGGCAGGCGCACTATCGGTTGCCCGGACCGCTCCACGTAGAGTTGAAGCCGCATACGGCCGGCTCGGAGCTGCTCGAGCTCAAGGTCGTGAACAAGACCGGAAAGACGACGGCCAACATCGTCTTCGCCAACATCCACGATCGCCGCGGCGAGAGCTTCCTGTCCGTGCGCGATCAGAACACCTTCGACGAATCGCTGCGCAAGAAACGCCTCTTTACGCTGATCCACCTGTATCTGATCCACCGGTACAAGGCGTCCTCGGTACACTACGTGAGTCCCACCGACGACGTGCGCTACCAGACTTCGCGGATGAAACACCACGGATTGTTCTCCGAGGTCCACCAGGAGATCGGGCAGATGATCGTGGCGTCGGTCAACGCGGAGCGGATCGCGGAGCTGCTGGAGCCCGATCGTGTCGCCCTCAAGAAGCTGATCGACAAGACCGGCCCGCCTTCGGAGCAGTAACCGGTCAACGCAGGTCCCATCCGCTCCCCTGCTGCGTCCACCAGCTGGTCTCCGAGGCACGCACGAACCCGTACTCACGCGAATACAGGTAGGTCTGACCGGGTCCGTCTCGCTGCATGTCCACGTCGTCAACCACGAGATTGAGGCGATTGTAGTGTCTGCCGAACTGCCGATAGCCGAGAACGTGCCCTTCGACGTAGCATTCGCAATACGGGACGGACGTGACCCAGCCGATGATCTCGGCCTCGACGCCCTCGATCATGCCCATGTTGAACGCATCCGGGGCGTTGGGCAGCAGGCGGGACATGATGAACGGCGTATCGAGCGGGACCCGCTCAAACGTATCATCCACCATGCGTCCCACCCACTCGAACACCTCCCCCGCCTGAAGCACTCCCCCGGAGTCCGGCCCCGATGTGACGGTTTCCCGGAACACGAAGCCCGTGTCGGTCTCGGCGACCACTTCGACGACCAGCAGGTCACCCGTGTACGTGACGTCCGTATTCTCGCGGGTGCCGTAATCCTGCCCGACGAATCCCGCGTACACGCTGCGCTGACCGACCTCGAGGTGGGAGAAGTCGATTCGTGTGGGCCCCGGCGCGGTAGACGTCGGCGAATCACACCCCGGGAGAGACAGGACCAGGCCGGCCAGCCATGCTGCGATGCGGCGGTGCCGTGTCATCCACGCGCCCCTACGCGCTCGCCTGATGGACGACGCGCTGCGGGAACGGAATCTCGATACCGTTCTCGTCGAAGGCCTTCTTGATTCTCTCCGTCATATCGAACTTGACGCCCCAGTAGTCGGAGCCCGCCATCCACATGCGGACGATGAGGTTGACGCTCGAGTCCGCCAGCTCCGAAACCACGATCTGGTACGGAGGTTCTTTCGCGACGCGTTCGTCGGCGTCGAGGAGCGTCCGCACGATATCGCGCGCCTTGTCGATGGGCGAGTCGTAGCCGATCCCGATCACCAGATCGAGACGGCGCGTGTCGTAGCCCGCATAATTCTTGATCGTGTTCCCGAACGCGGCCCCGTTGGGGACGATGATCTTCACGTTGTCCGGCGACGCCATCGTGGTCGTGAAGAGCCCGATCTCCTTGACCGTGCCCGCCTGACCGCCGATATCCACGAAATCACCGATCTTGAACGGCCGGAAAAAGAGGACCATGACCCCGGCCGCGAAGTTCGACAGCGACCCCTGGAGGGCGAACCCGACCGCGAACCCAACCGCCCCGAGCACGGCGATGAACGACGCCGTCTGCACGCCGAACTTGGCCAGGGCGGCGATCACGGCAAATGCGAGAATCGCCATGCTGCCCAGGCTGGACATGAAACCGGCCAGAGCCGGGTCGATGTTGGCCTTCGCGCACGCCTTGCGTATCGCGCGGCTCGCGATCCCGGCAACGATCTTCCCCACTACCAGAATGAGAATGGCGCCGAGGATCTTGATTCCGTACAAAACACCGAAATCCGTCACGTGCTGAACGACGTTCTCCATGGGTCCTCCTTCTTCATCAATGGAGACAGCGGGCTCCTATGACGGCCCGTGAATCCTCCGGTACTTGCGGTAGCGCTCACGCGCCTCCTCGAGGTTCACCCGCTTGAGGATCGCAACGAAACGCGGGTCGGTTTCGATTCTGTTGAAATTTGGACCGGTTCCGAGGTGGCGCACCTCCGGCTCGCGACCCTCGATCCCCCGTTCGAGCCATACTATGGTCGAGTCGACCTCGTCGATTTGGGCGAAGGCCCCGGCGATCACCACTGCGGGGAAATATCCCGCCGCGCGTCGCTTCTCCCTCTGGCGGATGAATTCGCGACAGAACGCTTCCTGGCCGTGTTCGGCCGCGTCGACGAGCGCGGCCGCATCGCGTTTCCGCTCGTCGGTCTCGGCGATCTGCGATTCGAACCGGGCCCAGTTTCGCGCGAAGTCATCCCGGCGGCCCCGGATCAGGGCTACCATCGCTTCCGCGTTGGCCCGAGCCGCAGGAAACTCAGGCGCGATCTCATGCGCCCGGTCGACCAATTGCTGGGCCGTTTTCTCATCACCCGTGCGAGCGGCAATGAGGGCACCCACCAGGTTGATGATGAGTGACATCGGGTCGAGCTCACGCGCGACCGTGATCTCCCGATTGCCCTCGTCGAAGCGTCCCATCCACGTGAGATACTCCGCGTACCACTGGTGCGCTGATGCATAATTCGGGTTGCGCTTGAGCGCGTCCTGGAAGAGCCGATCCGCCTCCGCCCAGTCCCACTCGTACTCGCAGGTTACCCCGGCCAGCGTGGCGTACGGTGCCGCGAGCGAAGGATCGAGCGCGAGCGTCCTTTCGGCATATTCCTTCGCCAGGGGATAGCTCTCACGGGGCGGAATGGATGCGTCCCAGCTGGGGAGTACGAGATAGGCATCGGCCAGTCCGCTGTATGCTTCCGCATATTCGGGATCGACTGTGATTGCCTGCTTGAAATAGTCGATCGCCTTGTGCACGCCTTCGATCCCACGCCGGTTCCACTGGTAGCGTCCCCGCAGGTACAGCTCGTGGGCCTCCGTGTTCACGACCGGCGCGCGGGCCAGGTCCGCCTCTTCGGCCGGTGTCAGCTCCAGACGGATCTCCGATGCGACGGCGTTCGCCACCTGGTGCTGGAGGGCCAGGACGTCCTTCAGGTCACCCTCGTAGCTGTTCGCCCACATGTGCTCGTCTGTCGCGCCGTCGATGAGCTGTACGGTGATGCGTACGCGGTCCCCCGCCCACAACACCGAGCCTTCGAGAACATCCGCGACACCCAGTTCCCTCGCAATCTGGCTGAGTGGCTCCCTGGTGTTCTTGTAGCGCATGATCGACGTTCGCGAGATCACCTTGAGCGACCGAATCTGCGCGAGTTGCGTGATGAGCTCTTCGGTCATGCCATCGACGAAGAACTCGTTCGCTTCCTCTCCGGAGAAGTTGACCAGCGGGAGTACGGCGAGCGAGTTCCGGACCTCGCGTGAAACGCCATCGCGGGACAGGAACGATGGCGCGCCTCGGTGCCCGCGCCAGAAGACAATGCCCACGACGACCGCGGCCAGGGCGAGGGCGCCCAGCACCGGACCGAGAGCAAGCCATCGCCGGCGGGGCCCATTCGCTTCTCCGCGGGGCGACGCAGCTTTTCCACCCAGCGTCGATCGCACGCCCTTGAGGTCAACTCGCATGTCGTCGACATGCTGGTAGCGCTCGGCCGGATCCTTCGCCATCGCCTTGGAAACGATACGCTCCAGCTCCATCGGTATACCCGTTCGAAGTGAAGTGAGAGGTGGCGCGGCATCGTGGATGATCGAGTAGAACAGAGCGGCCTGGTGGTCGGCCTGGAACGGTACGCGACCGGCGATCATCTCGTAGAGCATCACGCCCAGCGACCAGATGTCGCTCCGGCGGTCCACCTCGATCCCCTGGGCCTGCTCCGGCGACATGTAGGCGGCCGTACCCATCGTGGTTCCGGTTCGGGTGAGCTTCGCCTGGCCCTGGAGCTTCGCCAGGCCGAAGTCCATTAGGATCGCATGCCCCTTCTCCGAGATCACGACGTTGGCCGGCTTGACGTCCCGGTGAACGACACCCTTCGCGTGCGCTTCCGCCAGTGCGTTGCACAGCTGCAGCGCGATGGTCACCGCCTCGCCCACGGGCACCGGGCCCTCCGCGATCCGGTCCCTGAGGTTCCGGCCGGGCACGTAGGCCATGGCAATGAACGTGTGACCGTCGACTGTGTCGATTTCGTGGACGGTGCAGATGTTGGGATGACTGAGTGCGGCGGCGGCCCGCGCTTCCGAAAAGAAGCGTTCCCGGTCGGCCGTGCCGCCGGTGAGCTGTGGAGGCAGGAACTTCAGCGCCACAATACGGTGGAGCGTCGTGTCTTCGGCTTTGTAGACGACGCCCATGCCGCCCTCGCCGATCTTCTCGAGAATTCTGTAGTGGGAGATTGTCGCTCCGAGCATACCCGAGGATAGGATACCCGGGGACCGACGTGCAAGGCACAGTCTTCCGCGGAGCGTGCGCCGTACCGCAACGCCACGACCATGGAATGAAGCGGGGCCGGCCGCACCGATCAGGTGCAACCGGCCCCGTGGTCGGCATCGACATCGACGCGCGCCCGGTGGCGCTCGAGGTTAGTGCTTTGCGCGCTCGAGTTCTTCGCGCGCGCTGCGTTCCGTTTCGGATTCTTTGAACAGGTCGAACTTGAACAGCGCTCCGACGGTCACGCTGAAGTAGCTCACGTCGCCGCCATCGTTGTCGAAATTCACCTGGTGGCGCATCACTTCCGCGAAGAAGGAGGAGTTGGTGCTCGAGTTGATCAGGAATCCCGCTCCAAGACCGAAGCCGAAGGCGGTCGTCGTGAGGGACGCGTCACCCATGGGCCCGCTGGCTTTCGCCGAGGCGCGGTAGTTACCCACCGATCCCTTGGCAAACACGTTGTGATTGCCCATCGGCAGGAGCGCCTTCGCCATCGCCGAATACTGGAGAATGCTGCTGCTGAGCTTGTAGCCGGGATCGAGACCGGCGGTCACTTCGTCGGACGCCTTGTTGCCGTTGTAGCTCACTTCGACCCCGCCCGCGGCGTACCGCGAGAATCGGTAGCCGAGACTCGTCTCCAGCGCATAGCCCGTGTTGGCCTGGTCGCCGTAGTCGCCCTGCGGCGCGTTGAGCCCGCCGCCCACGGTGAACTCCATCTGGGCGTTGGCGTTTTGCACCGCGACGCTCACGATGAGCAGTGCCGCCAGTGCTGTTAACTTCATGATTGATCGCATCTTGGAACCTCCCGGACCGCGGAACTCGGCCACCCCGGCAACTATGGCAAGGGGCGTGCCATCAACGCGCCGGGCGGGAGGCGCCGTGCCCCGCGAGGGGCCCCTGACCGGGCAGGGGCGGGGAGGCTGACTATTGCCTGGACTCGATGGCCTGCTGCAGCTGGTGCCCGATCGGCTGTTCCGGATAAAGGGCGACCATCCGCCGGGCGATCGCGCGCGCCTCTTCCAGGCGGCCGCGGCGCAACAGATGGTCGGCAAGCGCGTGCATGTAGTCGAGAGACTCGGGCTCGATCTCCAGGGCCCGGCGCAGCTCGCGGCCGGCTTCGTCCTGCCGCCCGAGCTGCTGCAACAGCAACCCCAGATTGTAGTGGAGGCGCGCATTTGTCGGCTGCTGCCGCGAGGCCCGCTCGAGCAGGTCCAGCGCCTCTTCGGCGTCGCCCATTTCCGCACGCAACAGACCCAGCGAGCGCAGGGCATCTGCGTTTTCGGGAAAGTCGCGCACGACCTCGCGCAGGAGCGCTTCGGCCTCGTCGTTGCGCCCCTGGCTGCTCAGAAGCACTGCGAGGTTCATCTTGGCGGGTATGAACAGATCGTCGATCGCGAGCGCCGCACGATAGTCCTTCTCCGCGATTGCCGCGTGACCGAGCACGTACTCGATGTTGCCAAGGTTGTAGCTGGAGCTCGGGAAGTCCAGCTCGTATGCCATCGACTCCCGGTACTCGGCCAGCGCGGCGTCGAAGGCCTCCTGCTGGTACGGTTTCAAACGATCGCGCGGAACGGGCGCAAGCTGCGAGACGGCTGCCATGCGCACCGCCTTGACGGGGTCCGACAGCAGCGGGGCCAGGCGCTCGACATCCTCGCTCGTCTGGAGCGGGAGGTTCGCCGCGGCGGTGCGACGCAACAGGGCCTCGTCGGAGACCGTCGCCGTGCGCAGGGCCTCGATCCCGTCCGGACGCGGCGTGCGCGCGAGCAGCTCGAGCGCCGTGGCGCGCACGATGGGCGAATAGAGGTCGCTGTTCGCCATCCGGACCAGTTCCGGCTGGACGGACGCGTCGCCCCGGCGCGCGGCGGCGAAGGTCGTCCCGAAGTGCGGTTTGCGCGCTTCGCCGTACCACCGGCGGTAGGCGTCGATGGACCATTGCAGCGGCCGATCGTCGTGACACCCCGACTGGGTGCAGGCGTTGGGCACGTCGATCTCGGCGGTGAGATCGGGACGCGGCACGCGCAAGCTGTGGTCGGCGCGCCAGTCGATGACCATGTAGGGACGCTCGGGCATGTGACACTTCACGCATTTCGCCCCGTCGGATTCCCGTCCCTGATAGACCTTCTTATGAAAGTGGTGGTCACTGGTGTCGTAGACTTCGCGCTGATGGCACTGCAGGCACAGCTCGTTGCCCTCACGATGCAGCTTGAGGCTGTGGCTGTCGTGGCAGTCGAAGCAGGCCACGCCTCGCGCGTACATCTTGCTCTGAAGAAACGACCCGTAGACGTACACCTCGTCGAGGATCTGGCCGTCGGGAAAGTACAGCCCGTCCTCCAGGAGACTCGGCAGCATCTCGTCGAGCAGCTCCGTGCCGATGTGGTCGTAGTCGCCCAACTCCGCGCGCCGGGAGTGGCACGGTGCGCACAGTTCCACCAGGCGCCGCGGCGAGATCCGGTTCGTCGAGACCACCAGTCCCACGTCCTTGATCTCCGGGCGTGCCATGGGGGCGATCCGCGCCCAGGCGACGTGACGCGAGCCGGGACCGTGGCACGCCTCGCACCCGACATCGATGTCCGACCACGTGGTGTGATACGTGTCGGTCTTCGCGTCGTATCCCTTGCGGAGGTTGGTCGAATGGCACTCCGCGCACATCGAATTCCAGTTCTGTCCCCCGCGCGTCCAGTGCAGCCAGTCGTCGGGGGGAATGTCCATGTCCGGGTACTGCCGGTACCAGCGTTTGCGGACGGTGTCCCAGGTGACGCTGAGCGCCTGCAGGCGACCGTCGGGAAACGGGACGAGATACTGCTGCAGCGGGTCGTATCCGAACACGTAGGCCACCTCGAACTCGCCCATCGCGCCGCCCGGGCCCTCCGTGTAGACGTAGAATTTCCCGTCCCGGCGGTAGAAGCGCGAGGTGATGCCGCGGTAGGTGAAGGTGGCGTCGTTGAAATCACCCAGCACGGTGGAGTCGGTGGCGACATCCATGGCCCGGTCGTGGTCGGAGCCTTGCCATCGGTCGTATTCCGCCTCGTGGCACTCCCGGCAGGCCGCGGTGCCGACGAACGCGGCCTCGGTGGCATCGAGCGCTCCCGGGCCTTCGGGCACGGAGCGCAACAGGGACAACGGCACCATGAGCACGATCACCGCCAGCGCCGCCAGCCCGGCAATCTCCCATCGCCGCAGCCCGGGATCGCGGCCGCCGGCGCTTCTCGCTCCGTTCATGGGCGAACCACCTGCGCCGCCACGAACGCGGTGCGGCGAATGAGCCGCCCGGTGTCGACCTTCACGATCCCGTTCTCGATGCGCACCGGATAGAGATCGAGGGGACGCGGGGCGGGCGGGGCCAGGACGGCGCCGGTGATGTCGAAGGTCGATGCGTGGCACGGGCACGTGAAGCACGCACTCCTGGCGTCCCACGGCACCGTGCATCCCAGGTGCGTGCACGTCCGGTCCATCGCCAGAAAGCCACCGTCCTCGAGGCGCGCCAGGTAGAACCTTCCCTCGGGAAACGCGGTCACCGTCTTCGGGACGAATCGGTCGACCGGGCCCGCGACGATGACCGATATGGCGTCGGGCGCGCGGCCGCCCCGGGGGCGCAGGAACGACGTCGTGACCCAGGCGATCTCGCCGGCGAGGGCGGCGGTCAGGCCACCCCAGATCCAGCGCATGAAGCCCCGTCGCGACACCGTGTTCGGCTTCACCTCCGGCGCACCGGGAGCGGGAGCGACGGGATCGGCCGGTCGGGGAACGTTCTTCTTACGCGTCACGCGTCACCCGCCCCACGGCACCGTGAGCGCCATGCCCGGCCCGCGAAAGAACACACCGATGAGCGTCAGCGTGACGAAGCTCATGACCAGGAACACGATCAGCGTCTGCACGCACTCGTTGCGTCCGAGCTTGAACGAGCGGCGGGTGAGGCCGACCACCGCCGCGGCGAGCCCGGCAAACACCAGCGTCGGAACGACGCCGCGAAGGAACCACCCCGGTCCGGCGGCATGCGCCGACACGACCGCGTCGTCTACCAGCACCGCCACCACACACATGACGACGGCCGCGACGGCCGCCACACCGGCCGCCCTCCGCGCCGCGGCAGAAAGGAACCAGCGTCCCGCGGGACCGCCGGCATCGCCGATCCACGGCATGGCGGCGAAACCGGCGAGGGCGGCGAGGGGAATGACCAGCACGGCGAAAACCGGGTGCAGGTGGATGAGCAGTTCCTGAAAACCCATGAAATACCACGGCGCCTTGGCCGGATTGGGACTCATGCCGGGATTCGCGCGTTCCCCGATGGGCGCGCCCGCCAGCACGCCGAGCACGACCACGACGGCGAGCACGATCAACCCCTGCGCGACTTCGCGCGTCAGGAGATCCGGAAGGAACATCACCCGGGAATCGCGCTCCGCATCCGTGTCACCGTCCGGTGGCACAGGCTCGATGACCCCCCCCGCTTTCCGCACCCGCCAGAAATGGAACGCCATCAGCACGATGGCCACCACGGGAAGGACGGTGGTGTGAAACGTGTAGAAGTTGAGCAGCGTGCTGGCCCCGATACCGGAGCCCCCGCGGATGATCGCCTGCAGGCTCGGACCGATCCCCGGAACGTACGCCACCATGCCCGTCGAAATGGTGATCGCCCAGAATGCGCGCTGATCCCAGGGCAGGAGGTAGCCCGTGACCGCCGAAGCAAGCACTCCCGCAAGCAGGCCCACGCCGATGATCCAGTTGAGGCGCCGGGGGCGATGGTACGCGCCCGTCAGCACGACGCGCGCGATGTGCAGCAACACGATCGCCACCAGGATGTTGGCGCTCCAGTAGTGCACACCGCGGACGAGCGATCCAAAGCGCACGCGGGCCATCAGGGTGCGGACCGAGTCGTACGCCACGTCGGGAACGGGCTGGTAGACGAGGAGCATGAGGATCCCGGTCGCGGCCAGCGTCAGCCACAGCACCAGCGACGACCCGCCGAGCCCGAACGTGTGCGCCCAGCGCACCGTGCGACGCGGGAGGCGGATCGGTCTGAGATGAAACAGGAATGTCCCGCGAGTCAGGCGCGCCCGCTCCCGGTCGGAGGGGGGCAGCGCCCAGCGACCCACGTCGCCGTTCGTCCCCATGACGGCGTATCTTCTCACATCGCGGAGACGGCGCAAACCTCCGGCGGTGTCGCTGTGATTCGGATCCTTCTATCTTAAATAGACGAACCAGGTTACAGGATTCGCCACATTGACCGGGCATCCGCCCGGGTGTAGACTTTTTAAATGAGAACTCACTCCGATCCGTTGAATGCACCTTCGCGGCGCTCCCGCCGGCTCGTCTCCGTCCTCCTCGCCGCCGTTGCGCTCTCCATCTGGGCCTGTTCCAGCAACGACAACCCCTCCGCACCACAACCGAACAGGAGCACACCGCCCGCGTCCACGTCGGCCGTCGAAGTGACGAGCCCGCCGCGCGGCGGAATGGTTCAGGACGGTACGCTGGACGTGTCGCCGATCACCGCGAATGGTGCGGCGTGCGATTCGCTGAGTACAGTGACGAGCCTTACCATCAACGGACAAGCGGTACCGCTCACGGGGACCCCGCCGTGTCTCGATTTCTCGACCCAGATCGATAGCCGCTGGGGGCTCAACGTCATCACGGGAACGGCCCGCAACCAGGCCGGCGCCACGACGACGCTCGCGCAGTCCTACCTGCGCAGCCCCCAGTACTCCACCGTAACGTCGAAAGCGAAGTCGCCAGCCCGTGCCGCGGCGACGTCCGAGAGCGTCCCGGGCGGCGTCTACATGCAACTGGGCCAGACGCTCGCCGACGACAACAACCGGAACGACGTCGACGATATCGCCACACTTATCGAACGGAACCTGAGCACGATCGACCTGAATGCCGTGATGCCGACCGAGCTCGTTCCTTCTCCCGGCACCAGCCACTGCGATTGCGTATGGCCTCTCAACCCCATTGACACGTACAACACCGGATACAGCGTGAATCGCGGAACGCTGGCGACCGGCGGCTGGCACATCAACTACGTCCGGCTGGGCTCCAGTGGGATATCAATGAGCCTCAGTCTGAACGGGCCAATTTCCATGCCGGTGTCGGTAAGAGGTTATCTGAACCTCTCGTGTGCGGTTGCGTGCGTCGACCGGAGCCCGGGGATCACCGCGCTCACCACGGGGACGGTCAGCGCCGACCAGATCACCGTGGACGGAACCATCGACGTGGCGGTCGGAGCCGACGGTCGGCCGAACGTAATCGTCTGCGGCAGCTGTCTGAACGTCCATGCGTTGAATCCCGCGCTCGATATCGACTGGGGAGCGCTGGAGTTTCTCGATGGCCCCCTCGGCCTGAGCAACATCACGACGAGCATCATCAACTTGTTCCAGACCCAGATCGAGAACATGATTGCAAGCCAGATTCAGAACGTGCTCCCCCCCCTGGTTGCCCAGCTCCTCGAGAGCTTCGAGCCACCGGTGACGGTCACGCTTCCGCCGCCGATGAACACGGTTCTGAACGTCGAGAGCTCGTTCGACACCATCGATATCGGGGGATTCTATCCGAACGGATACGCCCGCCTCGGCCTCGCCATGGCCGTGTCCCCCGCGAGTCCGGTCGTGACGAGCCCGCTTGGATCTATCCGCCGCGGCGGCAGCGTCCCGTCGTTCAACACGGCGCAGTACGATTTCGGCTTCGGTCTCAAGGACGACCTGCTCAACCAGTTCCTGTGGGCGGCCTGGAGCGGCGGTGCGTTCGAGCTGCAGGATCTGTCGGGTACCGGCTGCGCGCTGCCGGGCGGTCTCGCGGTGCGCATGTCGGCGACCCTGCCCCCGGTCGTCATGCCAGGCACGAACGGTCACCAGGTCGACATCGGGTTCGGTGACGTGTAC
This sequence comes from uncultured bacterium, assembly GCA_964500785.1. GTDB lineage: Bacteria > Krumholzibacteriota > Krumholzibacteriia > WVZY01 > JAKEHA01 > JAKEHA01. The sequence goes on from CAZCQM010000009.1 coordinate 31,597, forward strand.
ATCGAGACCGGCCCGCCGCCGGGTGCCGCGGTGGCGGCGAGCATGACGCCGTCGGGTGACGTCGGTTTGTACGCGTCGATGATGATCGGCGCCACGGTCACGATCGATCCCGACACCGACAAGCTCATTCTCACCCCCGCAGCCGACCCCGTGATCGACGTCCAGATCGTCCGGGCGGCCGCGAGTGCCGACCGCGACGCACTGGGCGCGCAGTACCGCGACATGCTCGCGTGCCTGCTCCCCAGGCTCCTCACCGAGGTCGTCGCGGCCGTCCCCACGCCCAGCCCGCCGATCGGCGTCCTGGGCCTGCCGGGCATCGCCCTCGACGCGCGCTGGGGGCTGAGCAACGGCACCGTCGACCGCCAGGATCCTTACTACACGGTCGCCGGCAACGTCGTGCTGAAGCAGGCCGGCGCCGCGCCGGCCTCCCGGTAACAAAAAGAGAGGGCACGGAACCCCGTGCCCTCTCTGACGCGAACTCTGATCGAGTCGACTACTTCTTCCCACCCTGGTCGTGCGGGACCGTGACTTCGACGGTGCTTTCCGCCGCGTTGCCGGAAGCGTCCTCGCACCGAACACGCACGTAGTAGATGCGACCGCTCATGGTGCCGGAACGCTCGGCGCGCAGCTTGAGCGTCGTGTCGCCGGTAACCATCCAGTCGGGCTCGGTGTTGCCGTCACCCTTGCCGTTGATCGGCTCGTTGCTGGTCACACCCAGGATGGTGCACATCGGGGCCGGATCGCAGTCATCCTCGGCATCCAGTGAGATCCCCACGTCGACCCACTTGTGATTCGGCGGCCACAGCATGTCGGGACTGGCCGTGACGCCGTGGACGACCGGCGGATCGGTATCCGTAGCGACGGTCACGTTGAACGTGCACGTGGACATGTTCCCCGAGAAATCGACCGCGGTGCACGTGACCTCGGTGGTGCCTACCGGGAACACACTCCCCGACGCCGGGTCGCACGTCACGACCGGTGCGGGGTCGCACTCGTCGGTGGCCGTGACGTCGAATTCGACGACCGCGCCCTCGGCATCCGCGCAGCCGATGCTGGTGTCCGCCACACAACTGATGACGGGCGCCGTCAGGTCGGGCTGGAACGCCGGGAGATC
>CAZCQM010000010.1:0-17763 GCA_964500785.1 uncultured bacterium
CCGGGATGGGGCGCGTGTGGAGCAACAGGTCGGCGCCCGCCAGGAGCGAGCGCTCGTTGCCGCCCGTCACCATCCCCGACCGCTCGGACGCGTACCAGCGCGCGCCGGCCATCTCGAGCGCGTCGGTGATGACGACGCCGCCGTAGCCCAGGTCGCCGCGCAGCATGGTGCGGATGATGCGCGCGTCGAAACTCGCCGGCACGAGGTCGTCGCGTTCCATCGGATAGGCCACGTGCGACATCATGATCATGTCGGTCCCGGCCGCGATGGCGCGCCGGAAGGGGACGAGGTCCGCGGCGGCCAGCTCGTCGGCCGTCTTGCGCACTTCGGGAAGGGTCTCGTGTGAATCCTCCGCCGTCGATCCGTGCCCGGGGAAGTGTTTCGTGCAGCAGAGCACACCCGCTTCACGGAAGCCGGCGATGGTCTGCTCGACGAATGCGGACACGCGCTCGGGGTCGGCGCCGAAGGTGCGCAGACCCGTGATCGCACTGCGCGATTCGAAGTAGCAGTCCGCCACCGGGGCCAGCACCGTGTTGACGCCCAGCTTGTTCATGGCGCGGCCCGTTTCGTACGCCGTCTCGGCGGCGAGGTCCGCGTCACCGGTCGCGGAGATGGCGAGCGGCGCGGGCGGAACGCCGATCACCTGTCGGAGCTCGGCGACGAAATCGCCCTCGTGATCGGCCATGATCAACGGCGCCAGTCCGTCGCCGTCCAGTCCGTCCACGATCGAGGCGATCAACTCGCTTACCTGGGAGAGGCTCTCGATGTTGCGCGAGAACAGGATCACGCCCGCAACACTATGGAATTCAAGGTACTTACGCTCGTGGGCGAGCAGCCGGGGACCGGCCAGCGCGATCACCTTGTGGCGCTCCATCTTGCGGATCAGGTGGAAGCGAATCTCGGGCGTGAGGATGTCGTCGTCTTTGCTCATCGTGCGCCAGCTCTCAGTACGCCGACTTCAGCTCCGTCCCCGGATAATAATGGTCGAGAATCATCGAATACGTATACCCGCGGCGCGCCATCCCGATGGCGCCGTTCTGGCACATGCCCACACCGTGTCCGTTGCCACCGCCGACGAAACTCGCGCGGCCGATGCGCCCGCCCGCCGTCACGGTCTCGATGTCGAACAGCGTGCTGGGAAGAATCCGTCCGCGTGACACGTTCAGCATGATGACACGGCGGATCGCGTCGTCCTGGACGGTGAACGTTCCCGTCGACGTGACGATCTGCAGCGTATGCACGCGCCCGGACCGGCTCCGGTCGAGAATGCGCAGATCGACCAGATCGCCCACGCGCGACGCCGGAATGCCGAGCACCGGCGGCAGCGTCCGCCGGATCATCGCACCCAGCTCGTGCCCCGAGAACGTGTAGCGCCAGCGGAAGTTGCGCGCACCCGCGCAGAAGCTCGGCCCGCCGTCGTCGGCGCGGTCGGGTCGCCCGTAGAGGTAGGGCGCGCTCGGCCGGTCCGGCCACACGCGACGAATGTCGGAAGTATGCCCTCCGCACGTCGCGCTGTAGTAGGTGTCGCAGAGGTTTCCGTCGTATTCGAGCACGAGCCCGCGCGTGTCCCGCACCGCCGAGGATGCGAGACGGCTCTCCTTTTCGTGGCCGCGGTAGACCTGGTCGGCCACACCCGCTTCGACGTCGTACGGGCGATCGTCGTTCCTGCGGACGCGCGCGAGCGCGTACGTCCGCGCCGCGATCGCCTGCGCTTCCACCGCGCCGTACGCATCGGCACCCGGGTCGCCGATCTCGTGCGGCACCACGCCTTCGAGATAGCCCTCCATCCCGACGAGATTGATCAGGTCGATGCCGCCCGTCTCGTTGGCGCGCGCGCGCACGTTGCCAGCATACCACACGCCCCCCACCGACACGGCCGACCCGGCCGGCTCGACCACCAGGTCGCTCCGGGTCGACGCGCTCTCGCCGGAAGCGTCCAGACGCACGCGGAGCATCCCACCGTCGCGGACCACGGTGACCGTGCCGCCGTGGTCGCTCAGAAGCAGCGTCGATCCCCCGGAACGGACGGTGAACGCGCCCGTCGTCGCCACGGTGGCGGAACCGCCGGTCGACAGGACGAGGACGCGGACCAGCGGCTCCTTGCCCCGGGGGTGCCCCCCGGACGTATCCGGCCGCGGGCCGGCGCACCCGGCCAGCAGGGCCGCGGCGGCGAGGACAAGTATCGAGGGTGTCTTGCGCATCGGTCGTTATCCCCGGGCGATCGTTCCCAGCACCAGCTCACGCGCCGCGCCCGTGACCGATCGGATGGCATTCCTGCGGCCGAGAAGCGCCTCGCGGGCGAGAAAGGCGAAGTCCACGGCTTCCTTGGCCTCGGCCGGAACGCCCAGCTCATCGATGGGTCGGACCGGGACGCCGCCGAGGCGGGCTTCCAGCCGCGCGGTCATCGCACGGTTGCGCGCGCCGCCGCCGGTCACGAACACCTCGTCGATCCCACCCTCCGGCACGAAGCGGCGCATCGCGTCGTCGACGGCCGACACGGTGAGCAGCGTCGCCGTGGCGAGAATGTCTTCGCGCGTCAGACCGCGCGTCTCCGCGACGCGCTTGAAGGTCCACGCGAAGGGCGGGCCGAACTCGCGGTGCCCCGCCGACCTCGGCGGGGCGGCGGCGAAGAACGGGTGCGCCATCATCTCCGCGCACACCTCTTCGGAGGCCGTTCCCGTCGCGGCGCGCACGCCGTCCTCGTCGAAGTCTCCCTGCCCCGGGAACAACGCGCGGAACAGGGCGTCGGTCACCATGTTGCCCGGCCCCGCGTCGAACGCAACGACCGAGTTCGCATCACCCCCGCGCGGCAGCCACGTCAGGTTGGCGATGCCGCCCAGGTTCAGGATCACGCGGCCGGACTGCTCGCTGCGCCGCAGCATGAAGTCGCAGTAGGGCGCGAGCGGTGCACCCTGGCCGCCGATGGCGACGTCGCCGCCGCGAAAGTCTCCCACGGTGGTGATTCCCGTCAGCGCGGCGACCATCGACGGCGGGCCCAGCTGGAGCGTCCCCGCGATGGCGCTCCCCGAGCCCGGCGGGACGTGGGCCACGGTCTGCCCGTGCGACCCGATGAAATCCACCGCGCGCGCGTCGGCCCCCGCGCTGCGGCACACATCGAAGAACGCCGCGGCGAACGCCACCGCCACGCTCGTCTGGAGAATCGCGACGTCGTCCGCCGTCGCCTGTCCGCCGGAGGCGAAGTCGGAGAGCGATTCGCGCAGCTCCTCCGGGTAGGGTGAGGTCGTGAACCCGAGCAGCTCGACGCTCGGCCGCACCGGGTCCGCGTCCATTGCGACCAGGGCCGCATCCACGCCGTCCATGGACGTGCCGGACATCAGTCCGACCGCCGTGAATCGTTGCTTTTCGACCAGTGATGGCCACATACCCGACATCATGCTCCGAACGCGGCGACCTACCGGGTCATCCCCGAGGTCAATCCGCTGATGATGCGCCGCTGAAACACAAGAAACGCCGCCACGACCGGCAGCGCGGAGATGACGGCTCCCGCCATCAGGTGGCCCCAGTCCACGCTGTGTGCACCCTGCGACAGCAGCGCGAGGCCGACGGGAAGCGTCCGCATCGACGTGCTGTTGGTCAGTATAAACGGGAACAGGAACGAATTCCAGTTCGTGAGGCACGTATTGATGGCCACGATCGCGAGCGCCGGCTTGAGCATCGGGAAGACCACGCGGAAGAGGATCGAGAACTCGCCCGCGCCGTCCAGCCTGGCCGCCTCCTCGCAATCCGTGGGGATCGACAGCAGGTACTGCCGGATGAGGAAGATGTTGAACGGATCCACGAGAAACGGAAGCGTCAGTGCGCCGTAGGTGTCGATCATGCCCATGCGCTGCATCAGGATGTATAGCGGAACCAGGATCACCTGTTTGGGCAGCATGATCGTGGAGAGCACGAGCAGGAAGAGAAGTTTCCCGCCCCGGATGCGGTAGCGCGCGAAGGCGTACCCCGCCATGGTGCAGAAGACGATGTTCCCCGCCAGCACCACCGCTGCGACGACCGCGCTGTTGAAGAAATAGCGGTCGAAGGGGCCCGCGTTCCAGACCTCTCCATAGTAGCGAAGGCTCACGCCGTCGGCCGTGCGCAGCGACACCGTGATCATCCACGCCAGCGGATACACCATCGTTGCGAGCACGAGGATCAGGAGGACCCAGCGCAATACCCGCATCATGCCGCCGCCCCCCGGGTCGCCGACGGGGTCTCACCGCGCATGCGCCGCATGGCGACCAGCGAGAACACGCCGGAGAGGATGAACACGGCATACGCGATCACGCTCGCATATCCATAGTCGAGCCGGCGGAACGCCGTGTCGTAGAGCATCAACACCAGCGTGTTGGTCGATCCCAGCGGCCCCCCCTGCGTCATGACCAGGACTTCGACGAAGACCTGGAACGAGCGGATGGTGTTGATCACGAGCACGAAGGCGATCGCGGGTTTGAGCAGGGGAAACGTGACGTGCCGGAACGTCGCCCAGCTGCCGGCGCCTTCCAGCTCGGCCGCCTCGTAGAGGGACGCCGGAATGGCGGTGAGCGCCGCGTAGAGAACGAGCGCGTAGTAGCCGACCGCCGCCCACACGTCCATGGCCATGATCGCGGCCAGCGCCGTGCGGGGGTCGGTGAGCCACGGATGCCCGGCGAGGCCCGCGCGCTGCAGCAATTCGTTGAGCGCGCCGCCGGGCGCGTAAAAGAGCTTGAATACGAGCGCGATCACCACCATCGACAGGATCGAGGGCAGGAACATCGCGGCCTTGAACGCGTCCTTCGCCGGCACCGGCCCGCGCAGCATCCACGCCACCGCCATGGCGAGCGCCGTCGTCACCGGCACCGTGCCGATCACGAATACCAGCGTGTTGCGCAGCGCGCCGTGGAACTCGGGGTCGCGCACCAGCCGGGCGAAGTTCGCGCCCCCCACGAAGTGCGTCGCCGAGACGTTGAGGGGGTTGTAGGACAGAAATCCGAGAATGAACGAATAGACGAACGGGAAGACGAAGAAGGCCCCGTAGATCGCCGCCCACGGGAGCAGAAACCACACGACCGGCGAGGGCGAAATCCGTCGGAGGCTCACCACGGCCTACTTGCGGTCGAAGCGCGCCGCGATGGTGGTGATCTCTCTGGCGGCGTCGTCCAGGCACCAGCGCGGGGCGCGGCGCCCGTAGAGGGTTTCTTCGACGGCGCGGTCGATGACCTCCTCCATCTCGATCCAGCCCGGGTGCGCCGGCGGCGTCCGGCTGGTGAGCGCCTGCTCGACGAACACGCGGACGTGTGGATCGGCCATGAACGTCGAGTCGTCGAGCGCCTCCTTCGAGGCGGGAAAGACGCTGCCCGCGGCCACCGAGAGCGCCTTCGCCTGAGGATACGCCTGCAGGAAGCGCGCGAGGCGCACCGCTTCCTCGGCGTGCGTCGATCCCTTGAACACCACCAGCATCTCGGCCCCGGCAAAGCTGGCGTGCGTGCCGTGGTCGACGGCGGGTTTCGGGACCAGGGCGACGTCGTAGTCCAGATCGGGCGCTTCCAGGGCGTAGTTCTTGAGGTTCCACGCCCCCGACACCTGCATGCCGAGCCGCCCGGTCTTGAAGTACTGGTCGAGCACCTCCTGCTTCTCCTGCAGCGAATACGGCACCAGCTTGAGGTAGAACTCCAGCGCCTCGATCATCTGCGGGCTGTTGACGACCACGTGGCCGTTCCCGTCGAAGACGTCGCCGCCGTTTCCCCAGGCGAAGGCCATGAACTTCTTGTAGAGGACATAGCGCTCGCCGATGTTCTGACCGAAGCCGTAGATGCCCGTTCCCAGCGACGAGATCTTCGCCGCCGCGTTCAGCAGCTCCGACCACGTCCGCGGGGGCGAGTCGGGGTCGAGGCCGGCGCGGCGGAACAACGTGCGGTTGATGAAGAGGGCGCGCGAGCCCTGCACCCACGGGAGCCCGTAGATGCGGCCGTCGCGCATCGCGCTGTCCCACATGAGGAAGCTGTCGCGCTCCGCCTGGTAGACCGGCGTCAAATCGGCGAGGACGCCTTCGTAGCTGAAGCGCGGGAGCCACGTCGACCCGAGCTCGCACACGTCCGGTTGCGTCCCCGAAGCGACGGCCGCCTGGATCTTCTCGAGGCCGCTCTTCCACGTGAGCTGCTCGACCTCGACGTCGATGCCCGGGTTCTGCCGCTCGAATTCAGCGACGATCGGCTCGATCACGGCGAGGTCCCAGAACTGCCACAGGCGGATGACGTCGCGGGAGGACTCGCGCTTCCCGCACGAAGACACCGCCACCACCGTCGCGAGCACCGCGATCGCGATGCGCCAGCTCCGGCGCGGGTGTCCCTCCCGCATCACTCGCGCTCCCCCAGCGCCCGCGCCAGGAAGCCGCCCGCCTCGGACAGGAGCTTCTCGGCGCCGTGGCGGTCGACACCGCGACGCTGCATCACGATCGCGACCTTGACGTTGCGCCCCGCGGCGTCGTAGACGCGCGCCGCCTCGTCGTAGGGCAGGTCCGCGAGCATCATCACGATCCCCCTGGCGCGCTCGATGAGCTTCGCACTGTTGGGCCGGACGTCCACCATGAGGTTCTCGTAGACCTTCCCGAGCTTGACCATGCTCGCGGTGGTGATCATGTTGAGCACCATTTTCTGCGCTGATCCCGCCTTGAGACGCGTGGAGCCCGTCACCACTTCCGGACCCGGCACCACGGTGATGACCACGTCCACGTCGGGTGGCGCGCCCTCGTTGCAGCGCAGGAACACCGTCTTCGCGCCACGCCTCCGGGCCTCGACGAGTGCGCCGAGCACGTAGGGTGTCCGGCGGCTGGCGGTGATGCCCACCAGGACGTCCGACGCCCCCAGGCCGTGAGCAGCGACGTCGCGTGCTCCGGCCTCCGGGACGTCTTCGACCCCTTCCCGGGAGCGGAAAACCGTCTCCGGTCCGCCCGCGATGATCCCCTGCACCATGGACGGGTCCACCCCGAAGGTCGGCGGGCACTCCGCGGCGTCGAGCACCCCCAGGCGACCGCTGGTACCCGCGCCCGCGTAGAAGAGTCGCCCGCCGCGCCGGAAGGCCAGCGTCACCAGATCGACGGCGCGCGCGATGTCGCCGAGAGCCCGCCGAACCGCGTCGGGCACGGCGCGGTCCTCGTCGTTCATAAGCTCCAGGATGCGCGACGTCGGCGCGAGGTCGATCTCGCGCGTGCGCGGATTCCGTTGCTCCGTGGTGAGCCCCTTGAGCTCGTCGAAAAGCTGGTTTGGATCGGTCATGGGCGTGCGCTGCGGGCGCGCCCGGAGTCTACCAGAGGGCCGAAAAACGGGACAAAGAGAAAATCGGACGTTATTCGAGGTGGGACATCTTGCCCCGCGCGGTGGCGCTGCCCGTGCGCTGCGTGGCCCGGATCACGTAGAGGTAGACCCCGTTGGCGAGCCGGTCGCCGGCTTCGTCGCGCCCGTTCCAGAAGACGGCGTTCTGCCCGGGGCCCCGCGCGTTGGGTGGGATGACGAGGCTGCGCACGCGCTTGCCGCTGACGGTGAAGATGTCGATCGTCCCGTCGAGAATTTCCACGTCGTTGGTGTAGACGATGCTGGTCCCCTCGTCGCGATACGGATTGGGATAGTTGATCACGTCGCGCAGCCCCGCCGTCTCGCTGACCTGGAGATCGTACGTGAACTCGATCGTCCCCGCCCGGACGCGCAGCGTGTGCTTCCCGCCCCCCAGCGTCCGTTGGAACGTGGCCACCCACGAGAGCGAGTCCTCCGCGGACGGGTGCGTGAGCGTCACGCCGGCAATGGTGACGTCGTCGATGGAGATGTCGATCTGCGAAGCCGGAATGAAGATCGGGAACGCGAGGTCGACGCGGTAGCTCCCCACCGCCGGAACCGCCTCTCCCGACGAAACGACGCGCCCGTTGACGGCCACGGTAATGCTGGACGCCACGCGCAGCTTGAACTCGGCGGCGATGTGGTACCGCCCGGCGAGCGTGTCCGGCGCCTGGAACGCGCGCAGGATGATGTCGTAGGTGTCCGGGAGCAGCTTGTGGCGGAAGCTCAGCCGGTACTGGCGGGCGCGGGGCAGGCTCTGGTCGACCAGGGGCACCACCGTCAGCGAATCGGTCAGGTCGGCCCCGTCGATCTCGAGCCCGAAATCGCGGATGGCGTTCTCGTCGGTCACCACGGCGACGACCTGGATGGTATCGCCGGCGGCGCTGGACTGCACGACACCGCCGTCCTGCACGGGCTTTCCGTCGACGGTGACGTCGAAGGCGGGCGGTCCCGCGTCGATGCGAAGGAGCGGATCGCCGATGATCTCGTAGCGGTCCACCGGGTCGGCCTGCCCGCGCCCCACCATCCGCGTCTCGGTGAGGAACATGAGCTGCCCGAGCTTCCACTCGCCCTGGGTCTGATTGATCATGGTGTCGAACGGCGCCTCGTAGAACCAGATGCGCGTCATGTCGTTGAGGTAGTCCCGATTGGGCTGCAGGTACTCGAAGCCGGTGCTCCCGTAGGTCGCGACCGCGCCTCGGTCGTTCTGGAAGAGGAACTGCTCGGCGAAGCAGTCCCCGTTGGGATTGTTCTCCTGGACGATGCCGGGCAGGTGTTCCTGATAGGTGGCGAACTCGCTGAAATGACACCCCATGGCGAAGAGAATCCACGGCTTGCCGCGATTCTCCACGCGCAGGTGGTCGCGTCCCGTCCCGCCGAGGACCGTACCCGGGTCGGTGGCGAGCAGATCTTCGTGGGCGACGACGTGGCGGTTCATGTGCGCCTGGATCGTCACCAGGGTCGCCCCCTGATTGAGCTCGTTGAGGAGCAGATCGGTAACGTTCTGGCGCGTGAACGTGATCGCCGCGAAAACGTTGGCGCAGGGCGTGGTGTAGAACCCCTTCGTGTAGTCGGCCAGGTAGAAACGGCGGACGTCGTAGCCGGCGGGAAGCGAGTTCTCGATGGTCTGCGCGCTTTCCTCCTGCCCGTCCTGGAACCCCTTCTCGACCGGCTGGTTGCACACCTGCGCGCCACCGAACGTGGAGCCGCCGGCGGAATAGGTGTCGTCCGCCACGAGGATCATCCGCTTGCGCCAGAAATCCGAAGCGGTGGGCCGCTCGTACTTGAGTGTCTTGGTCAGGACGATGTCGAGCTCACCCGTGTTCCCCACCGAGAGCCGGCCCATGATGAGGTCGGGGTACGCGTCGATGGTTCCGGTCGGCCCCGGCATCTTGACGTAGCGCTTGTCGGTGGCGACGACTTCGTTGAGCAGCAGGCTGCCCACGTTGTCGAGGCGGGTGTTGGTCGGCACGAGATTGGGCGCCGAATACGAGCTCACCGTCTTGTGGTCCACGCTCGCGTCTCCCACCAGCACGAGCGCGCTCGCGTTTCCAAGCTCGAAGAAGTGGCGCGTGAAGCGGAAGATGGCGCGCGGGGACGGAACGCCGCCGTTGAACTCGTCGAAGACGTCCTCGACGTCGGCGATATAGACGCGGTAGCCCTGTGCGCGCCGGTACGAGGCCCACTGCTGCATCTGCGGAACGAAGAGCTTGTTGGCCACCACCAGCACGTCGACACCGCTCTCCGCCGCGCCGCCGATGATGGCGCTGGGCGTGTCCGCCTCGATGTCCCCCGTTGCGATCTGGACCATGCGCGAGACCGGGGTGAGCAGGAGCTGCTCCCGCGACGCGATCGATTCGCGGAACGAAAGCGCGTAGCCGCCGGGTACCGGTTTGAAATGCCCGGAGCCGAGGGCGATGCGGACCGGTGAATACGCCTGCGTCACGTCGAACAACTCGAGATCGGCGTTGGTCGAGAGCCCGGTGACGGTCACGCTCGTGTCGCCCGCCAGCGACGCCGTGTTGAAGCGGAGCGCGTTGCCCCGCGCCCGGTACAACGCCGGGTAGGACGCTTCCACCCAGTTCAGGAGGACCTCGACCGACGACCGCGACTGGTCGGGGCGGTTCAGGCGGAACTGGTTCGTACCCGGCACCAGAGCGGCGGCCGGTACGGTCGTCGTGAACACGCGCCGTCCCACGCTGGGAACTCCGTAGCCCGGATCCAGCACGGTCTCGCCCTGCGAGTTCACCAGCGAGAGCCGGATCAACCGCGGGCTCGTGTAGGTCAGGCCGTGCAGCTCCGCGGACAGCTGAAGCGACGCACCCGGCGCGACCGTATTCAGGTCCACGGGCATGTCGACCGGCCCGGCCTCGTTGCCCACATTGTAATAGTAGATGTCGGTGTTCCCCGGCGGCGTCCCCGTGCGAAGGGAAAGATCGGTCTCGAAGTGCTGGCTCGCCGGAAACGATGCCGTCGCGGTGTCCGCGGACACGGTTCCCACCGCGGGTGAGCGCGTTCCCATCGCCGTTCCCGGCGATGCTTCGAGCCAGTAGACGTTGTGATCCGAGAACTGCTCCGCCGACGCCGGCTGTCCCGCGTCGTCGCGCAGGCGCTGGCCGTAGAAAATGAGCAGGTCGTTGCCGTCGAACACGCCCGCGGTGCCCGCGGGATCCTCGCGCACGTAGAATGCGATGTTCACCGACGACTCGGCGAACGACGCTTCGAGGTACGTGGGCTTGAACAGGCGCAGATTGCCGATCGGCTGCCCGGCCGGGAATCCCGCCGCGATGAGCGCGCTCGCCGTCACCCGGTGCATGGCCGACTCGCGGACGCTGAGCTTCACCGTTCCCGGGAGCGCCATACGCGCCGTACCCGCGCGATCGGGCGCGAGCCCGACGTCCGGGCGGATCTCCCGCCACTGCCGCGCCTGCGCGGGATTGACGAGGAGGCGGCCGAAGATGTCGTCCCATTCCTTTGTCTCGGGACGGGCCGGGGCCTGAGTGGGCGCCGTCCGGGGGGCGCCGGAGATGCGGACCGTCACCTCGACCCTCGTGGCGACGGTGACCTCGCCCGAAACGGGGTCGTAGGAGACCGGGTTGACACGGACCGGGAGCACGCGCTGGTGGCGGATGTACGCCGGGGCGTCCGCCTCGGCCAGGCCGGGCGGGCTCCAGGACCGGTAGGCGGCTTCGTCCACCTCCAGCCTCTCACCCGTGACGGGCCCGAGCTCGTCGTCCTGGATCAGGGTCGGCGTCGGATAGGGCTCCAGACGGTGCGTGCCGGCCGCCTCGGAGGTCAGGGCGCGCGCGGTGACCGTGGCCGTGGCCCCCGGCGGGATGGCGACCAGGAACGGGTGCGACGGGACCGGAGGCTCCCCGGGACGGCCCATGGGGGCAAACCCATCCATCTGGATGTGCTCGAAGCCTGACAGCGAGGACGGCGAGAACACGGGGCCGGGGACGTCCAGTCGGAAGGTGACGACGGCGTCGTCCGCCCGCACCAGCGTCGCCGGTCGCACCGCCCCCGACCGTGCGGACACGGAGGCCGGCAGAGCCGCCGCGAGCAGCAGCACCGGGAGCACGCGACCTCGATGGGTACTGATCCGTCTCAAATGCAACCGAAACGCTCGATAGGGGTAGGTTGAAGGGCGGGCGGCGGTCTTGATGAAGTCTAGCGTCCCCCGCCCGCCACTGTCAAGACGCCGTTCGACGGGCCCATCCGCCCGGATACACGAATGGCCCCCGCGCAACGCGGAGGCCATTCGATTCACTCACGCAACAACCGAAACGAGGTTAGCGGTAGAGCGCCTTGACCTTGCCCCAGGTGCTCTCCTGGACGGGGACGTTGCACATGCACGTCCCATCCTCGTTGATGATCGCCTGCCCGTTCTGCGGCTGAACCTGCTCGGCATCGCTGCAGTCGATGACGAGAACCTCGCCCTGCGCGGTATTCGGAGCCGGGACGATCTGGATCCGCGAGCATGCAGCGCTGGTTCCCGCGGCGAAGTAGCTGCAGTCGAGGATCGGGAACGACGGAGTCGCGATGCACTGTGCGTACGCCACGATGATGCCGGGAGCGGCGTGGGCATCGCCGATGACGAGGAACGTCGGTGTCCCCAGGGGCGTCGCGCTGAGCCACTGGAGAGTCGACCCGGCCGTCTCCTGGATCATGAACGCGCTTCCCTTGACCCCCTGCTGATTGTTGACATGCAGGATAAACACGTGCTTGAGCCCGGACACGTTGTCCGTAATCGAGCAGCTCAACCCCTGATCATCTTCGAAAACGGCGATATTGCCCCACTGGGCGAACGCAGGACTCGCCAGCACCGTCACACATAGTACCGTTAGCAACATTCTTTTCATAGTCGACAACTCCTTCTCGTTCCGTCCGATCCGTGCGACCCCATCACCTGTTGGGACCGTCAAGTCTGACTGCGAAACCCGTAGAAAGACCCCATCGCGCGCCGAAGTTATCCCCAACGGGGCGACTATCCCCCGGTGCGTTTGAGACTGTCAAGGGTTTTTGCCCCGGCTGCGTGCAACGCGCGTGCCGGGACGGCGACGCCCGTAACCTGCTGATAATTGGCGAGAAACGATGCGGCCCCGGGCCGCCCGGTGCACGCTTCTGCACGAGTGGCCGATTTTCGACCACCGCTGGTGCACGGTCGGCGACCGTCTCCCCCCCCGGTGACTACCGGTACAGGGCTTTCACTCTTCCCCACGTCCCCGATCGAACCGGGTTCGGGGTGCATGCCGACGCGTACAGCGCCACGGGCCCGTGCCGGGGCGTCTCCCGCACCCCGCGCGCCGTGATGATGCAGGCGCACGACTCGTCCGAATTGAGGGTGAGGCGTCCGGCGGTGGCAACGTTCTCCTCGTCGGCGCAATCGATGGCAACGGGCGTTCCCTGTGTAACGTCCGGGTTCGCCACGATCATCAACGAGCTGCACGTCGGCGGCGCGCCGGGGACGGAAAACGTCAACTTCGCAACGGGGACATCCCCCGCGTAGCAGGATCCGTAGCAGATCACCCACCCGGTGTCCCACGACCCCGAGCTGACGTACTGCGGTCCCGACAACGTCTGCGACACGGGTACCATGCCGGTGTTGTCGTCCACCACTCGGAAGCTCAACCCGATACTGCCGGCCGTGAATCGATGGACGACATACGCGTCGAGCGTCCGCGGAAAGGGCCCGGGTACGTTCAGGCACGCCTCGCTGGCGAATTCGTCCGGGTAGACCCCGATGTGGTCCGCCGCGGCCGCGCCCGCACCGAGTGTAAACGCCAGCACAATCCATGGAACCTGTTTCATCGCAAACCCCCTCGCGGCCGACTACCGGTACAATGCTTTCACCGCACCCCAGGTGGACTGCTCGGTCCCGATGATAGCGCAGATCCACGACGCCATCCCCACGGCGGGAATGACATTGTAGGTCTCGGATTCGACACCTTCCGGAGCCGCGGTCCCGACCTCCGGATCGTTGTACTTGTACCCGCGCACGACGACCGCTTGCGCAACGGCGCTCGGACCACACTCACAGCTACTCGTCCATATGCAGTGAAGCGTCGTCACCAGGATGGGCTGGAAGCCGTTCTGAGGCACGGCGAAGCCGATGAGCTCACCTCCGGTGCCCGGTCCGTTGTACGCCGCGTCCGCGGTGCCGAGGACGAGGGTCGCGGCGGGATAGGTCTCACCGAGGTAGGCGAGCGAAGCGGGAAAATCGATGCTGAAGTTCGCTCCCGAGATCAGCGTGTTGAAATTGTGCATCACGACGTACAGGTCGATCGTCTCCGTCGGCGTACCGCAGTTCGCTCCCGTCGTGTGGAAATCGGGATCGAAGTAGACCTGGAAGTAGGGCACCTGCGCCTGCGTGACAGTCGCGGCACCTGTCGTAAGCATCAGCGCAATCCATAGAACTCGTTTCATCGTTTCTTCCTTCGAGCCAGACGATGACACGGTCCAGGGTGGGACGGCGGATGTCGTGAATCGAGGGTTCAGCCTGTGCCGCCGGCCTGCGACCGGACCGAACGATCCCCGGAAAAAGAGCGCGCCCGGGTCGTGACGACCCGGGCGCGTGAACTACCCAATCGATTCGCCTGGCGAAACGAAAGAGAACTACCGGTACAGGGCCTTGACCTTGCCCCAGGTGCTCTCCTGCGTCGCGTTGGGCTCACCGCAATCGGTGCAGGTGCCATTCGGATTGAAGTGGAAGACACCACCCGTCGCGATGTTCTCTGCATCGCTGCAGTCGATCGCCAGGGGCTCGCCCTGGGCCGCATTCGGGTCCGCCGCGATCGAGATCGAAGCGCAGTCCGCCGGCGGGGCGAAGGCATAGAACGACAGCTTCGCGACCGGGATGTCACCGTTGTAGCAGAACGCGTAGCCGATGACCCAGCCCGTGTTCCAGGCACCGAGCGCCAGGTACTGCGGGGTCCCGAGCAGCGTCTGCGAGGCCGGGATCAGCCCCGAAGCGTCGACGACCTTGAAGTCCGAGCCCTTGGCTCCCGCCGAGAACCGGTGGACAACATACAGATCGACGGTAGCCGGAGCCGCCGGATACGGGCCGGAGAACGTACACGCGGTGGCCACCTGGTCGGTATAAATACCCAGGTGGTCCGCCATCGCCGCGCCCGCGCACAGCGTGATCGCCATTGCAATCAATAGAACCTTTTTCATTACAGTCGCTCCTTGCTAAGGATGTGAACCTGAGAAAAAAGGCTGGATGAACCGCTGAATCGCGTGTCGTGGATGAACCCGAAACATCGTGGTTCATCCAGCCGAAAACAAAACCGCCTGTTACATCTACTACCGGTACAGCGCCTTAACCGCACCCCAGGTGGACTCTTGAGTACTCACCGGGCCGCAGATCAACGACGTCATCCCGACAGAGGGAATGACATTGTAGGTCTCCGCCTCGACGCCCTCCGGGTTGAGACTGCCGTTGACACCGTCGGCGTACTTGTAGCCACGTACGACGACCGGCTGCGCTGTTCCCTGCGGGCCGCAATCGCAGACGCCCGACCAGTAGCAGTGCACCGTGGTCACCAGAATCGGCTGAAAGCCGTTCTGAGGCAGGCCGAAACCGACGAGCTCTCCGCCCAACCCCGGCGACGGATCCGCAGAATTCGCGTTTCCGAGGTTCAGGGTGGCCGGTGGATACGTCTCACCGTTGTACAACAAGGCCTGGGGGAAATCGATGCTGAAGTTCGCACCCGAGATGATCGTGTTGAAGTTATTCATCACGACATACAGGTCGATCGTTTCGAGCGGAGCACCGCACGTCACGACCTGGGCCTCGTGGAAGTTCGCATCGAAATAAACCTGAAAGTTCGGTACCTGCGCCATCGCACCGGTGGCCACGAGGCCGAGGAGCGATGCAACAAGCACCCCTGCTAGAGCTTTCTTCATAGCGACATACTCCTTAACATGCAAAATCAAAGTCGCTGAACGATTTAGGAGTCACCCACGCCGCTATTGCCTTACTGGTTACAGTGATGCTGACCAGCGCCGCCCGGGCCATAGAAGTGAGCCGCGAACTTCGTGAAGTCGTTGGCGCTCTTGGTTCCCGAGACAACCATGTCGATGCACGGCTGGTAACCAGCGGGTACGAACAAACCGGCAAAATACGTGAAGTCAGCAGCCGAGACCTGCAGGTCCGCGCCGCCGCCACCGGGGTTCTTCTGGTCCGGATTCGCAATCGTCAGCGGAAGGCACGGATCGCCGCACACACCGCCGCCGATAACGGCACCCTGGCACACCACGCGAACGCCGCTGGCGTCACAGCCGCCAACGCCGAGGGGCCAGAAACGAATGAACGTCTGCCCGAGGCTGTTGGTCGCCGCGTCTGCGTTGACCGACAACGTGTTGTTGCACAGCACGAGCAGGTCGCTGCAGCCAACCAGCCAGAAGTCCTCGGCCGGAACGCCCGGGACGACTGCGTTGGTGTTGTCCCTGACGGTGACGAGGATATCGAGACCCGCCGGGGCCAGACCCGTCGGTGCGCCAAGATCCTCACCATCGCCCACCGGACAACCGAAAGCGACGGCGCCCGTCGACGAACCCGCCGGCACATATCCTTCGAGAACTGCGCTCGAATTACACGGGTCGACGATACCGCTATTCACGTTACTGACGCCCGCCACCTGCCAACACAGCACTGCTGCGGCGACAAGCGAAAGGACAGTAAACTTACCTTTCAACATTCCGACACCTCCAAAAAGTGGTTGTGGAATTGACCTATATCCGGAAGCCGACCGCCGGCGTACTGCGCGTGCTGGCGGCCTACCTCCCTCCACCGGTTGGTAAAACGACACCTTACTCGACCGGGTAGAATTCTACCACGGACCGGAAACGACTGTCAACGCACATATTCGGGACGTTTTCCGCATGGGGAAGCCACCGAACCGGGCTGACGCGCCGGCCCGGTCCAAACCCCACCCAATCCGGGGCCGATACGGACTAACTTGTTATGGGATAACGTGCTCTGGCGGGATGGTGGGCGAAACAGGGCTCGAACCTGTGACCTTCTGCGTGTAAGGCAGACGCTCTACCAACTGAGCTATTCGCCCGGGGTGCTCCGCACGATGGCGCCGCCCGCCGCGGGGCGACGGGTCACAGGAAGGCCAGGGGAACGAGCACGCAGTAGCCGAGCACGAGGAGGATCGGCGCCACCGTGATGTCGTTGACGGCAAGCAGCACATAACCAATTACGATGGCGGCCATTCCGGCTCCAAACAGCTTCCACCGGAACCTGCGCTCGCTCTTCCCTGTCGTCGGGCTCGTCATAGGACTTCCTCCGTCCCGCGGATCAAATCACACGCTCGCTCGGACTGTCAAGGTGACCGCCGGAGCGCCGCATTGAGCCGCCCGCTCCGCAATCCGTCGGGCTCGACCTCGATGCGATCGAAGCCGGCCGCGCGCACGCCCGCCTCCACCCGTTCGCGGACATCGGGCTCGTCGAGGCGCGCGATCTCTTCGGCGGGGACTTCGATGCGCGCCGTGGCCCCGTGGTGGCGCACGCGGCAGTCGCCAAAACCCATCGCCTTCAACGCCGCCTCGGCCCGGTCGATCTGCTCGAGCTTCTCCGGCGTCACTTCCGTGTGGTACGGAATGCGCGATGCGAGGCACGGGGACGCCGGCTTGTCCCACAGGGCGAGCCCCAGCTCGCGCGCGACCCGCCGCACGGCTTCCTTCGTGAACCCGGCTTCGGCGAGCGGTGCGGCCACCCCGCGCTCGCGCGCCGCGCGGGCACCGGGGCGGAAGTCCGTCCGGTCATCGGCGTTGGCACCGTAGGCCAGGACCGGGAACGCGCGCGATTCAGGCGACTCTTCGATGCGGGTGAACAACTCGCTCTTGCAGAGGTAGCACCGGTCCGGACCGTTGGCCCGATACCGCGGGTCGTCGACCTCGCGCGTCCGGATGCGCCGGTACGGGATGTGGTGCGCATCGAGGAAGGCGAGCGCAGCCGCCTCCTCCCCGCCCGCAAGCGAGGGAGAAACGCCGATGACGCACAGCATGCGCTCACCGAGCACGCGCCGCGCGGCGAACGCGAGCAGCCCCGAGTCGACGCCGCCGGAATACGCGACCACCATGGGGCCGTGGGCGGCGATGGTCTCCTCGAGACGACCGAGATCGGCCGCGGTTTCGGGTGTGAGTCGGTTTCCTGTCACGGCGTTCGTGTCCTCGTGTCAGCGCGGCTTCGACACCGGCGGGTGGGCGCGCTCCTGGCGCGATCGCCGCACCGCCGCGTTGTGCTCCGCGAGCGTCTCTGAAAATACGTGCCGGCCGTCCCCGCGCGCAACGAAGTACAGCGCGTGCACGGTCGAATCGGGGTAGAGCGCCGCGTGGATCGCCGATCGTCCCGGGCTGCAGATGGGCCCGGGCGGCAACCCCGCGTGCTGGTACGTGTTGTAGGGCGAATCGATCTGGAGGTCCTTGTAGAAGAGGCGCCCGCGGT
>CAZCQM010000010.1:17773-32690 GCA_964500785.1 uncultured bacterium
TAGGCCACCGTGGGGTCCGCTTCGAGGCGCATGCCGCGCCGGAGCCGGTTGTGATAGACGGCGGAGACGACGGGGCGCTCCTCGGGTACCTGGGCCTCGGCTTCGATGACCGATGCCAGCGTCAGCACCTCGTGCCGTGTCATCCCGACGCGGGCCGCTCGGCGCTCCAGCTCGGGGGTCCACTCCCGGGCGAAGCGCTCCAGCATCTGCGTCACCACGTCGCGCGCGCTGGTCCCGAACGGCACCAGGTAGGTGTCGGGAAACAGGTAGCCCTCCAGGGACTCCGACGGCACCCGCCACACGTGGCGCAGGTCGGCGTCGCGCGTCGCCTCGAACATCGTCGCCGAGTCGACGCCCGAGGACTCGAACGCATGGGCGATCTGCCAGGTCGTGAATCCCTCGGGCACGGTGACGCGCACGGCCAGGATGTCGCCGCGGACCATCGCGCGCAGGATCTCCACCGGGGCCGTGCCCACCGCGAACTCGTAGGTGCCGCGGCGGATCTTGCGGTCGTCGCGCAGCGTCTGCGCGAAGAAGCGCAGCGTCCATCCGCGGCGCACGAGCCCCGAGGTCACCAGATCGTCGATGACCGCGTCGAAGCTCTGACCGCGCGCGACGGTGACGCGCACGTGCTCGCC
Organism: uncultured bacterium; assembly: GCA_964500785.1. GTDB lineage: Bacteria > Krumholzibacteriota > Krumholzibacteriia > WVZY01 > JAKEHA01 > JAKEHA01. The sequence goes on from CAZCQM010000010.1 coordinate 18,412, forward strand.
GGTGGAAGCCGGCGCGCGGGTGACATCGACGACCACGAACGCGCCGTACGCGAGAAACACGACGCCCATGACGCCCAGGATCAATATGGTCAGTCTCTTGCGGGACATGCCCTCTCCGTGATGTTCAACCGGCCGCGCCGCTCACACGTCGCGCGGATGCGCGTCCAGGTAGCCTTGCAAGATCAGGACCGCGGCCACCCGGTCCACGTCGCCCTTCGCGGCGCGGCGCCCGGCCAGCACCCGCTGCGCCTCGGTGCTCGAAAGCCGCTCGTCCCACAGATCGACGGGCAGTCCGGTCTGGGCGCGCAACCGATCGGCCAGCGCCTCGGCGTCCTGCGACGCCTCCGTCTCGCGGCCGGACAGCCCGATGGGGTGGCCGACGACGAGGCGCTCGACGCCGTACTCGGACACCACCTCCCGGATCCGCGCCACCAGGTCTCCCCCGCGCCGGTCGAAGGTCGGCAGCCCCTGCGCGGTGATTCCCAGCGGATCGCTCACCGCCATCCCGACCCGCCGCTCGCCCGGATCCAGCGCGAGGATGCGCCGCTCGCCGCGTTCCGCGCTCATGGGCGCCGTTTCAGTACGACGAGGGTCAGGTCGTCCTGATTCTCCCCGTCGCCGAAGGTGCGCACGTCTTCGATGACGCGGCGGCAGATGTCGCGTGCCGAGTCCGTGGCGTGGCGCTCCAGAACGACCCGCAGCCGATCGGTACCATAATAGTCCCCCGCCCGCGACTCCGAATCGGTGACGCCGTCGGTGTAGACGATGAGCGCGCTGCCGGACGGGATGTCGCACAGGCTCTCTTCGTACTGGAAGTCCTCGATGCATCCCAGCACGATGCCGCTCTCGTGGAGCTGGTGCGTGCCCCCGTTCCCCACCACGAAGGGGAAATCGTGCCCCGCGTTCGAATACCGCATCGCTCCGGTCTCCAGATCGATCAGGCCGTAGAACGCGGTCGCGAACTCGGCCGCGCTCGTGTTGCGGAACAGGAGGCGGTTGAGGCGCGCCATCATTCCCGGCGGGCTGCCCTGGGTGTCGGCGTTGGTGCGTACCGTCGCCTGCAGCGTCGCGGTCAGGATCGATGCGGGGATCCCCTTGCCGGAAACGTCCGCCACCACGACCACCAGCCAGCGCCCGTCGACGATCACGAAGTCGTAGTAGTCCCCGCCGACCTGCCGGCTCGGCACCGTCACCCCGTATAGATCAAACCCGGGGAGCGCGGGAGGTTCCGAGGGAAGCATCTGCATCTGGATCTTACGCGCGATCTTCAGCTCCTCCTCGAAGACCTGGCGATCGACGCTCTCGGCGAGCAGGCGGATGTTCTGGAACGCCGCCCCGATCTGCGTCGACAGCACCGCCAGGTGCCCGAGCTCTTCGGCGGCGTAGGTCAACCCGTAGACCTTCTCGCCCAGCTCGATGTACGCGATGCACTCCCCGTCGTGGATGACGGGAACGAAGACGTCCACGCGCTCGGGCAGGTGCTCGCCCGGGACGGTGGGACGCGGGGCGTCGTCCCGCTTCCGCTTCCACGGCCGGAAGCGCCGGCGCCGGGTGGCGACCTCGAGGAGATCCCGTCGCCGGATCGGCTCGGCGATCTCGGTGAGCGCCGATGCGATGGGGTCGTCGGCCGAGGTGACCGGGACGAGGCGCACGCCGGAGGCGTCGAGCACGTCGTGGAGTCCGACGGTCACCACACGGTCGAGGTCGTCGCGTGCGGTCGCCGCGGCGACGGCGTCGCCCAGCCGCTTGAATCGCTGCGCCAGACCGCCGCGCCCGCGGATGAGCGCGCGCTCGAGGACGGTCTCCGCGCGCTCCAGCACGGGCTGAAAGGCAAGGACGACGAGCACGATGAAGCCGGTCTCGAACGCGTCCTTCCCGCGGGCGCTGTACTGCGAGAAGAACTCCGTCACCGGCCGCACCAGCACCAGGTAGGTGACCGCGAACAACCCGGCGATGGCGGCGTACAGGACGGTGCGCTGAATGATATTGCGCACGCCGAGGAACTGCTGGCGGATTACCGCATACGCGATCGTGCCGCCGCTCACCACCAGCGACAGGTTGAGCAGCGCGAGGCTCACGTTGTCGGAGAAGAAAGTGGTGCGGCTCACGATGGCCACCTTGGCCACGACGTAGAACACGACGCTCGCGGCGACGCCGATACCGACCGTCTGCAGCTGGCGGACGAGCCTCGGGTTCGCGAGCGTGACCCGGCTCCGCCACAGGATGCCGAGCGCGACCAGCGAGTAGACGATGTTCACCAGCGCGAAGAGGTCGCGGTGGATGCGTTCCAGGAGTCGCACGACCGCCCCGAGCACGGCGTCGAAGCCGGTGAGCGTCAGCTGCCGCGGACCCACGCTGAAATCGTGGTCCATTGCGATCGTCGCGGGCACCCTCCCCAGCTCCTGCAGCATGCGCTCGCCGAACATGAGCGCCGCCAGGTGGAACAGGTAGGGGAGAAATATGAGCAGGCCGATGACCGGATACCGGTTGAGGACGCGGTTCTCGGCGGGAAAACTCAGGGTGAAGAGCAGCAGCGACGGAAAGTAGAACTCCCAGAGGTACTCGAAGTTCTCCACCATCGTGGTGTAGAGGATGGCGCCGTGGGCCAGGGTTCCTTCGAGAAAGGTCCCGGAAGCGGTGAGCAGGGGGCCGATGCCGGCGAAGAACAGCATCAGCGCGGCGGCACGAGTCGGCGCGCTCGCGCGCCCCGCACGAAGCAGCGTCATGCCGACGAGGAAGATAACGACGCCGCAAACGAGGTATGCGGCGGATACAACGACGGTATAGGGGCCGGTCATCTCTAGCCGCTCCGGAAACGTCCGCGGCGTCGCGGGTCGACGTCCCCCGTTCTACGTGCCTCGGCGGGCGAGGGTTCCGCGGCGCAAGAACGCCGAAGGAACGTCACTCGCCCGGCTCGCCGTCTCCGCGCCGCTTGACGAGCTCGACATACAGGCCACCGTCCGCGTATCGGAAGGAGAGGGCGTCGGTAAACGCCTTCATGATCATGAGGCCGCGCCCCCGTTCGCTCATGGGGTCGGGTGGGGAGTCCTCGTGCAGGGCCGACTCGAAGTCGAAGCCGGGGCCTTCGTCCTTCACACTGGCGGCGAACGACTCGCCGTTGAAACGCAGCGTCACCACGACGCGCTTGTTGCGCGCGAAACGATTGCCGTGCTCGATGGCGTTGCTGCACGCCTCGATCAGGGCCGTGCTGACATCGTTGATGGCGTCGGATGAAAACGAGAATTCCCGTGCGAGGTCCTGAATGGCCGCGTCAACAGCACCGAGATACTTCAGATCGCTCGGTATGTTCAGGACCATCTGCTCGGCGTGATCGTTCTTCCCCATGCTCCACTCCCGCCAGATGGCGGCTACGAACTCAGCTGGACTGCGAGAAGCTGGCGACAGCTTCTTCTTCCGCTTCGTACGACTTGAACAGGAGATTGAGCTTGGTGACGTAGAGGATGCTCTCGATGCGATCCGAGGCATGCATGACCACCAGGTCGCCGCCCGCCCGCCGCACCGAGGTGTACCCGCTGATGAGAATGCCGAGCCCGGTGGAGTTGATCCAGGAGACTTTTTCCAGATTGACGACGACGTTCTTCTTATTCTGGTCGATCAGAGACTTGAACACCTCGCGGAACGTGTCGGCATCCGGCCCGCCCGTGAGCTTGCCGTTCAGGTCCAGAATGACTGCGTTGCCCACTTCTCTCTGTGTGATCTTCAAGCTAAACCTCCTTCGCCCGGTCCTCGCGATACAAGGTTTCCAGGGCAAACCGCATGTCGGCGGGAAGCGCCGTCGTGTATGTCACCGGTTCTCCCGTCCCGGGATGTGTGAACGACAGTTGCGACGCGTGCAGCGCGTGTCGGGGAACCGCCTTCACGAGTTGCTCGAGCATCCCTCGCGTACGACTGTCCGCCGCCCGCGCTCGCTGTCGCCGACCTCCGTAGACCGGGTCGCCCAGGAGAGGATGCTCGATATGCGTCAAATGAACGCGTATCTGGTGCGTCCGTCCCGTTTGGGTGATCACGCGAATATAGTCGAAATGATTATAGGTGTCTACCACGAACACCTCCGTGTGCGCGGGGCGCCCGCCCTCGACCACGGCCATGCGCTGGCGCTGAACGGGGTGGCGTGCGATGGGGACGTCCACGGTGAGACGCGGCGAGCGCAGGTTCCCGAAGACGATCGCGTGGTAGGTCTTACGGAACCGGTGCTCCTTTATATCATGGGCGAGCGAGCGGTAGGCCGTGTCCGTCTTGGCCAGCACCATGACGCCGGAGGTGTCCTTGTCGAGGCGATGCACCACCCCGGGGCGATCGCGGCTCCCGAGCGCCGCGAGCGCGGTGCCCCGGCCCAGCAGTGCATTGACCAGCGTCCCCTCCCAGTTGCCGTGGGCGGGATGGACCACGAGCCCGGCCGGCTTGTTGACGACGATGAGGCTCTCGTCTTCGTGAACCACGGCGACATCGATGGCCTGCGGCACCGGACCGCCGGAGTCATCCCGCCGTCCCGGCAGACGGGCCGGGTCGAGGACTATGGCGTCTCCCGCCTCCACCGCGTAGCTGTCGGGCCGGGTGCGACCGTTGACGAGGATACCCCCGGCCGCGTTGAGCGCCTGGACCTGCGTGCGCGAGAGTGTGTCGAGACGGGCGGCACAGAACCGATCGAGGCGCTGTCCGGCGTCCGCGCCGGCAACGGTCAGTGTCAGGCGCTCTTCGGACATGACGCGGCGTTACCCGCGAGGCGACGGGTCGTCGGATTCGGGGGCGGGCGGCGTGTAGCGCACCGCTCCGGGCGTCGCCTGCTGCGGCTCCGTGCCGGACCCGCGCACCGCGTAGAGGACGAGCAGCGCGGCGCCGACGGTCACGGCCATGTCGGCGACGTTGAACACGGGCCAGTAGTGCCCGCGGAACCCGATCTGGATGAAGTCGATCACCTGGCCGTACAACAGCCGGTCGATGAGATTGCCGACAGCCCCCCCGAGGATGAGGGCGAGCAACACGCGGCGGTACCGGCTCTCCTTCGGGAGACGCCATCCGACGTAGGCGATGAGGGCGATCGCGACCACGCTGGCGACCACGAAGAACACCCGCCCGCCCTGAAGCACGCCGAAGGCGGCGCCGGAGTTGCGGACCAGCGTGACGTTGAAGAAGCCTTCGATGACCGTGTAGTTCTGGCCGTTGCGCCAGAAGAATTGCTTGGTGAGCTGGTCGAGAACGACGACGAGTGCGGCGGGGAGTATCAGCCCCACGCTAGCTCCTCTGGAGCCTCTCCGCGCGCGACTGGCACTTCACGCACAGCCGCGCGGCGAGGAAGGCCTCGAGACGCCGCGGCGGGATCTTGTCTCCGCATTCGTCGCACGTCCCGTACGTCCCCTTGTCGATGCGGCGCAGGGCCTCTTCGAGCGCCATCAGGTAGTCGGTGCCCTGGCTGGCGTGCATGAACGCCTGCTCCTGCTCCATGGCGTCGGACCCGACGTCGGCCATGTGGTTGGAATAACTCTGGTTGCCGGACTGGTTGGCGGCGAGGCCCTGGATTTCCTCTTCGATCATGCCCAGGCGCTGCAGAACGTGCTGACGCTCGTCCTCGATGAGTTTCCTGAACCGCTGCAGTTCCCGCTTATTCATTCCTCTAACCTCTTTTAATATAACGCGTTATGGCCGATGGCGCCCGCGTCGGAGCGAACGAAAGATAGTATCGGGTTACCACACTGTCAACGACATTTCTGAACCCAGAGGCCGACCCGCTCGCCGTCGAGCTCGAACTCCGTCGCGTCGCTCCAATCGGCCGCGCCACGGGCGACATCCTCGGCCAGGGTCTCTTCCGCGATGAGTCGGCCGAGCCGGTCGAAGACACCCACGATCTCGTCGCTCCCGTCGTAGCGGAGGCGGATGCGATCGGTGACGTCGTAGCCCGAGCTCTTGCGCAGGTTCTGCAGCCGGTTGATGATCTCGCGCGCGATGCCCTCGGTCCTGAGCTCGTCGTCGATGGTCAGATTCATGATCACCGTCAGGCCGCGGTCCTCGCTGGCCCCGTACCCTTCGGCCGCCTCGACCTGGACCGTCGCGTCTTCGCGCTGCAGCGGGATCGTCTCGCCGTCGACGGACATGTCCACGGTGCCGCTCTTCATGAACGTGGCCAGCGCCCCCGAGTCGAGGGCCCGGATCGCCTCCACCACGCGCGGGACACGTTTGCCGTACTTCTTCCCGAGCACCGGGAAGACCGGTGTCGCGGACACGCGCACGAAATCACCGAGCTCATCGAGCGCCGACACCGACCGCACGTTTAGCTCGTCGAGCACGATGGCGACGATCTCCTCGTTTTCGATGAAGCGCGCCAGTCGCGCCGCATCCGTCGAATGGAGCAGCATCTCGGAGAGGGGCTGGCGGATGCGCACGCCGGCGTCGTTGCGTACGGTCCGCCCGAGCGAGGCGACCGCCATCGCCGTCTCCATCGCGGACTCGAGCGCATCGTCGATGGTGGAATCGTCGGCCACCGGGAACGGCGCCAGGTGCACGCTCTCCCCGCCCCCGTCACCCGCCGTCCGCCCGCGCAGCGCGAGGAAGATCTCCTCGGCCAGGTAGGGCACGAAGGGGGCCAGCATGCGCGCCACGCCGTCGAGCACGGTGTAGAGGGTGTGGAATGCGGCGACCTTGTCGGGCCCGCGCTCGCCCTTCCAGAAACGCCGGCGCGAGCGGCGCACGTACCAGTTGGAGAGCTCGTCGAGGACGAACCGCTCCAGCGCACGCGCCGCACGCGTAAGATCGTATTCGTCCATCCACGCGCCCACCCGCTTCGCGGTGGAGTGGAAGCGGGAGAGAATCCAGCGGTCGAGCAACGTGGGCTGACCGCGGTCCTCGCCGTGCCGGTAGTCGTCGATGGACGCGTACATGGCGAAGAACGCGTACACGTTGCGGACGTTCTCCAGCATCTTGCGCGCGGTTTCCTTGACACCGTCGCGATCGAATCGGGTCGGCGTCCACGGCGGACTCGTCGTAACCAGGTACCAGCGCAGCGAGTCGGCGCCCTCGTGGTTGAGGACGTCCCAGGGCTGGACGGTGTTGCCCTTGCTCTTCGACATCTTCTGCCCGTGTTTGTCGAGGATGAGCTCGGTGGTCAGGCAGTTGCGATAGGGGCTTTCGCCCTTGAGGAAGACCGAGATGGCGAGGAGCGAATAGAACCACCCGCGCGACTGATCGATCCCCTCGCAGATGTAGTCGGCCGGAAACTGCCGCGCGAACATGCCCGACTCGTCCCACGGGTGGTGGTACTGCGCGAACGGCATCGATCCCGAATCGAACCAGACGTCGATCACATCTTTCACGCGCTTCATGGCGGCGCCGCACGTGCACGCCAGCTCGAGGTCGTCGACCATGGGGCGGTGCAGGTCGAGCGTGGATTCGTCGGCCGGGAAGTTGGTCGCGCGCTCCTTCAACTCGTCGATGCTGCCCACGGCGTCGGTATGCCCGCAGGACGCGCACACCCACAGGTTGAGCGGCGTTCCCCAGTAGCGCTCGCGCGAGAGCGACCAGTCCACGTTATTCTCGAGCCAGTTGCCGAAACGGTACTCGCCCACCTCGCGCGGGATCCAGTTGACGCGCGAGTTGGCTTCGATCATGCGGTCCTTGTACGACGTCGTGCGGATGTACCAGGACTGGCGGGCGTAGTACACGAGCGGCGTGGAGCAACGCCAGCAGAAGGGGTACGAGTGCGTGATGCGCTCGCTCCGGTAGAGCTGCCCGTGCTCCTTGAGCCACTTGATGATGGCCGGGTCGGCGTCCTTGATGAACTGCCCCGCCCACGTGGTCACCTGCGGTTCGAAGGTGCCGTCGACGCGCACACCCTGCAGGAGCGGGACTCCGAACTCCCTGTGCATGCGGTAGTCGTCGGCGCCGAACGCGGGCGCGATGTGCACGATGCCGGTGCCGTCCTCGAGGCTGACGAAGTCGCCGGGGATGACGCGGAACGCCCCCTCGGCGTCCTTATAGAAGTCGAACAGCGGCTCGTATTCCGACCCGACCAGGTCAGCACCCGAGACGGTCTCGATCACCTCGTACTCGCCGTCCAGCACGCCGAGACGCTCGCGCGCCAGCACCAGCACCTCGCCCTTGTGCGCCACGCGCACGTAGGCTTCGGCGGCCGCGACGGCGAGCGCCGCGTTGCAGGTCAGCGTCCACGGTGTCGTGGTCCACGCCAGGAAGAACTCGTCTTTGTCGCGCCGCTTGAAGCGGATGTACACGCTCGGATCGGATACGTCCCTGTAGCCCAGGCTCAGCTCGTGGCTCGAGAGCGACGTCTGGCAGCGCGGACACCAGGGCACGCTCTTGTGCCCCTGGTAGATCAGGTCCGCCTTCCAGAACTCCTTGAGGATCCACCACACCGTTTCGATGTAGCGGTTGTCGTAGGTCACGTACGGATGCTCGAGATCCAGCCAGAATGCGATGCGCCGCGTGAACGCGACCCAGTCCTTCTCGTACTTGAAGACGCTCTCGCGGCACTTCTGGTTGAACTCGGCGATGCCGTACGCCTCGATCTGCTCCTTGCGCTCGATTCCCAGCGACCGCTCGACTTCGATCTCGACCGGCAGCCCGTGGGTGTCCCACCCCGCCTTACGTACGACACGCTGCCCGCGCATGGTCCGATACCGGCACACCGCGTCCTTGCACAGCCGCGCGATCACGTGGTGCACGCCCGGCTGTCCGTTGGCGGTCGGCGGGCCTTCGTAGAACACGAACGAGTTGTCTTCGGGGCGTTCGTCGACACTGCGCTGGAAGATACGATCGCGCTCCCAGTAGGCGGCGAGATCTTCTTCGGCACGGACGACGTGCTCGGAAGACGAGAGTCTGGGGAAACGGGGCTGGGTCATGAAAACCATCCGCGCGCGGCTACACGCGCGCGAGGTACTCGGCGACGAGCGCCCGGAGCCTGGGCTCCGCGGTCTCGGCCGTCGCGATGATACGCTCGAGATTGATGGGTTCGAGCGCATCGGGTTTGCATTGATCGGTAACGACGCACAGGCCGAGCACCTTCATGCCGGCGTGAACGGCGACCAGGTTCTCGGGAACCATCGACATCCCGACGACGTCGGCACCGATACGCCGCAGGAAGCGATACTCGGCCGCCGTCTCCAGGTTGGGACCGGCCACGGCGACGAGCACGCCGCGGCGCAGGGGCGTCCCCAGGTCGAGCGCGGTCGCCTCCATGAGCGCGCGGCGATCGCGGCAGTACGGGTCCGACATGTCCGGGAACCGCTCGCCCAGGCGATCGTCGTTCCACCCGATGAGCGGATTGTCGCCCATCAGGTTGATGTGGTCGGTGACGATGATCAGGTCGCCCAGGTCCAGATTCGGGTTCATCCCGCCCACCGCGTTGAAGATCAGGATTTCCTCGACGCCCAGCGCGCGCATCACGCGGATCGGGAACGTGACCTCCTGCATCGAGTAGCCCTCGTAATAATGGAGGCGCCCCTGCATGGCCACCATCGGCTTCCCGCCCAGCGTGCCGACGACGAAGTTGCCCTTGTGGCCGATAGCCGTCGAGCGGACGAAGTGCGGAATCTCCTCGTAGGGGACCAGCGCCTCCACGTCCATGGCGTCGGCCAGATCGCCCAGACCCGTACCCAGCACGACGCCGAAACGGGGCTTCGTGCGCGCGTGGCCGCGAATGGCAGCGGCGGCTTCCTGGATGCGATCGTAGAGTCCGTGCATGGGTGTCGGGGCGCTGCGGCGGGCGATGCCGAACGGTCGCCGCGCGTTTCGGGACGGCGCATTGTATCAGATGGCCCCGGCCGGGCACACGCCCAAACGGCCAAAAAAGACGAGCGGCCCGCGGAGTTCCCGCGGGCCGCCGTGCGTGATCGAGGCAGAGAGGCTCGCTACCGGTTGGGACCCTCCGGCGGCCGCGTCATCGACGCCATGCGCTCGAGGTCGCGGCGAATCTTGTCCATGTTCCACTCCGCCTCGCTTGGAGACGCGGACGCGGACGGGCGCGGGCCCTCCGGCTCGCGCGGCGCGGCCGGCGGCGGCGGCGTCACCGACGGCGATTCGAGCGTGTCGCGCTGGCTGCGAGACAGCCGCTCCAGGATATCGCCCAGGCCGTCCGCCGGATCGTGCGACTCCTCGCGCGGAGACGGCATCGGCGTCGGCGATGGAATGGGCGCTTGCTTGGGCTCGAACAGCGTCGCCGGCTTCTTCGGCGCGGCGGGCCTGGGTCCGGGCTTCTGCAGGGGCGACACGTCGGGGATGGATTCGTCTTCGGCGCGCGAGTCGCGCTCGGCGGTCTCGATAAACTTCACGTGCGACTCCGCCACCACCTTCATCTTGGCGATGTAGCTGTCGCGCTGCGACCGGAGCCGCTGGACTTCCTGGCGCAGACGCGCCGCCTCGCCGGTGATGTCGCGCAGGGCCTGCTCGGCCTGGAGCTGCGCTTCCTTGACGATCAGGTTGGCCTCGCGACGCGCGTTGTCCTTGGACTCGACGGTCACGCGCTCGGCGGTGAGCAGTGTGTCGCGCAGCGTGCGCTCGATCGAGCGATACTCCTGGACCTTGTCGTCGAGCTCCAGCAGACGCTCGCGCAGCGCCTTGTTGTCGTTGAGGACGGCTTCATACTCGTCGGCGACGGTGGCGAGGAACGCATAGACCTCGTCGGCGTCGAGACCCCGCATGACCCGCCGGAATTCCTGCTTACGGACGTCGAGCGGTGTGATACGCATCGTGGACTCCTTACTGGCGCGGGCCCCCGGCTGGAGCGACGCGCACACCATCGTGAACGATCATCGACTACGCAAGCGACGCGCCAACGGAGCGCCGGATCCCTCCGCGCAGCCGATTCCGTTACCGATTGTTGAACAACAAGTTACAACGCCGGTTCCCAACGGTCCCGGCGCCGCATCGGGGCCGAGCATACAGGAAGGCCCCGCAGGTGGTAAGAATTTTTTCACGGCCCGGGCCCTCCCCGCTCGCCGGTGATCACCCGCCCCAGACGCACAAGCGTGGCACCCTCCTCGATCGCGATCTCGAAGTCGCCGGTCATCCCCATGCTCAGGTGGGGGAGCGGGAGCCCCGTCGAGCGCCGCAGCGTCTCCGACAAATCGGCGAGGAGCCGGAAGCAGCGCCGCGTGTCGACCGGGTCGACCGACACGGGGCCGATCGTCATCAGCCCCTGAAAATCGACGTGGGCGAACGACGCCAGGGCGGTCGCGACGGCGGGGGCTTCTGCCGGCGACACGCCGTGCTTGCTCGCTTCGCCGGACGTGTTCACCTCCAGCAGGACCGGAACGCGCACGTTCCGCTGTCCCGCGATGCGATCGACTGTTTGCGCGATACGGACGCCGTCGATCGCCTGGAGCATGTGCGCGAGGCCGACCACCTTCGTGGCCTTGTTGCGCTGGAGCGGACCGATGAGATGCCAGCGGCACGGAGCCTTGACCGCGTCCGCTTTTTCGAGCAGTTCCTGAACACGGTTCTCGCCGATGTCGGTGATTCCGGCCCGGAGGACGTCGGCCACGACATCGGCGCCGAACGTCTTCGTCACGGCGACGACGGTCACACGTGCCGGATCGCGCCCGGACCGGGCCACGGCCCGTTCCACGCGCTCCCGCACGCGCGCGACGTTGTCGGAGATCGCACTCATCGTGGCTGAATCTAGGCCCGCGGGCGGCCCCGCGGCCACTCAAATCGGGGGTGGGAAACTATCCCCCGACTATCCCCCGCAATCCACATTGTGGCTCGCGGAAAAATCGCTTATCTTACAGAATAACAAGGTGATAGAGGCGAAGATGATAATCATTTCACAACCCGGAGAAAGTCTTGACGGAGGGTATGCCGCTCCGTAATATGGCCGAACCTCAATCGGTAGGGGTGCCGACCCCTGTGACACCCAATATGTTGCGTCAATGATGCCAACGGGTTGCACAGGCAGGGGCCGCAGCGGCTTCCCCGTCGGACCCGGCGATTGATCCATAACTTACAATTCGAAAGCTAGTTACGTACCCCCAGCGCGGCAGGAGAACCATGGAGATCACGAAGGTCAAGAAGCGCAATGGATCCGTCGTCGATTTCGACCGCGTGCGCATCGAGCGCGCCATCGAGAAGGCCTGTACCGCGACCGGCGTCTCGGTCTCCAACGAGTTCTATTCGGCGGTGACGGACGACGTCACCGCCGTGATCGAGGACAAGTTCGACGAGCGCATCCCGGGTGTCGAAGACATCCAGGACGTCGTCGAGCTGATGCTCGCCGAACGCGGGCTCTTCGAGGTCGCCAAGGCCTACATCCTCTACCGCAAACAGCGCGAGGACCTGCGCCGTCACAAGCAGGACGAGCTCCTCGAGAAGATCGACCGCCGGGAGATCACGGTCGTCAAGCGCAGCGGAGAGACCGTCGAGTTCAACATCGGCGAGATCGAGAAGGCCATCACCAACTGTTGCCAGGGGCTCGGCGACATCGACGTCATCGGCATCCTGCGCGACACCAAGCTGGGCCTCTACGACGGGATCAAAACATCGAAGATCAACCAGGCCGTCATCATGGCGATCCGCGCGCGGATCGAGCGCGATCCCGTCTATTCGACCCTCGCCGCGCGTTTCCTGTTCAACGACCTGTACAAGAGCGTGCTCGGCGTCGACGAGTTCTCGGAGACGTTCGCCGAGACGCACCGCGCTCAGTTCGTGGAGAAGATCCGCCACGGCGTGAAAGCCGGGCGTCTGGATGCGCGCCTCCTCGAGTACGACCTCGATCGCCTCGGCTCGGAGCTGCGTCCCGAGCGGGACCACCTGTTCACGTACCTGGGCGCGCAGGTGCTGTACGATCGTTACTTCCTCAAGAACCTCGACCAGGAGATCCTGGAGACGCCGCAGTACTTCTGGATGCGCATCGCGATGGGACTCGCGCTCAACGAATCATCTGATCGCGAAGACCACGCGCTGCGCTTCTACGATGTGATCTCGTCGCTGCACTACGTCCCGTCGACGCCGACGCTCTTCCATTCGGGCACCAACCACCCGCAGATGAGCTCGTGTTACCTGACTACGGTGAAGGACGACCTGTCGCACATTCTCAAGAGCGTCGGCGACAACGCCCAGCTCTCGAAGTGGTCCGGTGGCCTGGGCAACGACTGGACCAGCATCCGCGGGACCGGCGCCCTCATCAAGAGCACCAACGTGGGCAGCCAGGGCGTGGTTCCCTTCCTCAAGATCGTCGACGCGACGACCGCCGCCATCAACCGGAGCGGCAAGCGCCGTGGCGCGACCTGCGTCTACCTGGAGTGCTGGCACTACGACTTCGAGGACTTCCTCGAACTGCGCAAGAACACGGGCGACGAGCGCCGCCGCACGCACGACACCAACACGGCGAGCTGGATTCCCGACCTGTTCATGAAGCGCATGCTCGCCAACGAGTCGTGGACCCTGTTCTCACCGGACGAGACGCCGGACCTCCACGACCTGTACGGGCGCGCCTTCGAGGAGCGCTACGAGGCGTACGAGGCCATGGCCGACCGCGGCGAGATCCGCCTGTTCCGCCGCGTGCGCGCGGTGGATCTGTGGCGCAGGATGATCACGATGCTGTTCGAGACCGGCCACCCGTGGATCACGTTCAAGGACCCGTGCAACGTGCGGTCACCGCAGGACCACGTGGGCGTCGTCCACAGCTCCAACCTGTGCACGGAGATCACGCTGAATACGTCGACCGAGGAGACGGCGGTGTGCAACCTGGGGTCGATCAACCTCTCGTGCCACATCGAGGACGGAGCGGTCGACCACGAGCGCCTCAAGTACACCATCCGCATGGCGGTCCGCATGCTCGACAACGTCATCGACCTGAATTTCTATCCGACGCCGGAATCGCGCGTCGCCAACATGCGACACCGCCCCGTCGGTCTCGGCGTGATGGGCCTGCAGGACGCCCTCTACATGCTCAACCTCGCCTTCGACAGCGAAGAGGCGGTCCGGGTCTCGGACGAGCTGCAGGAGTTCGTCTCCTATCACGCCATCATGGCGTCTTCGGAGCTGGCCCGGGAGAAGGGCCCCTACGAGTCGTACCAGGGATCCAAGTGGGACCGCGGCCTGTTCCCCGTCGACACGCTCGACCTGCTCGAACGCGAGCGCGGCGTGGAGACCGGCGTCGACCGGCGCTCGTTCATGGACTGGAGTCCGGTGCGCGAACACGTCAAGAAGCATGGAATGCGCAACTCGAACATCATGGCCATCGCACCCACGGCGACCATCGCCAACATCGCCGGCGCCGTACCGTCGATCGAGCCGATCTACAAGAACATGTACGT
>CAZCQM010000011.1:0-30480 GCA_964500785.1 uncultured bacterium
TCGAGCAGGAGGGGACGTACCCGCTCCCGGAGGCGCAGGTCGACCGCTTCATGCTCAAGCTCAAGGTTACGTACCCGTCGCGCGAAGAGGAGCGGCAGATCATGGAGATGGTGACGGCGGGCGATCTGCCGAGCATCGAGCCCGTCATCAACCCGGACGTGTTGAAGGAAGCGCAGAAGACGGTCCGCGAGATCTACATGGACGAGAAGGTCAAGGAGTACATCCTCGACATCGTCTTCGCCACGCGCGATCCCGAGGCGTTCAAGCTCCCCATCAAGCACCTCATCGCCTACGGCGGCTCGCCGCGGGCCACCATCTTCCTCGCCGAAGCCGCCAGGGCGCACGCGTTCCTGCGCGGGCGCGGCTACGCGACTCCCGAGGACGTGAAGGCGGTGGGGCACGACGTGCTCCGTCACCGGGTGATCGTCACCTACGAGGCCGAAGCGGAGGGGCTGGACTCGGAAGCGGTCCTCCAGCGCATCTTCGACCACATCGAGGTTCCGTGATCCGATGAGCGACGCCGCCGATCGCAGCATCGAAGCCGGCGACGCCACCGAACGCAGCGTCGCCGACGTATTGAAACGCGTGCGTCGCGTGGAAATCACCACGCGCCGCCTCGTCAACGACGTCTTCTCCGGCGAATACCACAGTGTGTTCAAGGGCCAGGGGATGGAGTTCGACGAGGTGCGCGAGTACCAGCCTGGCGACGACATCCGTTCCATCGACTGGAACGTCACCGCGCGCATGGGCACGCCCTACATCAAGCGCTTCATGGAGGAGCGCGAGCTGGTGGTCATGTTCCTCCTCGACGTGAGCGCCTCGGGGCGTTTCGGCTCCACGGACCAGACCAAGATCGACACGGCCGCCGAGATCTGCGCCGTACTCTCCTTCAGCGCGATCCAGAACCACGACAAGGTCGGGGCGATCGTCTTCACCGATGAGGTGGAAGAGTTCATCCGCCCCGACAAGGGGCGCCGTCACGTGCTCCACCTGATCCGCCAGGTGCTGTTCTATCAGCCGCGAGGCTACCGGACCGACGTGGCGCGCGCTCTCGACTACCTGCTCCGCGTGTCGAAGCGACGCGCCATCGTCTTCGTGGTCAGCGACTTCATGTCGGCAGATTTCTCGCGCCCGCTGGGGATGGCGGCGCGCAAGCACGACGTCGTCGCCGTGTGGCTGTCCGATCCGCGCGAGGAGCGCCTCGAAGGTGCCGGGCTGGTCCGCGTATGGGACCAGGAGGCGCGCATGGAGCGCGTCATCGATCTCTCGAGCCGCGCGGCGCGCGAACGGTTCCAGGCCTACGCGCGGCGCCGCGAGGAGGATATCCGGGGCGTCTTCACGCGTAACGGAGTCGATTGCGTGCGCGTCGAGGCCGGGCAGGACTACATCGTGCCGCTCTCGCTGTTCTTCCGGTCGCGGGCGCGGCGCCGGTAGGGCACGGCCGATGGCAGTGCGTTCGACACTCATTGTAATAGCCGCGGCGCTCGCCGCGTTCGCCCCGCGCGCGGGCGCCACCGCGCGCAGCGCCGACGGCGTGGTCAATGTCTCCACCGAGACGAAGGCCGACTCGGTCACGGTCGGGCAGCGTTTCGACGTCGTCTATCGCCTCACGTTTCCGGATTCGCTGAAGGCACTGACCCCGGAGAAACTGCCTTCGGGAAGCTGCCGGCTCGTCTCGGCGTCGTGGAAGGATGCGCAGCCGGGCGCGCGCGTCGGACGCGCAACCTTCATGCCCGTCAGTCTGGATTCGGTCGTGGTCCCGTCGTTCCCGATCGACTTCGTCGCTCCGGACGGCGACACACTGCGCGCGTGGACCGATCGCGTCGACCTGCCGCTCAAGCTCATCGCCGCCGATTCGAAAGACCTGAAACCCCTCAAGCAGCAGTGGCAGGCACCGCGCAACTGGCTGGCGTGGATCGCGGCGGGACTCGGGGCGCTGGCCTTGATCGCCGCCGCCGTGTGGTGGTTCCGCCGCCGGCGCCGGCGCGGTGAGCCGGTCGCCGCGCCCGAGGTCCGCCTGCCGCCGGACTTCGTGGCGCTCACCGAGCTGGAACGGATCGAGGCCATGGGCCTCGTCGAGCGCGGCGAGTACAAGGCGTTCTATACCCGGGTCGTCGACGTGATTCGCCGATACATCGAGGAGCGTTTCGGCGTGGAGGCGATGGACCGCACCACCGGCGAGCTCCTCGACGACCTCGCGCGGCACGGCAAGCGCATCGACGGCCTCGGCGCCCTGATGAACGAGGCCGACCTGGTGAAGTTCGCGAAGTTCACGCCCGCCCCGGCGTCGGCGACCGCGGCGATCGCATCCGCGCGCAGCATCGTAATCGCCACCACGCCCAAACCCGAGCCGGCGCCGGCGCCGGAGGCGCAGGGGGCGACGGGCTGATGTTCCGTTTCGCGTACCCGCAACTGCTGGCCCTGCTGGTGCTCCTTCCGCTGGCGGCGTGGTACATCCTGCGCCGCCGGCGCGAGCGCAGCGTGGCCTACTCATCGCTCGACCTCCTGCTCGGCGCGGGGCTCGAAGCGAGCGCGTGGAAGCGCCACGGAAAACTCGCGCTGCGGCTTCTGGTGCTCGCACTGGTGATCGTCGCGCTCGCGCGCCCGCAGACGGGGCGCTCGCGCCACACCGAGTACGCGGAGGGCATCGACATCATGCTGGTGCTGGATACGAGCGGCAGTATGCAGGCGCAGGACTTCGAGCCGAAGAACCGCCTCCACGTCGCCAAGGAAGTGGTCAAGGAGTTCATCGGCAAGCGCAAGCAGGACCGCATCGGCCTGGTGGTGTTCGCCGCCGACGCGATCACGCAGTGCCCGCTCACGCTCGACTACGGGCTGCTGGACAAACTCGTCGATTCCGTCGACTTCGGCATGCTCGACGACGGCACGGCGATCGGTGTCGCCCTGGCCACGGCGTGCAACCGCCTGCGCACGAGCGAGGCCAAGAGCCGCATCGTCATCCTGCTCACCGACGGGCAGAACAACGCCGGCATGGTCGATCCGACTACGGCGGCGCGCGTGGCGGCCGCCCTGGGCATCAAGGTGTATACCGTCGGCGTGGGAACGCGGGGACGCGCGCCGATTCCCATCGACGACCCCGTGTTCGGGCGGCGGCTGGTGTCGGTCGACGTCGACATCGACGAGACGACGCTGCGCAAGATCGCGGAGTTGACGGACGGCAAGTACTTCCGCGCCACCGACCGCGAGGAGCTCTACGAGATCTACGACCGCATCGACAAGCTCGAGAAAACCAAAGTCGAGTCGGAGACGTACGTCGAGTACACAGACCGCTTCCCGTGGTTCGTGATTCCGGCGCTGGGGCTCTTCCTGCTGGAGTTCGGGCTGGAGCAGACGGTGCTCCGGGAGACGCCATAAGATGATCGAATTCGGCAAGCCCGTCTGGTTGTGGGGACTGTTGATCCTCCCCGTGGTCGCCGCCGCGATGGCGATCGGCGTCCGTCGCCGCCACGCGGCACTGTCGCGCTTCGTCGGGCCCGCGCTCCAGGACCGCCTCGCGCCCGGGGCGAGCTGGCGCCGGCACCTGGCGAAGGGCGTGCTGCGCGTCACCGCACTGGCGATGGTCTTCCTCTCGCTGGCGCAGCCGCGCTTCGGGAGCCAGCTCGTCAAGGTGGAGCGCCAGGGCATCGATCTCGTCATCGCGGTCGACGTCTCGCTTTCCATGATGGCCGAAGACGTCGCACCCAACCGTCTCGAGCGCGCCAAGCGCGAGATCGCGGATCTGATCGGCGGGCTGCAGGGCGACCGGGTGGGGCTGGTCGTGTTCGCCGGACAGGCCGTGCCGCTATGCCCGCTGACCGTCGACTACAACGCCGCGCTGATGCTTGCGCGCTCCATCGACGTCTACTCGGTGTCGGAACCGGGAACGGCCATCGCGGACGCCATCGAGAAATCCACCGCGATGTTCGAGGGCGCGCAGGGCGGCGATCGCGCCGTCATTCTGATCACCGACGGTGAGAACCAGCAGGGCGATCCGGAACAGGCGGCAAAGGCGGCCGCCGAGAAGGGGATCCGGATCTACACCGTGGGGCTGGGAAGTCCAAAGGGAGAGCTGATTCCGGAACGCGGAACTGACGGTACTGTAACGGGGTACAAAAAGGACGCGAAAGGCGAGACCGTCCTGAGCCGCCTCGACGAGACGACGCTCCAGAAGGTGGCGGCGGCCACCGGCGGTCAGTATCTTCCGGCCACGAGCGAGGGCCTCGAGATCAAGGTCCTCTACGACGCCATCTCCGGCATGCAGCGCAAACTCATCAAGGGTGAATTCGTGGAGCGCAAGAAGGAACGCTTCATCTTTCCGCTGGCGGCTGCCTTCCTGTGCCTCCTGGTGGACGCGCTGCTCTCGACGCGCGGATTCCGCGGCCGGGGCACGCGCACCCGCGCGCTCCACACCGGACTCGCGGCGCTCTTCCTGGTGGCGATGGCGGGGACGGCCGTACCGGCGCACGCGGGCTCCGTCAAGGGTGGCAAGGTGCGCTCGGGCAACAAGCTCTACAGGAAGGGCGACTACGGGCAGGCGCTCTCGCTGTACCGGCAGGCGCTCGGCGACACCACGCATCCGCCCGAGAACGCGCAGGGCGTGTACTACAACAGCGGCAACGCGCTCTTCATGCAGCAGAAATACGACCAGGCCCTGGAGGAGTATCAGCGCGCCTACGCCGTCGACAGCACACTCACCGGGCGCATGCTCTACAACCGGG
This sequence comes from uncultured bacterium, assembly GCA_964500785.1. GTDB lineage: Bacteria > Krumholzibacteriota > Krumholzibacteriia > WVZY01 > JAKEHA01 > JAKEHA01. The sequence goes on from CAZCQM010000011.1 coordinate 4,719, forward strand.
GCAACGCGCTGCTGAAGAGTGGCAAGCCGGGGCCGGCCGTGGAATCCTACATACAGGCGTTGAATTATCTCCCCGACGATCCCGACGCGCGTCACAACCTCGAGATGGCGCTCGCCGCGAAGCAGCAACAACAGCAGCAGCAGAAGAAGAACAAGAACAACAAGGACCAGAACAAGGGCGACCAGAAGCAGCAGTCGCAGGATTCCCAGTCGAACCCGGATTCATCGCAGACGCAGCCGCAGCAGGGCGATCAGCAACAACAGAAACCCGACTCGACGCAGCAGAACTCGCACCCGCAGCCGGACTCGACGCAATCCCTCCAGCAGCCGGATTCGACGCAATCGGCCCGGCCGGACTCGTCCTCCACGCCCCTGACCGAGGACCAGCTGCGGAAGTTGTCGCCGGAGGACGCCATGCGTATCCTGCAGGCGCTCCAGGACCGCGAGCAGGAGCTCCAGAAGGAGCGCCGCAAGGCCGCATTCCGCAAGTTGAAGCGGTCGGGCAAGGACTGGTAGGCTGAGCGACCATGCACCGGAGCTTGCGAACCGCATCGATTCTGGCATTCGCCGTCAACGCGCTCGTCGTTCCCGTCGCGCGGGCCGACGACGTGTCCGTGCGCGCCACCATCGAGCCCACCTCGGTGGCGGTCGGGGAGCAGGCCGTGCTGAAGATCGAGGTGCGGGGCAAGTTCCGAAGCTCGGGGCAGCCGGAGCTTCCCCCGCTCGACGACTTCGACGTATTCCAGGCGGGAACGTCTCAGAACTTCTCGATCGTCAACGGCCAGATGTCGTCGTCGGTCACCTACACCTTCGTGCTCTCGCCGCGCCGCGAGGGCCAGTACAAGATCGAGCCCATTCACTTCACGGCGGGTAACAAGCAATTTACGGCGAATCCGGTGACACTGGACGTGGTGGCGGCGAGCAACGCGGTTCCACCACCCTCGGCACAGGCGCCCCCGGGCGGTACGCCGCCGGGCGACCTGCCCGACGAGGACCAGAGCATCTTCGTCTCAGCGTCCGTCGACGCCGACACCGTCTACGTCAATCAGCAGGTGACCTGGACGCTCGGGTACTACGCCGACGGTCGTGTCGAGCTGCTGCGCAGCCCGAACTATTCGCCGCCGACGGCCGAGGGGTTCTGGGTGGAGGATCTGCCGCCGCAGAAGAAGTATTACACGACGCTCCACGGCCGCCAGTACCTGGTCTCCGAGATCAAGCGCGGCTTCTTTCCCACCGCGCCGGGGACCTACACCATCGGGGAGGCGCGTGTCGACATCGTTGTCGACGACTTCTCCGGTCGCGGGTCGATCAACGACTTTTTCAACCGCGGCTTGGGCGGAGGATTCGGGCAGGCAAAGAGTCTTCAGACCAGGCCGATCAAGATCGTGGTGCGGCCGCTCCCGGCGCGCGGGCGTCCCGCGGACTTCAAGGGCGCGGTGGCCGGAGACCTCGACGTCTCCATCACGGCCGACAAGCAGGTGGCGCAGGTGGGCGAGCCCATCAACGTCACGGTGACGATGAGCGGGACGGGCAACATGCGCACGCTCTCACCGCCGAAGCTCGACGGCCTCAAGGAATTCAAGGTCTACGAGTCGGGCTCCTCGACCGACTCGTTCAAGAAGGATTACGTCGTATCGGGCCGCCGGAAGTTCGATTTCGTCCTGGTTCCCGAAGCGGAGGGCCGCTTCACGGTTCCGCCCGTCACCATCCCGTACTTCGACCCCGCGCGCGGCACCTACGCGGTGGCGGCGTCGGCGTCCATCCCCGTCGAAGTGAAGCCCGGCACCAGCGAGGACGGCCGCAAGCTCGTCTACGCCGGCGGGGGCGACGACTTCCACGTCATCAACAAGGACATCCGCTACATCCATGCGCCGCCCGCGAGCCTCGCGCCCGCCGGCAGGTCGTTCTACCAGAACCGGTGGTTCCTTGCGCTCCAGGCGTTGCCGGTGCTGGCGGTCGGTGCGTCGCTGGTCGTCGAGCGGAAGCGCCGGCGGTACCGGCAAGACGTCCGTTTCGCCCGGGCAAGCCGGGCCCTCAAGGACGCCGAGCGCCGCCTGGGCGATGCGGAGCGGGCGTTCCGCCGCGACGGCGCGGCCGACGCCTTCGGGATGGTCCACGCCGCGGTCTTCGGCTATTTCGCCGATCGCATGAACGTGCCCGTGGCTGGGCTGACGGGAGGCGCCATCGACGAGTACCTCCGCGCGCGCTCGATCGACGACGACGTCGCCGCCGCGGTCGCACGAACCATTGCGGCGTGCGACGCGGCACGGTATGCCGCCGGCGCGTCGGGAGGCGACGGCGCCACGGTTGCGCGCGGCGCGCGCGAGGCGCTGGCCGCGGTCGAGAAGGCGGTGCGGTAGCGATGCGCGCGCCGTTGATCGGTGCGGCCCTGCTGGTTCTGGCGTGGTCGGGGGCCCATGCGGCGGTGGACGCCGATTCGTTGTCGGCGCAATTCGCCGCGGCCAACAAGGCCTACGACGCGGGCGACTACGCGGGCGCCATCGCGGGATATTCCGCGCTGACCGACGACGGCGTCGCGGACGCGGATCTCTACTACAACCTGGGCAACGCGCACTTCGAAGCGGGCGATCTGGGACACGCGGTGCTCTGGTACGAGCGTGCGCGACGACTCAATCCCCGGGACCGGGACATCGCGGACAATCTCGCCCTGACGCGGTCTCTCCTGCGCGACCAGCAGCTGTTGCCGAAGCAGTCGCGCCTGCGGCGCGCGCTCCTGGTCTGGCATCGCGCGACCACCGTGGAAGAATCGGTGGTCGTGGCCACCGCGTTGTACCTGCTGCTGTGCGTGCTGGCGGTGTGCTTCGTCTTCCGGCGCGAGCCGGCCGTATCGCGCATGCTCGCGCGGGCGTCGATGTTCTCGCCGGGGCGCCTCTTCGGGCTGACGCCCGCCCAGGACACGGTGCTGGCCATGGCGGTCGTCTTCATCGCCGGGGGGCTGTTCGCCGCTTCGGCGTTCATCAAGATCCGGGATGAACACCAGCGGATGCGCGGGGTCGTCGTGGCGGAGGAAGTCTCGGTATTCAGCGGGCCGAGCCGTGACTCGACGGTGCAGTTCAAAGTGCACGAAGGCACCACCGTCGCCGTGCACGACGCACGCGACGGCTGGATACGGGTCGATCTCCCCGGGGATCTAAGCGGCTGGGTCGACGCGGGAACGCTGGAGCGAATCTAGCGTCCATTCGAAGTCGATCGCCATCTCGGTCTGGCCGATGCGGATCACGTCGCCGTGTTTGAGCGCCGCTCGCTGGACCCGCTCGCCGTTCATCCACGTTCCCGTCGTGCTCGACATATCCTCCACGACGAACTGACCCCGTTCGTTGAGAATCCGCGCGTGGTATCGCGCCACGTCGGCGTCCTTGAGCTCGATGTTGTTGTCGTGCTCGCGCCCGATGGTCAGCGTGGTCTTGAGCAGAGGAATCGACTGTCCGGCATGCGGCCCCGACACGAAGACCAGACTCGGGTTGGGCGTGGCGGCCGCGGCCGTCGCGCTGCTCGCGCTCGTCGCGCTCGTTGACGGCGGCGTGGGCGCGGGAGCGCTCGGCGCTTCCGCGGTCGGCATCTTGTCCCGCGCGGAGGCCCGCGTCTCGGGCCCCATCTCGTCGACCCAGGCCTGCGGATTCTCGAACGACGCCGCGCGCGCCGTCTCGAGGTCGCGGGAGCGGATGACGGGACGCCGCGGCGCGTCGGGTGCCGCTGGCTCCGTCGGCGGCGCTTCCTCGGCCGCGGGGGATGACTCGGCTGCAGGCTCCGCCACGGTCGGGGGTGTCGCCTGCGCCTCGGGCGGCGGAGCGGGCGCCGGCTGGGGCGCTGCTTTCATCGGGACATCCGCCGTCGGTGTGGGCGGCGCCACGTCGGACGGTGCCACGTCGGACGGTGCCACCGGGTCCGCTGCCGGCTCGTGATGCACGGGTGCGGGTGTCACGCTGTCCATGGCTTCGAGGACGGACTGGAACTGGTCGATTTCTTCGCGCGCTTTCTGGAGACGTTCGTCGATGTCGGCGCGGCGGGCGTCCAGCTGCTCATCGGTGAATTCGCCGATGCGATGGCGGAAGGTCACTTCGGCGAGCTCTTCTTCGATCGTTTCGAGCGACGCGTTGGCCTCGCCCAGGTGCTCTTCATAGTCTCCGCGGACTTCGTCGAGGGCGCCGCGCAACGGCGTCATCTTGGCACGCAGGGCGTCGAGCTGGCGATCGTACTCGGCGCGTACGCGTTCGTAGACGCGCCGGGGCACGGTGCTCTTCTCCTCTTCGGCGCGCTGCAGGCGCTCGCGCGTGCTGTCGAATTCAGCCTGGAGCTCTCGAAGTTCTGCAAGCCGCTGATCGAGGCCCGCCTTATCGCCGTTCGTCTTTGCCGCCATGGTGGCCGATCCCCCTTGTCCTGTGGCTGTAGTCGCGTGGTCCCACCGGTACGTGCTGCGTGTCTCTGCCGGTGAATCCCCGGTTCATGTGCGTAAACCGTGCCAAAAGAGGGGCTTTTGGCACTGTTTAAGCAACGGCGTCGCGAGGGTCGCGCCGAACTCGTTGACGAAGCGCGTCTTTTCCCATAGCCTAGGGAGCCCCGTCGAAGGGAACCGAGTGACGAAACTGGAATTCGCATCGCTGAGTGATCGCGGCCGTGTCCGGGCCAACAACGAGGACGCCTGTGGTCACATCGTTCCCGAGGACCCGGCCGAGCTCGAAGAAAAAGGCGCCGTGTTCGTCGTCGCCGACGGCATGGGCGGACACCGCGGGGGCGAGATCGCCAGTCAGATCGCCGTCCGGACGATTCTCGCGTTCTACGCTGCCCACTCCGACGACAACCGGTCGCAGGCGCTGGCGCGGGCGTTTCGAGAAGCCAATCAGACCATCATCTCGGAGTCCGTGGCGGACACCGCCCTCTTCGGCATGGGAACGACGTGCACCGCGCTCGCGTTCCAGGGCGACCACGTCTATTACGCGCACGTCGGGGATTCCCGGGCCTACATCCTGCGCCAGGGCCGCATCGCTCAGATCACCCACGATCACTCGATCGTCGGGGAGATGGTGCGCTCCGGCATCATCAGCGACGAGGACGCGCGGCACCACCCCAAGCGCAACGTCATCACGAAGTCTCTGGGCGCGCAGCAGGACACCGTCGCCGACATCCCGGCATCGCCCCTCCCGGTCGAGCCGGGGGACACGTTCCTCATCTGCAGCGACGGGCTGACGACCTATCTCTCGGACGAGGATATCGCGGACGTGCTGGCGACGAACCCGCCTGCCGAGGCGTGCAAGCATCTCGTCCAGATGGCGAACGATCAGGGCGGGCGCGACAACATCACCGTGCAGGTGATCGTCGTGCGTTCGCTCTAGCGGGCGCTCCCGCGTCCGCTACAGAGACGCGCTGAATCCCAGGAAGAACATCGTTCCGTTGCCGGTGTGGAACGCGGCGAACACGCTGGCGTGATCGCCGATCTCCACGCTGCCCCCGAGCCGCATCTCCACGTCCAGATCCGTCCCGTCGTCGAGCCGCGGGGAATCGTAGTTGACGTAGTCGATGACGAGGTAGACCCCGCCGTACGGAACGACTTCCCGGTTTCCGCTCAGGGGGAAGGTGTGGCTCACCAGGGCGCCGAAGGGGACCTTGACCAGCGTGACCTCGGAGCGCGTGAGGACGCCCGCCCCCACCTGCACCGCGACGTCGACGGGGGAATCCGGCCGCCCGGGAACGACCGCGTACTTGAAGTCCAGCCCGCCGCCGAATCGCCCGCTGTCCTCGCTGCCGGGACCCGTATCCAGGTCGTCGTAGACGAGCTCGAAACCGAGGTCGGCCCTCTGCGCGGCGTTGAAGCGGGCAAATCCAAGCAGGCGGAAGAACTGGTCGCCGAAACCCGTCGTCAGACCGAGGGCGGGGGACGTGTCGGGGACGGTCCGGGCGCCGGGGAAGGAATAGAACACCTGGGCGCTCGCGGGGCCGCACAGGACCGCCGCAACCGCCAGCATGGTGAGAATCGGGATCGTCGATCGTTTCATCATCGTGTTCGCCACTTATAACAACCCGATGGCGAAAACGCCAAACGGAAACGACGCCCCGGGCGGTCCCGGCGCATGAGGGCGCGAAGGGTCCCGGGGGCCGGTGGGAGGGCTCCGGTGGCTTGGAAATTGCTGAATGCTTCCGGGCGCCTGCCTGCACCCGTAACGGGCTGAAAAATAGATAGATAGGGGAAGCGACGGCGGCTCCCATCTGGCAACTTCGGGAATGCTTTGCAAATGGCAATACACGTAGCGATAGACGGTTACGACTCGCTCGAGCAGATCGGCGTGGGCGGGATGGCCGCCGTGTACAAGGCGCGCAAGGTCTCGATCGACAAGACCGTCGCCATCAAGGTCCTTTTCCCGTATCTCGCCACCGACGAGAGCTTCACGGAGCGCTTCCAGCGCGAAGCCAAGGCGGCCGCCAGCATCCAGCACGACAATATCGTCAACGTCATCGATTTCGGCGAGAGCGAAGGCGCGTTCTACATCGTCATGGAGTACTACGACGGCAGAACGCTCGAAGCCATGATGAAGGAGCGTCCCGGCATTCCACTCGAGATCTCGGTGCAGATCCTGCTGGAAGTCGCCTACGGGCTCGAAGCCGCGCATCGACTCGACATCGTCCACCGCGACATCAAACCCGCCAACATCATCTACACGCGCCAGGGGAGCATCAAGATCGCGGATTTCGGGCTGGCCAAGAAGTCGGACTCCGCCAGCATGATCACGCAGCTCGGAAAGGTCATCGGTACGCCCGCGTACATGTCACCCGAGCAGGCGGCCGGCCGGCCGGTCAGCGCGGCAAGCGACATCTTCTCGCTCGGCGTGGTCGCGTTCGAGCTCCTGAGCCGGCGCAAGCCGTTCGAAGGGGCGAGCTATTCCGACGTGCTGGAGAAGATCCAGACGCTCGAGACGCCCAACATCGCCGATCTCAATCCGTTCGTGGAGCCGCCGCTCGAGCACGTCATCGAGCGCATGCTGGAGAAGGACGAGCGCGACCGTTACCCCGACGCCACCGCGCTCCTCGCCGACCTCGAGGCCGCGCTGGAAAAGACGAAGATCGCGCGCGACCGGGGACGCTTGGCTTCCTACATCCGTGACCCCGCGGCCTACGAGAACCGGGCGAACGAGAAGCTGATCACCGCGTGCGTATCGCGCGGTGCCTTCTTCATGCAGAAGGGCGCGGGGCATCTCGAGGACGCCGTGCGCGAGTTTCGTCGCATCCTGTTCCTGGACCCGTCCAACGAGCGCGCGCGCAAGAATCTGGAACGCCTCAGTCCCAACAGTCTCGCCCCGCGTCCGGGCAACGCCCAGCGCACGGTGACCCTCAATGCGACGGGATCGTTTCGGCGGCGCCGGCGTCGCGGCGCCCGGCGGGATGCGGCATCGCGGCGCGTGCCGCGCTGGGCGTATGCCGCGAGTGTGGCCGCGGTGGCGCTGGTAGTCGCCGGGGTGCTCTGGACCGGACAGCGAGGCTGGACCGGCCTGCCGATGGTGCGCGAGCAGCGGCCCACGGTGCCGTCGGCGCTCGCGGATGACGCGGCGCTCGGGGCGGCCGCGAACGGTCCGGCCGCCACACCGTCACGAACGGCCGCGGGGGCGGCGGATTCGTCTCACGCCGCGCCGGCGGGTGTCGTCCCGTCGACGGCTGCGCGCGATACCGCGCGGACCGGTGCGCCCGATTCGGCCACGCCCTCCGGCGCCGATGTGGCACCGCGGCGCGAGACGACGCCGACGGTGAAGGAGACGGTCGTCGCGGAAACGCCGCGCCGGAAGACGCCGGTTCAGGAGCCTGCCCGGAAACCGGCCCGGAAGCCGGCCGCGGCGGCGCCCCGGGCCAGCGGGACCCTGTCGGTGTTCTTCCTGGGTGGGGTGGGCGAGATCCGGGTGAACGGGAAGACGTTTCCCCGCCAGCCGCCGTTCGAGGGCGTGTCGCTGCCGGCGGGCACGTACCGGGTGTCGTGCCGCATGAGTGGCGATGAGACTCCGAAAGAGGTCACCATCACCATCGCGCCGGATCGCGAGACGGTGATCGAGTACGAGCTCGGGGGCGTCCCCGTGGTGACGGGGCCATGAGGCGAGGAGGCCCGAAGATGGAGCGCATCCGCAAGGCGGTCTCCGTCGTGGCGGCCGTCACGATGCTGGCGTCCGTCATCTCCGGCGCGTTCGCCCCGGCGTGGGCGGGTAAGCCGACGGACGACCTCAAGCAGATCGAGTACCAGTATTACTTCCGCGGGAAGTACCAGCAGGCCATCGAGGCCCTGCAGACCTACCTGGCGCGCGTCGACCTGGCGCCGGAGAACACCATGCGGGCCCGCGAGGTGCTGGCGGCGTCGTATGTGCTGGGCGGCGCGCCCGCGATGGGCAAGACGGTCTTCGCGCAGCTCATCGCGGACTACCCGTCGTATGAAGGTCCCGATCCCGCCGTGTTCAAACTCGAAGTCGTCAACGTCTACGCCGAAGCCCGATCCGACTACGCGGCCATGAATCTCAAGAACCCGGAGGCCAGCCTGGACATCGCGTCGTCCGGATCGCAGCCGGCGGTTCCCGTCACACCAGATGAGGGAAAACCCATCTACAAGAAGTGGTGGTTCTACGCCGGCGCCGCGTCGCTGCTCGCGGTCGCGGGCGCGTTGACGCTGGGGCAGGGCGGCGAGTCGACGCCCCCCGCGGCGACCGGTTCGGTCGTGGTGGGAGTGAGGGTCCAGTGAAGCTGCGCGTTCGGCTCATTCTGCTGGTGGCCGCTCCGGTCATGTTCCTCCTGAGCTGTTCCCGGCCCATGGAGCCCGCCCCGCCGGGCGGGAACGTCGTGCTGCGCATCGAGCCCGCCGCGCCGCTGGCGCCTGCCATGGACGACGTCGCCGCGGCCGCTTTCGACTCCGCCGTCGTGCGCGTCTTTCGCGGCGGAGCCGGCGTCAAGCAGGAGGTCGCGCGCGGAGCCCCGCTGAACTTCGATCCGATCGAGATATCGGTGCCCTGCATCGCCGAGAACAACAAGCGGGTGAGCGTGGAGCTCTACGAGGACGGGGTCATGACCCATTACGGCGTCAACACCGACGTCGACGTTCAGGCGGGGAGACAAACCGCGGTCACGGTGGACGCCTACCCGTTCCAGGTGTCGGGCGTCGGCGTGTCGCCGTCCGTCGTGGGTGAGGGCGGGACGCTCGAGGTGGTATGGCCGAAGGTCGCGCTCGCGACGGACTATCTGGTCGAGTCGAGCCATGCTTCGTCCTTCAGCACGGTGGACTGGTCCCTGGCGACGACCGATACCTTCGTCGACGTCCAGTTCGCTCCCGGAGCGCACTACTTCCGCGTCGCACCGCGAACCGCCTACGTGCTCGGCAGCTACGCCGGACCGGCGTTCGGGTACGTGAAGGGAGCATCCGGCAACGTCCGCATCACCGGCTTCAGCGCGCGCGGGGCGATCCCTGACGATTCCGTATCGATCCTGGGCGAGAATCTCGACTTCCCCGGTACGCAGGCGTTCATCGGAGCGACACCGATGACGATCCTCTCGTCGTCCTGGGACGAGCTGGTGGTGGAGATGCCGCGGAATGCCACCACCGACAAGGTCACGGTGGGGAGCCTGCTGGGCAACGACACCTCGGCCGATCCGCTCATCGCACTCCGGGTTGCCTACGTCAGTGCCACCGGCCAGTACGCCGAGTCGTTCACCGACCTGATGGCGAGGTACGCCAAGGACATCGACGAGAGCGGCGTGGCGAAGATATCCATCCCCGACCTCGACACGCGCGATATGTCCGTGTTCGACGTCATCGTGGTGGCGAACGACACCGGAACGGACGCGTCCGACTGGGGCGGGGGCGTCACGACGCGCGCGCTTACCATCCTCTCGAGCGGCGCCAACGTGCTGGCGATGGGAGACGGGGGGCTTGCGTTCCTGCAACTGACGCTTCCGGCGTACCGGCTGAGCATCACGATATTGAGCGCGACGTCGTGCTACGCGCCGTCTCCGAACATCCCCGTGTTCCAGAACCCGCATTCGGTGATCGGCACCGTCCTGCCGGGATGGGTCGATATCTGCGCCAGCAGCGAGCGGGAGATCGGGCTGCAGAGTCCGTCGGGGTTGACCCTCTACGGCGCGACCAGCGTCGCCGCGAACCGCTGGATGCTGGCCGACCAGGTCGTCAGTGGTCACCGCTTCCTCTTCTGGGGCTTCGCCGCCGATCCGAAGAACTTCACGACCAATGGCCAGGACGTGATGGCCAACGTGATGTACCTCCTCTACCACTAGGGACCGGCGCGCTCCCGCCCGAGTTACCCGCGCGGAACGGCCAACCCGCGTGGCGGTCCCCGCCCTTGACAGACCGGGAGCCATGACGCAACATTCCATGAACCGCGCCACCCGGTTCCGGGCGTTTCCGCGAGTGTTTCCGTCTCCCACAATTTCAAGCAAAGGACACGTCGATGAGATCGTTGAAGCTGCTGTGCGTCGGTATCGTGCTCGTTCTCCTGGCCTGCGGGAAGTCGGGTGACAGGAAAGCTGCTTCGGGCGCCGGGGATTCGACCGCGGCGGACACGTCGTCGTCGGAGCGCCCGTCGGCGATCGCCGCGACACTGTCGGCGAAGGGATTCCGCGTCATGGAGGACCGTCACGTGCCGTCGCAGCAGAGCGGTCGCGTTGCGTCGATCGTCGTCTATCAGACGTCCGACGGGTCGCACGGCGGCGTCCTGTACGTGCAGCGGCCCACCGGAGGGGGAAAAGAGGACGTCGTGTGGCACGAGTACTTCGACGAGTCGGCGCCGGACTCGGCCGCCGTCACCGAAATCAACGGCGATGGCCTGTGGGACATTCGCGTCTTCGTGAAGAACGGGCAGCCCGTCGACCTCGTCCAGCGACAGTCGATCACCCTGACCGGAACGCCGCTGGGTGCTCCCCTGGCCTTCGACAGCAAGACGCCCCTGCCGGGCGACGCGTGGAAGTGCTTCGACGGTGACGAGATGACGTCCTGGAAGGCGCCGTCCGCCGACGCCGCCATCGAACTCCGCAATCCCCTCGGAGCGCCCGTCAGCGAAGTGGATGTTCGACTCGGAGACGATCACCCCGGCAAGCTAGAGCTCTACGCGGGGAACTCGCGGGTTCAGGAAATCGATCTCGCCGCGACAACCGACGCGCAACGCTTCAAGCTGAACGCGGGGCTGCGCAACGCATCGTCGATCCGCCTGCAGGTGGAGGGGAGCCCGCAGATCAGCGAGATGTCGATCCGGTAGGCACCTCGGGTGCGGGGACCGTCGTGCTGTCGGGCACGGGGACGATCTCCTTGAGCACGGCGAGGAACGTGTTGGCGACGTTGGGGTCCAGCTTCGTGCCGGCCATCGCGATGATCTCGTCGACCGCCGTCTGGTGGGTGCGACGCTTGCGGTATGGCCGGTCGGACGTCATGGCGTCGTACATGTCGGCCACGGCGATGATACGCGATATCAGCGGAATCTGCTCGCCCTTGAGACCGTCCGGGTAGCCGGTCCCGTCGAAGCACTCGTGGTGGTGCCGGATCAGCGGCACGATCGGGTGCATCTCACCCAGCATCTCGATCATCGATGCGCCCACCTGGACGTGGCTGCGCACGCGTTTCATGTCGTCGTCCGAGAGTCGTCCCGGGTGGTTGAGCAGGTCGTCGGGCACGCCGATCTTCCCGATGTCGTGGAGCATCGACGCCAGGTAGAGCTGGTGCTTCTCCTTGGTCGACAGTCCCAGCTTCTCCGCGATCATCAACGCATACCGGCTGACCCGCGTCGAGTGACCCGCCGTGTACTGATCCTTGGCCTGGATCGTGCGCACCAGCGTCTCCACCGTATTATAGAAGAGTCCCCGCAGGTCGTCGTAGAGCCGGGCGTTCTCCACCGCGGAGGCCACCTTGAGCGCCAGCGCGGAGAAGAGGGCCAGGTCGCGGCGGTTGAATGAATTGGCCTTGTGAGAATCCACGTAGACGATGCCGAGCACGTTGGACCGGCTGGCAAGCGGCGCGCACATCGCGCTTCGCACCTGGAGCTCGGCCACGCTGCGGGAGTGAATGAAACGCTCGTCGACGAGCGCGTCGTTGGAGATGATCGACGCGCGCTGCCGCACGGCCGTCTGAAGGATGGTCTGGCTGACCACGATCTCCCCGTCGTCCACCTTCATACCGGCCGGACGCCGCGCGTAGGGAATGAGGGCGCCGGTGTCGCGCTGGATGAGGAATACGAAACCGCGGGAGGCGGGAATGCTCTCCATGATGATACCGAGTAGATTTTCGAGCAGGGCTTCGAGATCCTCGATGTTCCGGAAGGCGGCGTCGGCCTTGTAGAGAACTTCGAGGGCGTGCTGCGCCGCGGTCGCGTCCCCGCCCAGTCCCGCCACCAGGTCGTGGGCCTGGTCGGCGTCGTCCGGCGGCGGGACCGTCACCGTCGCCTTCCGGGGCTGGGCGTCGATCGATACGGTGATGTTCAGCGGCGGGCGCGATTCGTGGATCGACGAGCTCTCCGCCTCCACCACCATGCCCACGTTGGCGACGATCAACTCGTCGCCCGGGCTCATCCGCTCCCGCGTGACGCGCCGGCCGTTCAGGTAGGTCCCGTTGGTGCTGTCGAGGTCGCGAACGTAGTACTGGCCGTTCTCGGTCGTGATGCGGCAATGGAAGCGGGAGACCGCGGTATGATCGAGAACGATGATGTTCTCGGGATCGCGCCCGACGGTCAGCGGGAGGTTCTTGGGCTCCAGCGCGACCGAGGTTCCCTTGGAAACACCGGAAATGATGCGGATATAGAGCATAGGGTCTTCGGGCCGCCGGGGGCGTCCTCCAGGGGGCGTGGATGCAAGAATCAGGACAAGGCCCGGGGCGGGGTGGCGCCGCGGGCCCGGCGCCCGGCCGATGGGCATAACTTCTTTAAAATAAATAGGATGAAAAATGAGACGGGAGAATTATGAGTTGACATAATGGAGAATCGGCTCCCAATATACAGATTGGGCCGCGTTTCGCGATTTTCATCCCTCAACCCGTTCCGCCAGAAAGGACACGCCCAATGATCAGCGTGAGCGAACGTAATTCCCTGGGCGAGAATGCCATCCGCGTGCTCGAGAGCCGGTACCTCCGCAAGGACGCGGAGGGCAACGTCATCGAGACTCCCGACCAGATGTTTCGCCGCGTGGCGGCCAACGTAGCCGCCGCCGAAGCTCGATACGGCGATGCGCACGCGCCGAGCCTCTGGGAGGAGACGTTCTACCAGGCCATGTCGCAGCTCGACTTCCTGCCGAATTCGCCCACGCTGATGAATGCGGGCACGGACATCCAGCAGCTCTCGGCGTGCTTCGTCCTGCCCGTCGGCGATTCCATGGAGGCGATCTTCGATGCGATCAAGCATACGGCGCTGATCCACAAGAGCGGAGGGGGCACGGGTTTCTCGTTCTCGCGGGTGCGCCCGCGGAACGACGTGGTGCAGAGCACCCACGGTGTGTCGAGCGGGCCGGTGTCGTTCATGGCCGTTTTCGATGCGGCCACCGAAACGGTCCGCCAGGGCGGTCGCCGCCGGGGCGCCAACATGGCGATCCTGCGCGTCGACCACCCCGACATCCTCGACTTCGTCGACGCCAAGCTCGCCGGCGATCGTCTCAACAATTTCAACATCTCGGTCGCCGTGACCAACCGGTTCATGGACGCCCTGGTTCATGAGAGCGCGTACGATCTCGTCAATCCGCGGACCGGTGCGACCGCGGGTACGCTGGAGGCCAACGACGTGTTCCGCCGCGTCGTCGATCACGCCTGGGAGAACGGTGAGCCCGGCGTCGTATTCATCGATCGCGTCAACGAGAGCAATCCCACCCCCGCGGCGGGCTCCATCGAGAGCACGAACCCGTGCGGAGAGCAACCGCTGCTGCCCTACGAGTCGTGCAATCTGGGCTCGATCAACCTGGCGCGCTTCACGACCGGAGAGCTGGGACGGGCGCGCATCGATTTCGACCGGCTGCGCCAGGTGACGGCCGTCGGGGTCCGGTTCCTGGACGATGTGATCGACATGAATCGTTATCCGCTCCCCGAGATCGAAAGGACCACGCTCGCCAACCGCAAGATCGGGCTGGGCGTGATGGGATTCGCGGATCTGCTGATCGCGATGGGAATCGAGTACGAGTCCCCCGAGGCGGAAGCGGTTGCCGAAGACGTGATGCGCGCCGTCCAGGAGGCCGCCGTCGATGCGTCCCGCGACCTCGCCGCCGAGCGCGGCGCGTTCCCCAACTTCGCGGACAGCGTGTACGCGCTCCGGCAGGAAGCGCCGCGCCGGAATGCGACCGTTACCACCATCGCGCCGACGGGCTCGATCAGCATCATCGCCGGCGTGTCCAGCGGCGTGGAGCCGCTCTTCGCCCTCGCGTTCAAACGGCGCATTCTCGACGGGGCCGAGCTGATCGATGTGAACCCGCTGTTCGAGCGCGTCGCGCGCCGGGAGGACTTCTACAACGACGCCCTGGCCACGCGCGTCGCCCGCGAGGGCAGCCTTCGAGAGGTCGAAGGCGTGCCGGGCGAATGGAAGAAGATCTTCCAGACCGCCCACGACGTCTCGCCGGAGGGGCACATCCGTATCCAGGCGGCCTTCCAGCGGCACACCGAGAACGCCGTCTCCAAGACGGTCAACCTCGCGCACGACGCCACACGCGACGACGTCGAAGCCGTGTTCCGTCTCGCGTTCGACCTGGGGTGCAAGGGTGTCACGATTTACCGGGACGGGAGCCGGGACCAGCAGGTGCTGAGCACGGGCCCCTCCGCCACGGCGAAGCGCCCGGGCGAGACGCATGCACCGAGGCCGCGGCCCGAGGTGGTCAGCGGACGGACGACGCGGATGGAAACCGGATGCGGAAACCTCTATGTGACGACCAACGAGACCGGCGACGGGCCCTTCGAGCTGTTCGCGCAGATCGGCAAGGCGGGCGGGTGCGCGGCCTCGCAGACCGAGGCCATCGGCCGCCTGGTGTCGCTGTCGATGCGGTCCGGTGTCGACGCGCGCGCCATTGCGCGGCAGCTGCGTGGCGTGCGCTGCCCCTATCCGTCGTGGAACAAGGGGCACAAGGTCCTGTCCTGCGCCGATGCGATCGGTCAGGCGCTCGACGGGTTCCTCGACGCCACGCAGCCGGTGTCGGAGGAAATCAGCGTGTCGGATCGCGCGGATCGCCTGGCCGGCACGTGCGTCGAATGCGGCAGCGTCCTGGAGTTCGAGGGTGGGTGTGCGGTGTGCCGGGCGTGCGGATACTCCCGGTGCTGACCGTCAGGGGAGCGTCACCCGCCGCGCAAAGGCGGTAATCAGGGACGCCAGCGCCAGGCGCAGGACGATGGCCAGCGCCAGGAGGCCGGGGCCGAGCCAGCGCGCGAGTCCGGACCACGGGGCTGAAGGGTCCTTCGCGCGCCCCCGGTCGCTCCGGCGCGCCGCGTCTCCCATCACCACGGCCATCCCCGCCAGCCACGCGACCGTCCACAGGGGCAACGCCGCCGGCGTGGCGGCGATGAGATTCTCCGCGCGCGCGTACACCGTGGCCGCGGCGGCCGAGGCCTGCAGCACGACGACGGCGGCAACCAGCCAGGCGACCGCACCGCGCGCGACGCGCGCCACCAGCACGAAGATCGCGCTCACCACGAGCATCCATACGATCCCCGGGGAAGCGCTCCCCGCCCCGTGCAGCCACGAACGGATCGAGGCGGCCCCGTCCACACCCATGGGAATTGTGCGTACGGCACGCGCGCCGACCAGGCCGATGGCGGCGGTGGCGGCCACGAGCGTCCAGAACACCCAGCGCACGCTGACGGAACGGCCCATGGCCGCGCCGGCGCGCCTGCGGTACCGCTGCCAGAAGAGGGGGAGTGCGGCGGCCACGGGCCCGACCCATGGGATTCCGGCGCACGCGACCGCGAAAACCAGCACCGCGGCCCAGGCCGACGGATGGGGCTCCGCGGACTCTGAATTGGATTCGCGTGGCGCGGCCGCGTGGGGCATCGTGTGCGTGGGCATCGACATGGCGTCTTGCACCATACCACGAATCGGACCGGGCGCAAACCACCCGCCTTGCCGATGCACGCGGGCTGTGGTAAAGTGCCGGCGACCGGAAACCTCACCGCGAGGCCGCAACCAGCCGTTTCCGCATCCGTGCTTCGCAACCGGCCGACGGTCACCGGTGACGTTACGTATCCCGTAGTCATAGATTCCAGGAAGGTGATTCATATGAAGCGATGGCTGTGTTCATTGCTGGTGCTCGCGACACTCGGCCTCGGTGCCGTGACCGCGACCGCCGGCGACGAGAAGAAGGCAGCGAAACCCGGAGAGATGCAGATGGATCCGGCGGCGCAGCAGGCGATGATGGCCGCAATGATGCCGGGCCCCAACCAGGAGCTGATGAAGAAGCTCGCGGGAAACTTCGATTACACCATGAAGATGTGGACGGATCCGGGGTCAGCCCCCGCGGAGACGAGTGGCAAGCGGACGGCCGAGATGCTGATGGGCGGCCGCTTCCTCCAGGAGACGTACTCGGGCACGTTCATGGGCATGCCCTTCCAGGGGCGCGGTCTTCTGGCCTACGACAACATGCAGAAGAAGTGGGTCTCCACCTGGATCGACAACATGAGCACCGGAATCATGACGTCCGAGGGCACCTACGACGGCAAGGGGACGTGGACGATGACCGGCGAGAGCCTGGATCCGGCGACCGGCAAGATGGTGACGATGCGCACCACGGTTACGCTGAAGGATGACAAGTCTTTCGTCATGGAGATGTTCGCCCCCGGCCCCGACGGCAAGGACGTCAAGATGATGGAGATGACCTGCACGCGCACGATGTAGCGCTGTCAGGAGAATCTCGGTCTTCGGAGAACGGGAGTCGCCGCGCGGCGCTCCCGTTTTTCGTTGCCGGTCGAAGACGCGGCCGGCGGATGATGGCCCGCCGGGTCCGCCCGAGTTCAAACGCGAGTGCCTTGTGGGCGGGCTCCCGTTCACGCCGCCGCGTGGGCGCGCCCGTGCTCCTTGACCAGATGCGCCGTCGGGATCTTCAGGCCGATCATGTCCCAGGGCAGGACCTCGTCGGTCGCGCGTGCCCGCAGGGCGTACCAGTCGGGATCGACACCCGCGTCACGGAAGACCTCGTCCCAGCGCCGCATGTTGAAACACTCTGACCACGCATCCATGCGCAACCCGGCCTCGCGCGCCTTGAGAAGCACGTCGGCCAGGCGCCGGTCGCCGCGGGAGAAGACGGCCTCGAGGTAGCTCACATCGACGTCGTGGAACTTGAGCTGGACCTGCGACGAACGATTACACGACTTGATGAAGCGCTGTTTGGCGAGCAGCTCCTCGCGTGTGTTCATCTCCTCCCACTGGAAGGGCGTGTGCGGTTTCGGGATGTGCGACGATATCGAGCAGTTGACCTGCGCGCGCCGCCCCATCATATCTCTGCGCAGCGTGCTCGCGGCATCGGCCAGTTCCACGATCCCGCGCAGGTCCTCGTCGCGCTCGGTCGGCGCCCCGATCAGGAAGTAGAACTTGATCAGGCGGTAGCCGGCCTCGAAGGCGGCGGCGCACCCCGACATCAAGTCCTCGTTCTTGATGGGCTTGCGGATCACCTCGCGCAGGCGGTCCGTGGCCACCTCGGGGGCCATGGTCAGACCCGACTTGCGCACCGTGCTCGTGAGACCGGGGAGCTTGCGCAGGCCGGGGCCGACGCGCAGCGACGGGAGCGACACGTTGACGCGCCGCGAGCGGAACCGCTCCGAGATCGCCTCCAGCAGATCGACGATACCGGGGTAATCGGCGGTGGACAGACTGGTCAGGCTGATCTCGTCGTAACCCGTCTCCCGGTACGACGCTTCCGCCAGCTCCAGGACCTTCTCGATGGACCGCATCTTGAGCGGGCGGTAGTGCTGCACGGCCTGGCAGAAGCGGCACTGATTGGGACACCCGCGCATGATCTCGATGTTGATGCGGTCGTGGATCACCTCGACGTTGGGGATCACGGGACGGACCGGGAACGGCGCCCGCTCCAGGTCCCACACCGTCGTCTTGGGGATATTCACCGGTGCCGGGGCGACGTTGTCGATGCGCGCCACCGTGCCGTCCGCGTGGTAGTCCACGCGGTAGTGCGACGGAACGTACATGCCCGGGATCGCGCACAGCGCCCGGTGCAGGTCCGTCCGCGGACGCCCGCTTCGCCGCCATTCCTTGATGATGTCCAGCGTGCGGTGGATCACGTCTTCGGCGTCGCCGATCAGGATCGCGTCGAAGAACGGCGCCACCGGCTCCATGGCCAGCGTGATCGACCCGCCGCCGAGGATCACGGGATCGTTGATGCCCCGATCTTCGGTGCGGGCCGGGATCCCCGACAGCTCGAGCATGTTGAGCAGGTTGGTGAACCCCAGCTCGTACTGCATCGAGAAGCCGATCACGTCGAATCGGTCGAGCGGAGTGAACGACTCCAGGGTCACCAGCGGCAGGCCCCGGGCGCGCAGCTGGTCCTCCATGTCGACCCACGGCGCGAACACGCGCTCCGCGCACGCGTCCTCCCGGTCGTTGATGAGCGAGTAGAGAATGCGAAGGCCGAGGTGCGACATCCCGATGGCGTACGTATCCGGAAAGGCCAGCGCCACCTTGATGTCGACGGACCCGTGGTCCTTGACGATCGCGTTGCGCTCGCCGCCGGCGTACTGCCCGGGTTTGCTCACCCGGGGAAGCACCTCGTCGAAGAGAATCTGTCGAATGTTGCGGCCCATGACAACTCCGTCGTTTCGGTTTTTGATCGTGGACCCGCTATTCTAACCCGGAACCGCCGCCCTGTCACGTGGTGTATACTGCTGGGTCCTCGGAGGTCACATGCCGGAACTGCCCGAAGTCGAAACCGTCGTGCGCGAGCTCGCGGGCGTGCTGCCCGGGAGGGAAATCCTCCGCGCATCGCTCACCGCGCCGGATCTGTATCGCCGCGGCAGCCGCCGCGTGCGGGCGCTGGCCGGGGCCCGTGTCGATTCCGTCACGCGCCTGGGCAAGGCGATCCTGATCCACACTCGCCGTGGACCGGCCGAGGTCGACCTCGTGGTTCATCTGGGCATGACCGGCCGACTGCTGTGGTGCGCAGTGGCCCACACCGCGGGTGCACGCCCCCGCGGTGCGGCCCGGAGCGCCGGAACGCGCCACCTGCACGGTCGCATCCGCTTCCGCGACGGAAGCGAGCTCCACTACATCGACCCCAGACGGTTCGGGTACTTCTTCGTGGAGACGCCGGATCGCGTGCGCGCGTCACTCGCCATCGGTCCCGACCCGTTCGACATGCGCGCGCCTTCGCTCGCTCGCGCCCTCGACGGCCGGCGTGCCCCCATCAAGGCCCTGTTGCTGGACCAGCGCATCGTCTCCGGTCTGGGGAACATCTACGTCGACGAGTCGCTGTTCATCGCGGGAATCCACCCGCTGACCGACGGCGCGCACGCGTCACAACGCGCGGCGGATCTCCTGCGCGCCGCACGTCGGGTGTTGCGACGCGCCATCCGCTCGGGCGGAACGACGATACGAGACTACCGCCGCTCGGACGACTCGCCCGGCTCGTTCCAGGGGAGGCTGGCCGTCTACGGGCGCGAGGGTGATGCCTGCCCGCGGTGTGGAACCGCTGTGGAGCGCATCGTGGTGTCGCAGCGCGGGACCCATTTCTGCCCGCGCTGCCAGCCCCGCGAGGCTACGGCTTCCCGCCGTACGCGACCCGCGGATCGGTCGCGTCGCGCAGGCCCTCGCCCAGCAGGTTATAGGCGGTGACGGAGATGAAGATGGCGAGACCGGGGAACGTGGTCAGCCACCACGCGAAGTCCTGTTCGCGCGCGCTGGCCAGGACTCCGCCCCAGCTCGGCGTGGGGGGCTGCGTCCCCAGGCCGAGGAAGCTGAGCGCGGCTTCGATGAGGATGGCGTTGGCGACGCCGAAGGTCGCGGTGACGAGCACCGGAGCCAGCGAGTTGGGCAGGATGTGGCGGAAGATGATCTTGCGGTCGCTGGCGCCGAGCGCGCGCGCGGCTTCGGTGAACTCGCGGGACTTGAGGCGGACGAATTCGGCCCTCGTATATCGGGCGATGTCGGTCCACCTCGTGATGCCGATGACGATCATGATGTTGTAGATGCTGGGCGGAAGGAAGGCGATCACCGCGAGAATCAGGAACAGGAACGGAAAGCAGATCACGATCTCGATGATGCGCGAGAGAACGATGTCCGTAACCCCGCCGTAGTACCCCGCCAGCGCACCCACCAGCAGGCCGATCAGGAGGGAGATCCCGACGGCCACGACCCCGACCTTCAGCGAAATGCCGGCTCCGTGGATGAGGCGCGACAGTACGTCACGGCCCAGCTCGTCGGTACCCATCAGGTGCCGCCGGCTCGGGGCTTCGAGCCGGTGGTCGAGGGACGTGGTGACGGGGGAATAGGGGATCGGCGGCACGATCAGCGCCACACCCGCGTCGTGTTTCAGGGGCTCGAAATCGACGCCCGCCAGCGACGGGTAGTCGATCAGCAGGCGGAACGGAAAGACCTGCGCCACGGCGGGAAACAGGATGTGGTCGTTCCAGCGCATCACGATGGGCCGGTTGTTGGCGATGACCGGAGCCAGCCAGGATACCGCGAAGAGGACGGCGATGATGACCAGGCTGGTCATCGAGAAACGGTCGCGCCGGATTCGCCGCCATACGACGCGGGCGAACCCGGAGCTGCGGGGCGCTTTCACCGGCGGTGCGGACTCCGAATGGGGCGGGGGCGCGGCCGCGGCGCTCATTGGTACGTCACCCGCGGATCGGCCCACGCGTAGAGCAGGTCGGCGAGAAGCGTGCTCAGCAGCACGAGGACGGCGGTGATGAAGCTCAGCCCCATGACGACGGGGTAGTCTCGCGCGCGGACCGCGTCGAAGAAGAGGTTGCCGATCCCCGGCCAGGAGAAGATGGATTCGATGATGATGCTCCCGCTGACCAGCGTGGGGAGCAGTAGACCCAGCAGCGTGAGGATCGGGATCATCGTGTTGCGCAGCACGTGCTGGTAGACGATGCGGCCTTCGTCGAGCCCCTTGGCGCGTGCGGTGCGGATGTAGTCCTGCCGGATCACGTCGAGCGACGAGCCGCGCACGAATCGCGACAGATACGCGAGCGATCCGTAGGTCAGGCAGATCGTGGGGAGGATCATATGCAGGGCGCGGTCCCCCCAGTAGTGGGCGAATCCCATCTCGTGCGCGTCGATCGATTCCATGCCGTGGAACGGAAGCAGGCGCAGCTTGACGCCGAAGAGCAGGATCAACAGCAGCGCGACCCAGAATTCCGGGAGCGAGTAGAGCAGGTAGAGTGCGGTGCCGCCCACCTTGTCGAAGGTGGAGTTCTGCCGGGCGGCCGCGTACAGCCCGAGCGGCACGGCGAGAACCAGGGCGATCAGGAGCGAGACCGCGTTCAGTAGAATGGTGGCGGGGAGCCGCTCGAGAATCTTGTCGATCACGGGGCGCTGATCGAGAAACGACGTGCCGAAATCCAGCGTCGCGAGGCGCTTGAGCCAGGTGTAGTAGCGTACGTGGATGGGATCATCCAGGCCGTACAAATGGAGCATGTTCTGGTAGGACTGGGGGGATACCCGGGCGTCCATCTCACCGCGGCTTATCAACTCGACGGGATCACCCGGTGCCAGATTGATCACCGCGAAGGTGACGATGGTGATGCCGATCAGCGTGGGGACGAGATAGAACAACCGCCGCAGGGTATATTGCAGCATCACGTCATTTGTCGGATACGACGTTCTCGCCCGTGTCGACCCACCAGTAGTCGGCGCCGGGCCAGAAATCGTACAGGCCGTTGAAAGAAATGACCACCCCGTGAATCCGCTTTGCGATGGGCCGCTTCTCGGGGACGGCGTTCACGAAGGTATAGGGCTGGTCTTCGTGCATGATCCGGTGAACGCGATGGTAGATGGCGGCTCGCTTCTGCTGATCGAACTCGACGCGCCCCTCTTCCAGGAGGCTGTCGACCGATGCGTTCTTGTAGAACCCGTGGTTGAGCCCCTTGGGCGGCACCATGCTGGAATGGAAGGTGTCGTAGATGTCCGGGTCCAGGTCCAGGCGCCACGACAGAATACAGGCGTCGAAATCGCCCTTGTCGATACGGTCGAAGAAGGTGGAAGCCTCGACCTGCCGGATGTCGACTCGTACCCCGGCCTTTCCGCATTCCTCCTGCAGCAGCTGGGCGAACTGCGCGGCGGTGTTGCTGCCGTGCGCGATGTTCAGCTCGAACTCGAACTTCTTCCCATCCCTGTCCCGGATCCCGTCCCCGTTGGTGTCCTTCCAGCCGGCCTCATCCAGCAGCTGCCGGGCGGTCTGGGGGTCGAACGGCCATGGCTTCACCGTCTTGTCGTAGGCCCAGGAATTGATGTAGAACGGTCCGCTCACCGGGCGCGCGAACCCGGAGTAGATCTTCGTGTTGATGCTCTCCCGATCGAACAACATCGTCATGGCGCGGCGCACGCGTGCGTCCGAGAACCACGGGGACCGGCAGTTCCAGGCGATGTAGTTGTAGGCCGGGATGTAGTAGTGGAACTTGTTGTAGCGCGCCTCGAAGTCGGGGTCGTTGGTCTGCTTCTCCCATTGGATCTGGGTCACGCGCATCTCGTCCAGCTCCCCGGTCTTGAGCATGTTGAGCGCGACGGCATCATCCTCGACCACCTTGAAAATGACGCGGTCGAGGTAGGCCTTCTTTCCCCAGTAACCGTCGTATCGCTTGAGACTGATGTACTGACCCGAACGCCATTCGTCGAGCATGAAGGGTCCCGAACCCACCGGCTTGCGGTTGGCCGGATTGGTCAGGAAATCACCCTTGCCGTAGATGTGCTCGGGAATGGGCCACAGCTGCGAGATGGCGAACAGGCTGGGTGCGAACGGTTCCTTCCACACGAAGACGAGCGTGCGGTCGTCGATGACGTCGAGCCGGTCCAGCTTCTGGTAGAACGCCTGCTTGTTGATGGCGGGGATCGACGGGTCCAGGATCTTGTCGAGCGTGAACTTCACGTCGCGGGCGGTGATCGGCGTCCCGTCCTGCCAGTGTATGTCGTCGCGCAGTGTGACAGTGATGCGCTTGTGGTCGGGGCTGACCGACGGCAGCACCGCGGCGAGGACCGGAATGTAGTTACCGTCCTTGTCGTAATCGAACAGCGGGTCGTAGATGTAGCGCAGGACGAAATCCTCGTACTGCGTCGTATACAGGACCCAGTTGAGCGTCTTGCACTCGGACTCGAGCCGGCGAATGACCGTTCCCCCCGGCCTCGCATCGCCCGCGTCGGACGCGACCCGGGTGGAGTCGGCAGCGGTCTTCTGTGCACGGTCGCCTTTTCCGGTGCACCCGGAAAGGGCGGCGGTGATCGCGAACGTGATCGCGACCAGGCGGACAAAACGCTGCATCGAGCTCCTCCTTAGAACACACGCGTGGGGGCGGCCACCGATGTCGTCGGCAGTGTAGCACCGCGCTTCGGGTGGCGAAAACCCAGAAAGGGCTCACGGGGGAGAGCCCCATAACTGCTTGAAAATATATACGTAACGTGGGCGCCTGGCCTCCGGCGCGCACCCCGGCAACACGGCGGTTCCAACGGCGCGCCGTTTATGTTATACTATTGCAACAACTTGAGCGGCCCGGTGTGCCGAATGGCGGGTGCCCCGGCCGTATTTCTTTTCCACGCAGGCAGCGTTACTGGAGTCTGCAACAACAAGGTGACTCGGCAGCGCGCTGTAACGTGGCCGGGTCTGCGCGGAGGTCATCGTTCATCATGGGCACGAAAAAGGGCATCGTGCTCGTTGCGTTGTTGTCGATAGCGGCCGCGGTTCACTCTGCGGGCGCCGAGCCGTCGTATCTGGTCTATCCCAGCACGCCGACCGTGTTCCGCTACGACACCAGCCGCTTCGAGTTGATCACCTCCGGTGATTCTCGCTTCGATCCCGCCTACCAGATCGCCGGGCAGATGCTCTGGGACCGGGTCGCCGGCCGGATTCCCTACGAAGTCTACCGCGCGCCCGTGCTGACCGGCTTCGAGCCCTCGCGAAACGGCCTGAACGAGTTCGTGACGGTAAGCGCCTCCTTCGACGTCATCGTCGACGGGTTCAGTGCCTCGCCGCGCACGCTCGGCAGCCTGTGCCTGCGCTTCTGGCCGGAGGCTGCCAACGCCGCGGTCACCGTGACCATCGACGGGCAGAGCATGTCGCGGCTCACCACACCGCTCCCGACCATGGAGGTAACGACGCCGCTCGGCATCGGGTTCTACTCCGACACCGGGGCGCACCCCTTCAGCTGGGTGGGATCCCCATCCATCCGTATCATCGCGTTCTCGGACAAGAACGCCGACGGCGCCTTCGAAGGCACGCCGCTTTACACCATCGTCTCGTACGACGGGCCGGTTGCGGTTCAGAACGCGACCTGGGGAGCGGTCAAAGCGCTGTACAGGTGATGCTGGCGCGCGGGCGGGTCAGGGGTTCGACGCGCGCACGATCTTCATGATCTCGTCGTCGGTCAGGATATGATCGACCTGCTTGGCCCGTTCGAAGATCCGGTCGACCAGGCTGTCCGTGGCCTCGATGTTCCGTGACGACAGCCAGAACTTCACGTTGGATTTTCCGCTCATCGGTCCCACCTCGATCACCTGCTTGAGACCGAACTCGTCCGCCGGGACGCCGCTGTAGATTCGATTGGCGAGCCAGGCGTCGCCCTTCCGGTATGCCTTCACGATGGCGTCGGCGTGGACGCCCGTCTGCGTCCGGAACGCGTCGCGTCCCAGGACCGGGTAGTTGTCGGGAATGGGGACGCGGCACGCGTCCGAGACCTTGCGCGCGTACGCCGGCAGCTTCGTGAGGTCGCGGTCGAACAGCCCCATCAGCTTGAAGTTCACCATGAGCATGTCGATGGGCGTATTGCCGACGCGTTCGCCGATCCCCAGCATCGAGCCGTGGATGCGGTCGGCTCCCGCGTAGAACGCCGCCACCGAATTCGCCACCGCCACGTCCCGGTCGCGGTGACCGTGCCAGTCCACGCCGATGTCCTTGCCCGATTTCGTCACCAGAGCGCGGATGAACCGGACCAGCTCGGCGGCACCGTCCGGCGTGGCGTGACCCACGGTGTCGGAGATGCAGACACGCTCCACCCCGTGGTCGATGGCCAGCTGGTAGAGCCGTTCGAGCGTCTCGGGCCGTGACCGCGTCGTGTCCTCGGTGACGTACATGACGGGCACGTCGTTCTTGTGGGCGAACTCGATGGCCGCCTCGCTCACCGAGAGCATCCGGTCCACGGTCCAGTCCTCCGCGAACTGCCGGATCGGACTGGAGAAGATGAACAGGGCCGCCTGAACCTTGATTCCGGTCTTCTGCTGGATCTCGATGATGGGGAGGATGTCGTTCTGGTGGGTGCGCGCCGCGCAGTACGGATAGACGCTCAATCGAGCGTTTGCTATTTCCGTGGCCAGCGCGAGCACATCCTCGAACGCCTTCGGGCCCGCCGCGGGCAGTCCGATGGCGGCGGAGTAGCACCCCAGGTCCTCGATGTAGTGCAGGATCTCGAGCTTGTCGGCGATGGGCGGATTGGACACCGAGGGTGACTGCAGCCCGTCGCGCAGCGTCTCGTCGTTGAGCTTGAGCGCGTAGGGCGGCGCCGGCGGGTGCGGGTTCCAGTCGTGAATCAGATTGGGTTCTTCGGGTGCTGGCATGATGGTGCGCCGATCCGACGCTAGCAGAACCGGGGCCCGGCTTCAACAGGTAGACGC
>CAZCQM010000012.1:0-30132 GCA_964500785.1 uncultured bacterium
CCCGCGTCGCCGGTGGTATACTACCGGCACCCGCACAATCCGAAGGAGGCTCGAGATGACCCACCGTCTCTCCACCGGGGCCAGACGCCTGGCGTGGATTGCCGTGGTCCTGCTGCTTCCCGCCGCCGCCGGTGCCGATGCGTGCAACGACGGTTCGCCGTACGCGTTCCTGAGTTTCCAGACCGCAACACCGGGGTGCTTCGTGGTCGTCACCCAGGAGATCCAGCTGGTGCAGATCTTCGTTCGCACCGTCCCCGCGCAGAAGATCCGCTTTTCGCTTCCCGACCCGCCGTTCGGCACGATACTCACGGCTGGCTGGAACTACTCCCACACGGGGGATCTCGCTACCGGCATCGAGCTGACCCCGCCGTCGTGTATCGATGGTGAAGCGATCCTTCTGGGAACGCTCTTTGTCCAGGTGCCGGGGGCCAGCATCGATCAGTGCACCCTGTGGACCTTCCAGAACGCCGAGATCGTGACCTGCGACGGCAACACGCGCCGCGCGTCGGGCACCACTCAGGTATTCGGGGACCCCGCCGACGCGTGCGACCAATGCTACTCCAGTCCGGACTGCCCCTGCTTCACGGTCGACTGCCTGACGCTTCCGTCGTACGAGGTCAATCCACCCAACGGGGCCGCGGGCGTGGACCCCGCCGTCGAATTTTCGTGGACGCGGCCGTCCTGGGAAGACCTGATGTTGAGTTCCGTGCTGTGCATCGTCCGAATCAGCTCGACTCCGGAGTGTCTGACCGGTCAGGGATTCGCGATTACGGAGGGCGACAAGACGTCCTTCTCACCGGATTTCCTGATGCCGAATACGACCTACTACTGGCAGGTCCAGTGGGTGAATCTGCTCGACCCGTTCTGCTCGTCCAACCCGTACGCCGGGGCCACCGCGTGGAACTCGTTCACGACGGGGGAGCCCCTCGCCGTCGAGCACCAGACGTGGGGACACGTCAAGTCGCTGTACCGGTAGGTCGCCGGGCCGGCGCTCACGCGGTCTTCTCGTCGCGGGTGTCGGGCTCGCGCTCGATCCCGTAGCGCTTGATCTTCTTCAGGAGCCCCTGGCGCGAGAGCCCGAGCCGCCGGGCGGTCTGCGACTTGTTCCAGTTGGTCTGCGCGAGCGTACGCCGCAGCAGGTTCACCTCCAGGTGGCTCACCGCGTTCGCCAGCGGCGACTCGCACAGCACGCCGACGTCGAGGGTGGCGTCGACCGCCTCGCTCACGATGCGCGTGGAGAGCATGTCCGGTGTCAACTCCGCCGGCGCGCCATACAGCGCCGCGATCCGCTCCACTTCGTTTCCCAGCTCGCGGATATTCCCCGGCCACGGATACGCCCCGAGGATGCGCGCGGTCTCCGGGGGGATCGCGGGCACGGCGAGGTCGCGCGCCTCGAAGAAATGCGCCACCAGGTCCGGCACGTCCTCGCGCCGCTCGCGCAACGACGGTACGCGCGCCTCGACCACGTTGATCCGGTAGAACAGGTCCTTGCGGAAGGAGCCCTCCGCCACCATCGCCGCGAGGTTGGCGTTGGTCGCGGTGATCAGGCGCACGTCGACGCGCCGCACGCTGCCCTCCCCCATGCGACGCACCTCGCCCTCCTGCAGCACGCGCAGCAGCTTGGCCTGGATGTAGGGTGGGATCTCGCCGATCTCGTCCAGGAAGAGCGTTCCGCCGTTCGCCTGCTCGAAGAGGCCCGCGTGCGAGCGCACGGCACCCGTGAACGCGCCGCGGTCGTGTCCGAACAACTCGCTCTCCAGGATGCCCGGCGCGAGTGCGGCGCAGTTGACCGATACGAACGTGCCGCGCGCGCGCGGGCTGAAGCGATGCAGGTTGCGCGCGAGCACTTCTTTTCCGGTGCCGCTGTCTCCCGTGATGAGGACGGTGACGTCGGAACGCGCGAGCGTGTGCACGAGATCGCGCAGGCGTTCCGCGGCGGGCGACGAGCCCACGATGGGGGGATCGAGACGATGCAGGGGCGTGTTCACCTTCGACCTGTTCCTTCCGAACGGTCCGGTCACGGACCGGTGCAGGTGCGGCGGACCGGGCAAGGTCGATGCCAGAAAGGCGACCGGTGGCGTAAGGCCGGGTTCCGCGTGGAGTTGCGGGTCCCTGCGGGGTGCCGGGCCGGCCCGGGGGCAGCCGTGCCGTCCGGTTTCACGAACCACCACGCCCCCCGGAGAGGCACCGGCGCCGGCGGCAGTTACGGGGACGAACGGCGGGGTGCCGGCGTGTCGACGCATCGACACGCGAGATGTCAGCGTGCGGGCGCCTCGTCGATCACGCCGTACCCGGTGGGTGTGAACGGCGTGGTCTTCTTTGGCTGGTTGCTGTCGTTGGTGTACGACTTGCTGCCGACGATCCAGATGTGCGCGCCCGCGTATTCGCGGATCGCCGCCGCGAGGTCACCGCGGAGCCAGTAGCGCGTGCCGGTACGCGTGGTGAGGACGCACTGTCCGTCGTTGACGGTGAGGAAGCCGACGATGGGCACGTCACCGCTGGGAAGCGGAAGCATCTCGTAACTCGTGGCCATGAGGCACGACATGCCCGGTGTCAGCGGCGTGACCACTGTGCCATCGATGGCGACGGACAGGCCGACGAGCCCCTTGAGCTCGGTCATGAGTCCCATGTCCTGGCAATCGATCTCGACCGTCTCACCCTTCTCCGTCTCCAGGGTCAGGATGGTGAAGGGCGTGCTGCCGCGAAGGGTCAACGGGCCCTCGACACGCACGCGGTCGCCGGTGTGAACGCCGGAGAAGTCCTTCACCAGGCGCGGATGGGCGCTTCCGCATCCGATCGCGGCCGCGACAATTCCGGCGACCGCCGTTTCGATGAGCCATCGTCCGGTCATGAGTGCACCCTATTGCACGCGAACGATCGCGTTCCGGATACGCCCGGTGCCGAGATCGTCGAAGAACGTGAACTTCGAGGTCGTGTTCAACGTGCCCGAGAAGACGTAGAAATCGCCCGACGTCTTCTTGACCACCCCGGCAACCAGAGACGCCCCGGCGACGCGCGACTGGTACGACACCGGGTTGAAGTTGGAGAGATCGATGGACTGGTACTCGAAGCGCGGATCGGCCGTGATGCCCTTGCCGCTCAAATAGAGTGCGGCCAGGAACTCCGCCACGAGATCGTAGAACTCCGTGCCGGTGACGTTCGTCAGGCAGTCGCGGCCCGAGCACCGGCTCTGGACGATCTGCTTCAGGATACCGGTGCCGTAGCGGTCCGCCATCAGGCGGAGGAACAGGTACATGCCGCCGCGCTGCGCGAGCGGCGCGAACGTGTTCTCCAGCGATATGTCGCCGGGGTTGTTGAGGTAGATGTTCGCGCGCGCCATGTTCTGGCTGTCGAATCCGTTCAGATCCTCGGCCATATGCGCCATGCCTTCTTCCAGCCAGGTTTCCTGCACCACGCCGCCTTCGTGGAAAATCCGGTGCGAGAAGCTGATCATGTGCTCGTGCTCGTGGGCGGTCGTCGAGATGTTCAGATCACGCGTGGCATCGACCGGGAACACGTGGCCGGACCCGGACTGCCCGTTGGGATCCGCCGCGAGGAGATAGAAGATCTCGCCGTGATTGCTGGTTCCGGCGGGCGCGTTGGCGATGAGATCGATCGACAGGAAGAAGCCGGCGATGAAGCCCCCGCCCCCGGGCAGCGCCATGCGGTCGACGACGGGCGTGATCAGAATGATGACCTTGCCGTTGCCGTCGATGTCGGAATACGAGCCGAAATACTGGATGTTGGTTGCGTCGATCGAATTGTCGAAGGCCTGCCCGATGGTGCGCAGGTCGTCGGTCGAGAAGTTGCCGGTGGAGAACGTATCCACGTCGGCGTAGACCAGGCACCGCGTGCCCGTGTAGCGAAGCTCCGCCGTGACATGCGTGTAGTACTTCGGATCCGTGACCGTGGGCGCCGACGGGTCGTCGAGCACGTAGAACTGCCGGAACTCCTGTGGAGCGGCCGTCGCGGACATGTCCACCCGCGGCGCCGGCTCCTTCTGCGGGCCCAGCTGGTCGAGCATCCGCCGCGTCTGGTCCCACCGCCACGCCTCGAAGGCGGTATTGGCATCCATCACGGCGGGCACGGCGCGCTCGCCCGCGGTCCTGGCGGCGGCGGCCGGCGCGGCGGCCTGCGACTGGATGGTGTAGCTCGCGTCGGTCGAGTACTGGAGCGTGGGATTGGTCGCGATCGAGATCACGAGGTACGACGTGTTGACGGTCGGGTTGGGGAGCGACAACGGATAGTTGTCCCCCAGCCCGCCGAAGACGAAGAAGTCGCCGATGCCGCGCCGCACGTCGACCGACGGGCCGGTCGCGGACAGGCCGTTGGACTTCACCGTGATCGGGCCCGTCGTCGCATCCTGGTCGACGAGGATCGTGAGCGACGTCGAGTTCCCCGCGAACGGCGTCGAGATGCCCAGCGGGTTGGTGAAGGTCACGCGATTGGCGCTGGCGGGCGACGCGAAGTTGCTTCCGCTGACGACCAGCGTGTCACCGGGCGAGACGACGGTCTTGCTGACGCCGCTCACCGAGGGCGGCGTGGCGGGCGGTTCGGCCGGCGAGCTGCTGTTGCCGCAGGAAACGGCCACGACAACGAGGGCGATCGCCGTCGCGACCGACGCACATCGAATGATCACGGTCTTCATAGGTTGCTGTAACTCCGATCGTCGGGCGGATGCTTCCGTTTCGCGTGCCGGGGGTCCATATACGGTACCGCACCCGCCACCGCCGCGGCAAGAGCGATCCGACCACCCCGGCACGGTCTATGCACGTATTCCCTCGTCCATTCCAACGATTTCCTGATGTTTCTCGTGCGACCATGACCAAGACGCGTGACGCCCACAGCATTCTCGTAGTCGACGCCAACGACTGGGATGCGGAGCACATCCGGGGCTGCCTTCGCACCCTGTCGATGCCCGTGCACCTGCTCCGCCCGGCCGACCTGGAGCACGACGGCGTCCGCGTCGACGTGGTGGTGCTCGGCGTCTCCGACGACGTCTCCCTCGAGACCTCCCGCGGGATCCTGGAGAAGGCGCACGCCAGAGCCCCGGGAGCCCAGGTCATCCTCTGCGCGCCACGGGATCTTCCCGACCTCGACCGCCGGGTGCTCGAGGTCCGCGCGCGCGCCTTCGTCTTCAAGCCCGTCGACGAGGGGCCGTTCCGCGAGCTCATGGAGCGGACCCTTTCCCAGATCCATCTGCGCCACGAGCGCCAGGAGCACGCGCGCGGGTCCAAGCGGTCGGTGAAGATCGAAGAAATCGTCGGGACCAGCGAGCCCATCCGCCACGTGCTGGACCTGATCGACCGCGTGACCGAGAGCGCGACTACCTCGGTGCTGCTCCTCGGCGAGTCCGGCGTCGGCAAGAGCCTCTTCGCCCATGCGATCCACGAACGCTCGGCCACGTCCGACGGTCCCTTCATCGAGATCCACTGTGCGGCGATTCCACCGACTCTCATCGAGAGCGAGCTCTTCGGCTACGAGCCCGGCGCCTTTACCGACGCACGCGGGCAGAAGGTCGGACTCATCGAGCTGGCCGACGGCGGGACGCTGTTCCTGGACGAAATCACGGAGATCCCGCTCGTCACGCAGGCCAAACTGCTGAAGTTCCTGGACTCGAAGCGCTTCCGGCGGCTGGGCGGCGATCGCGAGCTGTCCGTCGAGATCCGCGTCATCGCGGCGAGCAACCGCGACATCCGCGAGATGGTGCGCACGGAACGCTTCCGCGAAGACCTGTACTATCGACTGAACGTGGTCGAGATCCGCGTGCCCGCGCTGCGCGAGCGCGTCGCGGATATCGAGGCGATCACCGACCACTACCTCGACGCCTTCAAGAAGCGATTCTCCAAGCACGACGTCACGCTGTCGGCGGCGGCGCGGGCGCTGATACGGAGCTACCCGTGGCCGGGGAACGTCCGCGAGCTGGTCAACGTGCTGGAGCGGGCCGTTCTCCTGTGCACGGAGGAGACCATCGGGCCGGAGCACCTCCCCATCCAGCTTCCCGAGTCGTCCCGCCGCCACGTCGCCGCGCGGCGCGACGGAGACCGGATCGAGCTCGAGCTGCCCACCGGAATCGTGACGCTCGACCAGATGGAGCGCGCCCTGATCGAAGCGACGCTCAAGCGCACGCGCGGAAACGTTTCGCGGGCGGCGGACCTCCTCGGCATCAGCCGGGGCGCTCTGCGCAACAAGCTGGCCCGCCACTCGATCGACGCCCGCGTCTTTCACCGCCCCGACTTCGCCCTGTCCCACTAGCGCGACCGTTGCGCCGGCCGTCGCGATCCGCTAGCATGGATCGCCATGAGCACACCGCCGACCATCACCGTCCGTGACGCCGGACCGGGCGACGCCGCGCTCATCGCCGGCTTCAACCAGAAGCTCGCGCTGGAGTCGGAGGGAAAGACACTCGACGAGTCCACGCTTCGAGCGGGCGTCGAACGCGGACTCGCCCACCCCGAGCTGTGCCGCTACTTTATCGCGGAGGTCGACGGTGCGACCGCGGGGACGACCATGCTTACCTACGAGCTGACCGACTGGCGCGACGGCGTGCTGTGGTGGCTGCAGAGTGTCTACATCGAACCCGCCTGCCGCCGGCACGGCGTGTTCCGCGCCATCTACCGCCACATCGAGTCGCTCGCGCGACGCAGCCCCGACGTGCGTGGACTCCGTCTCTACGTCCACCGCGAGAACGAGCGGGCCATGAAGACCTACGAGGCCATGGGGATGGAGAAGGCCGACTACGAGGTCTACGAGTACGACTGGTCCGGGTCGGTGCGGCCCGCCGGGGATTCGTAGACCGAACCGATTCCTATCGCGACGTGTACCACGCCAGCGTGAAGCGCAGCTGCGGGATCCGCTGCCGGATGTCCTCAATCTGGACGAGCTGGTAGTGGCTGTCGCGCAGGAACACGGCCCCGTCCATCTCGAAGCTCATCGGCCCGCGGATCGGGATGTAGAGCCGGGCGACGACCGACTGCACGTAGTGGTTCGCGTTCGATCCCGGCTGCGAGGGATCCCAGATCGAACCGTTCTTCACGTTGATGTACTGAAAGCGGTAGCCCAACCCGAGCAGCGGCTTCCCCTTGTAGGTGCTGGTGGCCTCGGCGATGAATCCCGCGCCCGTTCCGTAGTCGTACTCGCGGAAGCGTTCCTGGTTCGCAACCACGGCGAGGAACGAATACTCCGAATTGATCGCCGCCATCATGTTCCAGAGCGCATCCACCCGGGTGTTGATGCCGAGGCTGGGCGAGGGACGGAACCGCGAGTACAGGGTCGCCCCGATGCTCTGTCCTCCGAACTCGAAGGCGTTGTTGTTGACGTAGTCGAAATACTGCGAAATGGCGAAGGCGTACTTGCGCTGCTTCCGGTCGCCGAGCAAGCGGGAATAAAGATCGCCGCGGATCTGGAAGCGCCCGATGGGGACCTTGTCGCTCCCGTTCATTTGTACGCCGATATCCATGTGATCGTAGGGTTTGCGCCGCTCGTTCTCCCACGCGCTCCCGTGGTTGATGTACAGGTCGAGGACGGCCTGCGTCTGCGTGCTGTCCTTGATCGACTCGCCCTTGCCGATGATGCGCGCACCGGCGCTCAGCGTGGTGAAGTACCGCGGCGGCCGGTGGTCGTACGGGCTGGACGGGTTGCCCTGCACGCGCGTGGCCCGGCCGGAGAGGAAGCGGTTGAACCCGCGCACGGGATCGATCAGGAAGCCCCCGATCTCGCGCCACGTCCTCCCGCTGCCCGTCGACGTATTGTCGAGCACGGCGGACGAGAGCCGGTAGGTCGCCTCGCCGAAGGCGATGCCCCCGACCCCGGTCGACATCATGTCGTTGAACGACATCGGGTGCGTCTCGCCCGCCGCCTCCCAGATGAAGGCCCCCGCCACGGCGAAGAACGACGACGGCCAGAACGAGAGTCCGTTGGCACGCCCCGAGTTGTAGTAGGTGCTGCCGTTGAACGGGTGGATCATCTGGTTGGTCTTGAACTTGTTGTCGTCGTAGGTGAACCCTTCTTCCATGTTGTCCCAGAAGCTGCGCGGGCTGATCTGGTTGAAGTTGGCCTGACGGACGTACTCGTTGAACATCGACGCGCCGAAGTTGATGCCCAGGACCTCCGCCGACGCCCACCCCGGGCTCCGCATGGCACCCCACGCGTCCTTGAACCGGTTCGCCGACTTGAGCGGCGTGGTGTCCGGCGTGGCCGTGGTTCGCGCCGGAGGATCGAAGGAGATCGGCCGCCACGTGGCACCCACGCGCGCCCCCCACTCGAGCCCCTTGCTCGGGTCGTCGTAGGGGACGCGACGCACCCCCTCGTAGTCGGCGAGGGTGTATTTCTTCGTGACGTACCAGTTGACGTAGGCCGACACGTCGACCGCGAGGCCGCGCGCGACGTCGAACTCGACCCCGGGGACGAGCGACAGCCCCACTCCGTTCACGGCATCGGTCGGGCTCTCACCGGGCTCGAGCTCGTCGATGGGCTTCTTGGTAAAGAGTGAGTCCTCGAGGTTGGCGCGCGGGTGCATGCGCACGATGGAGAGCCGGCCCTGCAGGTAGGGGCGGATGCTCTCGTCGTTGCGGAAGACGCGCGCCGCATACCCGTAGGTCTCGAAGTGCGCCCACTCCTGCTGGTGGTCGTAGGGCGGTTGCCATCCCAGCGATCCGAGGTTGAGGCCGAGGCCGTAGCGCCAGTCGCTTTTCTGCCGGAAGATGTCCAGATCCCACGCCGTTCCCTTCTGCAGGAAGTCACCGTAGTCGCTCCCGGCGTCTCCCGCGCGGACCTTGAAGCCGAGGCCCCACTCACGGTGCGAGTCCGGGGGATCCGGGGTGGACTCCCCGGCACCGGCGGTCGGCGAGAGCATACAAAGCGTGGCGGCAACCAGGACCAGAGTTCGCGCGGGCGCACAAAGGGAGAACATGAGACCTCCTAGAGTGCCCCCACCGTAGACCAGGAGACCCGGCGCAATCAATAGAAGAAGGTCCGCATATCCGGCCGCCGGTCACACTGAATTCAGCCGCAGGATGGCCAGCATGGCGCCGAGGAGACGGGCGCTGTTGACGGCGACCACCAGGACGAAGATGGCGACGAGCCCGGTCGCGAGACGCGGCCGGGACCTGGCCGCAGCGACGGCGATCGCCATCAGGGCAAGAACCGATACGAACCAGTGCTGCGAGTACAGGAAGGGCTCGTCACCCCACGCGCCGTGGAGCACCCAGTTGAAGCCGACGATCGCTGTGGATGCCAGTCCCAGCGACGCGAGCGTGCCCCGGCGCCGGACCGACACCCCGGCGCCGACGGCCATGGCGGCGAGGGCGATCAGGCCGGGCAGGCTCCGTGCGGTCGGCCGACCGGGTGCGCCCTCGAAGGTGAACCGGAACTGGTAGCGGTCGTCGGGACGGTAGCTCTCCGTGGGACCGCCGATTCGGATCTCCGCCGGTGCGATCGTATTGGCGAGAGCCACGGGGAATCGAGCGAGCCGCACGGCAACGTCGCGGTTGATGAATGCCCTGGCCCACTTCGTCGATTGGCGCGCGTCGAGCGAGCTGGCACGGATCACGTGGCTGAACGCCAGAGAGCTCGCGAACGTCAACACGGCGACGGCCACGACGAGCCCCGCGACCTGAAGCATCGACCGGACCCGGCCCCGCCCCTGATCCCACATCGAGCCCAGCATCAGGATCGCGATGATCGCCAGATTGGTGATGGTGACGCCGGCCGCGACGAACATCGCGGCGAACCACGCCCCCCAGCGCACCGCGCATTCCCGAGCCTCGGTCAGAAAGAGGTGGTACGCGGCGACGATGACCGAGACGCTCAACGCGAAGTGATCGGGAATGCTGCCGAAGATGACCGGGCTGAACGACACCACGCCGAGCAGCGTGAGCAGGGACGCGAGTCGAAGCGACAATCCGAAGCGAAGGAACAGCGCAAACAACGCGGCGGACGTGACCGCGGCCGCGAAGGGCGTGATGAGCAGTCCGATCGAGCGACGCTGGGCTTCCTCGTCGTGGGCAATGGAGGCGGGCGCCACGAACGCGATCCCCCGGACGACCGGGCCGGTGAAGTTGGCCAGGTTGGGGTGCGCGATGTTGCGTCCGGAGCTGCCCCAACCGTTACTCATCGCCTCGAGCCGCTCGTTGGGATCGGCCTGGAAGAGGACGTTGTACTGGTCGAACAGGTGGAGTCGGTCGAAA
The DNA here is from genome assembly GCA_964500785.1 of uncultured bacterium. Lineage (GTDB taxonomy): Bacteria > Krumholzibacteriota > Krumholzibacteriia > WVZY01 > JAKEHA01 > JAKEHA01. The sequence goes on from CAZCQM010000012.1 coordinate 10,188, forward strand.
CGGCGCTCGAGTCCGTAGTGCAGGACGAACGACAACAGCGCGAACGCCGCCGCCAGCAACACGACCACCCGGTCTGCGGGACGGACCTGCATCGACATCACGACGCTCGACTGCGCTCGACCATCAACGTCAGCCTTTGCGGTCTCGATTCCGGGGCGCGGGCCGCACTAGAACGAGAATCCCATGAGCACATAATAGCGCCATTGCGGCTCGTAGTTGACAGGAGGAATGCCCAGGATGGGATTCTGGTAGACCGCGGCGTCCAGCGCGTAGGCAGCCATGAAATTCACCGTCGTCGGATAGGAATAGAACGATCCCATGTTCAGGCGCAGCTCCCCGCCGGCGCTCCGATAGTAGTCGCGCCCGACCGCGGGATCGTCGCCGGGCAGATTGCCGTTGTTCCAGGAGCTCGCCGCCTCGATGAAGAGCCCGCCGTAGAGATCCTTGAACGTTAGCCACGACACCTGCTTGTTGATTTGCCGCCAGATCGGGAAGCGGTAGGTCGCGCTGGCCAGCACGCCCTTGCGTCCGCCGATGGCGTAGTACGTGTACCCGCGCAGGCGATCCATGCCGCCCATGTACACCCAGAAGAAGTCGTCGACGTTCTTGTCGATCACCGAGCCCATCAGGCGAATCTGCAGCGTGTGGCGCCAGCCGGGGAGCGGGAGATACTCCTTCCAGTCCAGGGTGTACTGGCCGAACTTGAATCGCGTGAAGACCGGGTTCACGCCGTAATCGAATTCCCCGCTGACGAACAGGTCGTCGTTCGCGTACATGACTTCCGCGCTGATCTCGCGCCCGCCCCGCGGGTTGATGTCGCTGTCCACGGCGCGTTTGATCGACTTGTAGTCCCAGCGCACGCGGGCCTCGTTGCCGATGAAATACTTCCACCCCACGCTCTGTTCGGGGCGCAGCTCCGCGCCGGGATCGCTCAAAGGAACGTACTGCGGCTCCAGGTTGACGCTGTACTCGCTGTGGTTCCACCACACGGCGACATTGTTGTGCCGCGTGAGGCGGTAGGGATCCTCGAATTCGAATCGCACACCCAGATCTGCCGACCACACGTCGTAGCGGTACTTGATGTAGTAGTAGCGATCCAGCGTCTCGATCGGGAACTGGTCCTGATACTTCTGGCGGACGCGGTAGTACTCCATGAAGATCACCGGAAACAGGCGGCGAAGCTCGAAGTCGATGATGGCATCGAATTCTCCGTCGGCGCCGTACGAACCGCCGAAGAACAGGCTCTGTCGTTCGAGGATCTCGTTGTTGGACACGAAGAGCCCCGCGCGCGGCTTGTTGTTCCACAGAACGAACCGTGGATAGAACTGGAAGCCGGTGTAGTCCCACTTGTAGGGCGTGGCCTCCAGCGTCTTCTGGTCCGTCAGCGGGCCGGAGCGAACGTCCGGCACGGCCTCGTCATTCGACATCCGCGCCGCCGCGACGTCGAAGGTCGGCGCGACAACACCGACGTCCTCGCTGCGCAGCCCGGCGCACTCGTCGAACTCACCCGCCGTACGCTCGGCGTACTGAGGCCCTCCGATGCTGTCGACCGGTGCGGCGGCCGCGTCGAGGAGCGACACGCGATAGCCGGTGCCGGTGAACTCCGAGTAGACGAGGGCACCGTCGTTGGGTGCCAGGTCGGGCATGAAGGCGCCGCCCACCACGTTGGTGAGCTGCACGATCTCGCCGGTGCCGAGATCGAGCCGGTAGATGTCGAAGATGCCGGAACGATCGGAAGAAAAGACGATGCCGCTTCCGTCCGGGGTCCACCGGGCGTCGCGCTCGTCGCTCTCGGTTCGGATCTCGTAGCGGAAGTCGGTCCCGTCGGAAGCGACCGAGGCGATGTCGCGCGTGCCCGTCGTGAATACGCCGAAGAGAATGCGCAACCCGTCCGGCGACCACTGCGGCGCGTAGATCTGGAGCCCGCCTTCTCCCCCGAAGATGATCCGCTCGTTGGAACCGTCCGCATCGAGGACGGCGAGCCGGTGGGTGCCGTCACGGTTGAGCACGCACGCGATCGAGCGCCCGTCCGGCGACCACTGCGGCTCGGCGGCGCGAGCCTTCTCGGTAAGCCGCGTTTCCTTCTTCTTCTCGAGATCGTAGACGAACAGGTCGCTCAGGCGCGCACCGTAGGCGTCGGCGCGCACGTGCCGCCCGTAGGCGAGCTTCTTGCCGTCCGGCGAGAACACGGCGCGCGACGAGACGCCGCCCACCAGTTGATCGGGGTCCTTTCCCGATCGATCCGTAAGATAGAGACTGGTCCCAGCGTAGTCGCTCCCCATGTTGGAGAGGAACGCTATGCGCGTCCCGTCCGGACTGAACGACGGCTCGACGGTCATGAAGCCGTCGGCGCATACCACGTCGCCCGCGCGCGGATTGGCGCGCACGGGCACGAGCTGACGGTCGTAGCGCGCGCGCAGCGAAGCAACCCAGTCGTCGTAGAGCTCGTGGCCGCTCTTGCCGGTGACGTCTTTGAGCGCTCCGTCAATGGTCAGCCGGTAGAACTTCCCCATGCGCCGGCAGATCTTCTCGAGCGAATCGGCCCCGTACGTTTCGGCGATGTAGCGAACCAGTCCATAGCCGTGGTCGTACACCTCTTCGTTCCCCATGCTCGTGTGACCCAGAAACCCCATGTCGTCGTAGGTCAGCATGCGATCTTCGAGGACCGCCGTGCGCAGGATCATGTCGCGGTGGGAATCCCAGCAGTCACACTGCTTGTCCGGCGACTGGTACTGGGCCACCCCTTCCGCCCACCAGCCGGGCACGACCGTGCCGGTGATGGGATAGGACACGATGAGGTCCGGATAGCCGGTGATCACGTCAGGACGCTTCTCGCTCTCGAACCCCACGGCCTGGAAATAGAGCGCGGGGATGCGGAGCGGCATCTTCATCGACGACTGGATGGAGACGATGTGCGTGAACTCGTGGGTCACGACGTTCCGGACCCATTCCGTCGTCCCGCGGAACCCGAACTCGAGGTTCGTCGCCCAGATTTCGATCTTGTTGTCGTAATAGAACGCCGCCCCGTTGGAGTAGTCCTCCGTGTCGAGGATCACGAAGTGGCAGCGTTTGGGCTCGTACTCGTAGAGGCCCGTGATGAAGGGATAGATCTCTTCGGCGACCTTCGCGACCTGCTGCGCCGTCCACTCTTCGCCGACGTGGAAGTGAACGTCGAAGTGCTCGGTCGAGATGGTTTTCCACTCGAGCTGTGGATTGGGAACGGCGTACGCCGGTCGCGCCTGCAGGGCGGACAAAAATGCGAGCGTCGCGCAGAGGAGCGCGACGCGGTAGAGCGACTTCGACATCGGCATTCAGTACCGCTGGATGATCGACAGGGGAAGGTCTTAACGGCCAGTGGAACGTTTTATTGCCTAATAATTTACCGCGTCCGGCGAATCGCGTCAACGCCGGTTTTGGCAACGGGCGCCACGGCTAGAACAGGCGTGGGCCCTCGGCGGGCGTGTCGGTCGCGCGCGGCGAGCGCGAGAACAGGGACCGGTCGAGCTCGATCAGGCGGACCTGGCTCGCCGCGATGTCGGGCCGAAGCGCCTCCACCACGTCATCCTTGGCGGTGACGTAGATCACCTGCCAGCCCCGGCCCACGAGCAGCCGCAGCATCTTCATCAGCGCGCGCATGCGATCCCGGTCGGCCTTGAGGAACGGGTCGTCCAGGATGAAGAACCCCCGGGAGTCGGGCAGCATGCGCTCGGCGATGCTGGCGCGGATCGCCAGGTAGAGCTGGTCGAAGGTGCCCCCCGAGAGCGCCGACGCCGACAGCCGCTTGCCGTCCACCTGCTCGACCTCGACCTCGCCGTCATTCAGGTACACGGCGCGGTAGCGCCCGGCCGTGATGTCATGGAACCAGCGTGAGACGAGTGTCCCCGTCCCGAAGAGCTCCCCCACCTTCTCGCGCTCTTCGATCTCGATGTCGTTGAGGATGCGGATCGCCTCCTGGGCCAGCCGCTGTTCGCGCCGAATTCCCTCGCAGAACTCCGCGACGGCGCGGCAACCCGCGGCGAGCTCGCGCGTCGTCCGGTATCGCGCCGGGCCGTCCAGGATGCCCAGCCCCGATACCTTCATCTCGATCCGGCGCAACTCGTCCCGCGACGCCTCGAGGAGACTGTGCTGCTCGCGCTCTTCTTTCACCACGCGTGCCAGCTCCCGTTCCGCACGCCGCGTGGCGTCCGGATCCGACTCCGCCGGCCCTCCGTCGTCGACTGCTGACAGACGCTGCGCGATGTAACGCTCGCACGCGTCGAGCATCTGCCCGCGATCCGCATGCGACAGCGCCGCCGGGACGAGGGTGCGCAGGGCGGCCAGTCGTTCCGCGATCTCGGTTTCGGTCGCGCGGCGGGCGGCCGCGGCGGCGGCGAGTGCGTCGATGGACTCGAATCCGGTCTCTCGTCGTAGCGCGGCTTCCCGGCCGTCGAGCTCGGCGAGCTTCTCCCGGCGTTCCGCGATTCCCGTCTCACACGCCTCGAAATCGGCGTCTTTCCGCCGCCGGATCGCATCCGCTTCGCGCGCGCCCTCCTGCGCCTGGTCCGCCTCGCGTTCCACGGTGGCGATCGCGTCGGCGATGTCGCCGGCCGACGCCACCGCGACACCCGAGCGCGACGCCAGCGCGACGAGGTTGCTCTCCGCGCGGGCCAGCGACGCGCGCTCCCGCCCGCCGCGCCATACGACGACGCCGCAGCCGGCCGCCACCATCGCGAACGCCACGACCGCGCCCACCGCGAACGGCGAGCGCGTGAGCACCGTGGCCACCGAGGCGGCCACGCCGAGAGCGATGGAGACGACCATCGCCGCGAGAACGGCCCGCGCGCCGCGGTCGGCGTGATCGCGCGTACGCCGGTCGCGGATCCACGCCTCCAGCGGAGGCTGCAGGTCGGCGCGTACGCGCGCGCGGCGCCCGTCGGCGTCGGCGGCCTTCGTGCGGGCCGCCTCCCAGGCCGCGTTCGCCTGGTCCCGGGCCGCGGTCACGTCCGCCAGCCGCGACGACAGATCGGCGAGATCCCGGTCGATCACGCCGCGTTCGGCGACGATCGCGCGCCACGCGTCGACGCGCGCATCGTCCGCCGGCGCCAGCGAGGTGAGCGTGGCCTCGCGCGCACGCACGTCGCGCACCGCGTCGCCGGCTTTCGACAACCGGGCGCGGTCGTCGGCATCCCGGCGCTGGCGGGCCTCCTGCTCCAGGTGCGCCCGCTCGTCGGCGAGATCCGCCACCCGGCGGTACGCCGCATCGAACCCGCTCTTCTCCAGCGATTCGCGCAGCGCGATCATCGTATCCAGCAGGCGCTCGGCCGCAACGAGCTGTTCCCCCACCCGTTTCTGGTCCTTGTCCTTGCGGATGGTCAACACGCTGTCGGGTGTGGCACTGCGCAGACGGCCGATGCGTTTGAGAGCGTCCTTCAATCGATCGATCGTGCCCGAACGCGTACCGCACAACCGCTCGCTGACGCGGCTGTAGTACGCCTCCTCGTTCTTGAGGGCCAGGTCGCTGTCGCGGATCAGAAACACGTTGCGGAAATCTTCCGGCGTGATCGCGATCGGCGAGACGCTGGCCAGGGTGTCCTCCGCCCCGAGCTTGACCTCGTCGGCGTGGGTAGCGACGACGACGAACCCTTCGGGGCGTTCGTCCACACGCGAGAGGTTGCCGAAGAGCCGGTACTGGCCGCGCTTGAGGTCGCCCTTGAACAGCATGCGGACCAGGGCGTCGATCAGGAGGGTCTTTCCCTTCTCGTTGGGCCCGTGGATCACAGTGAACGCAAAGAGCGTCTCGTCGAAGGGCTCGAGGGGCCCGTAGCGATGCACGGCCAGCCGCCTAATGTGCATCGGGCACCTCCATCATCGCGCGAATGACCATCTCGCGCACGAGCGCGCGGTCACCGGCGCCGAGCGCGGTGAGGTCGAGGCGCGCGTCGAAGCGCCGGAGCAGATCCCCGGCGAGGATGGCCCCCACGTCGCGGCAGGCGTCGGCATCGAACGCCTCCACGTTGAAGCGTGCACGCACTTCCTTGAGCCGGGCGTGGAACTCGACTTCCTTCATCCCCCACCTGTCGAGGTCCACGAACCCGCGGATCTCCACCAGTGCACGCGCGGCGGGGTGCAGGCCCGACAGCGCCTGTTCGACGCGCGTCACCGGGTATTCGTCGTCCGAGGGCGACAGTCGCACTTCGATCGCGTCAAAGTGCGGCGTGTCGAGCGGCACGGCGGCGGGCGCCGCGCCGACCTCGATGTCGGTCACATGGCGTCGCCCCGTTTCGCGCCGCGTGATCGACACGGGCGATCCGGAGTACACGAAGTACCCGTCGCCAATCGGGTGGATGGCGTGAACGCGATGAAAATGGCCGGCAAGCACGTAGTCGAACCCGAGATCCGCGAGGTCGCCGAGGCGCGCGGGCATGTACTCGCGATCGTCCTCGTCGCCGAACGCACCGCCTCCCGGGGTGAGGTCAAGCAGCTCGCCGTGGTACACGAGAACGTTGGCACCGGCGCCGCGGTGCGCCGTCGCCGCGCGCAGGCGTGTGAGCGTCTGGTCGATGCCGATATCCTCGAACGGCAGGCCCACGAAGCGCACACCGTCCACGTCCGCCACGACGTCGTCCCCGGCGAGAACGCGAACGTTGTGGCCGAAGTAGTCACCGGGGCGGATACCGCGCGCGTCGTGATTCCCGGGCAGGAGCACCACCGTGCCGTCGAAGCGCTCGAAGCGCCGGCGCAGATCGGCCTTGAGCGCGGGCGCGTCGACGTCGCGGTCGAAGAGGTCGCCGGCGATGACGAGCGCGTTCGCCCCGCGCGCCGACGCCGCGTCGAGAACCGCCCCGAGGGCGTTCCAGCGCTCGTCGGATGCGTTGCGCAGGTGGACGTCGGCGGTGTGGAGAATCCGCATGGACGGCATTATAGCCCAATCGCGCGCCCGTGCAGCCTTTTCCGTGGGGCCGCGCGGGTCCTGTCATCGGGGGAGGAGCGCCCCTCCCTAGCGGCGGCGCTTCTCGGCCACGCGGCGACCGGTGTCGAAGTACTCGCGCACGAACTCCACGAAGCCCGACACGCTGCGGGACAGCGTACGGTTCTGGCGCACGTAGAGGGTGACCTCCTGGCTCATGACCAGCGTGGGAAGATCGATCCGGGCCAGCTGGCGGCGCCGGATCTCGGCGGCCACCGCCGGCTCGGGGACGAAGGCGATGCCCATCCCCGCCAGGACCATCTCCTTGATCGTCGCCGCATTCGCCGACTCGACGGCGTACTCGATCTTGAGCGACATGCGCTTGAACAACGCGTCCGTCATGGCGCGGGTATGCATGCCCTCGTGGTAGCCGACGAAGGGGTAGCTCTCGAGATCGCGGGGCGAGACGCGCTCCCGGCGGGACAGGGGATGGTCCGCGGGGGCCACGAGGAACATCTTCTGGCGCGTGAGGGGCGTGGCGGCGAGCCCCGGGTACGACCGTTCCCAGGGAACGATGGCGAGGTCGGTCTTGCCCCGCAACAGATGGTCGATGACGCCGTCCGATCCCCGGAAATCGACGCGGACCCCGACGTCGGGAAAACGCTCGCGGAACGCCGTGAGCACGGCGGGAAGCACGAACAGTCCGATGCTGTCGACGGTGCCCAGGCTCACCGCGCCCGACACGAGTCGGTCGGTCTGCTGCAGGTCGGCCACCAGGTGGTCGACGTCGGTGAAGACGCGCTCAGCGGTCTCGAACGCCCGCTGCCCCGCTTCGGTCAGGCTCACGCCCCCGCGCCGGCGGTCGAACAGAGAGCCTCCGAGGGCCGTCTCCAGCGCCTGGATCTGGACGCTGAGCGCGGACTGAGACACGTGGAGGGCGCGCGCGGCGGCGGTGAAGGTCCCGTGGCGCGCCACTTCGTAGAAGTAATAGAGGTGATTGAGATTGATTGCTGCCATAACTTTTATGGATAGATACAATATATATTTTCTATTTTACGAATATCAAGGCCCGATCTATATTCTCGGGTGAAGCCGGTCCCGTCGGAAGCACATGCGGCAACCGTTCGGATACCAATGGGTTGAGGCGGGCGGAATCGGCTTCACCGAATTGATCCGCAAAGCAGAGCAGGAAGAGGAAACGGCGCGACGACCCTAGTCCAAACCCACGGTTCCGCGCCTTCTTCAGTCCCCACCAGAGGAAGGCGGCGCGCCGAGAGGCGCGTTGCCTTCCGACCCTTTTATCGAAGTTCATATCGCGGGCTCCCGGAAACGGGAGCCCGCACCTCATTGGCCGGCGGAAGCCGGGGCCGGTTTCCGACTCCATAACATCAGAAGAAATTTAGGGTTTACTCGCTGTTGCGGCCCGACGTAGATTGACGCGGTCGGGCCACCTCACCCTGCCGGAGGATATCGGCCACCGTCCCTTCTCCTATGCGACCGGTTCTCATTCTGCTTTCGTTCCCCGCCCTGTGCGCCGCTGTCCTCGCCCTGGCCGGGCCGCAACACCCGGCGGGGGGTGGGCCGGCGGATGCCGCGCGCCCGGAGCCCATGCGCCCGGAGCCGATTCCGGCGGTCCAGGGCATGGTGTTCGTCCCGGCCGGCGAGTTCATCATGGGGAGTAGTGCGGAAGACGTGCTCAAGTGGGCCGACGTCGATGAGTTTCCCCAGCGGCGCGTCTGGGTGGACGATTTCTACATGGACGTCCACGAGGTCACGAACGCCGAGTACAAGGTCTACGTCGACGCCACGCACGCGAAGCCGCCGTCGCGATGGATCGACGGGCGCTACGGGATCGGTGAGGACGGCTTCCCGGTCATCTCCGTCACGTGGAGCGAGGCCTCCGCGTACGCGAACTTCATGGAGAAGCGCCTGCCGACCGAAGCGGAATGGGAGAAGGCGGCCCGCGGCACCGACGGGCGCTCTTATCCGTGGGGCGAGGGGTTCGACCGTACCCGCGCCAACAACGGCGACCGCCTGGCGCCGATCATGAGCTACCCGACCGGCGTCAGCCCGTACGGCTGCTACGACATGGCGGGAAACGCCGCCGAGTGGGTCGCCGGCTGGTATGTCGCCTACCCGCGCGGCCCCGGCGACGTCCTCCCCGAAGGGGTCCCGGACCGGAACGAGCTCTTCCGCAAAGACCGCCGCGTCTACCGGGGCGGATCCTGGAACACGTTCCCCAAGTACCTTCGCTGCGCGAACCGGGAGAGCACCAGCCAGGACATGCACTGGGTCTACGTCGGATTCCGGTGCGCCAAGGACCCGCCGTGGCGGAGCGAGCCCCGCTAGGCGCGCGCCGCGGTGTCCGACCGGGTGCACCCGTCCCGGCCATGTGAACCCTGAGGGACACCGCCCGGCGCCCCACGGCGGGCGTTGCGGCCGGCAGAAATCCAGACAACTTATTATTTTACAATATGATATAGCCTCGGCTCCACCCCTGCACCACCCCCGGCACACGCGTTGCCCTGTCGATCCCCGGGTGCGCCGCTCGCGCGGTCGCCCGAAACACGCTTTGAACACGCCCCGGCCTGGGCGGTCGGCACTTCGGGCCGAAGATCCAGAAGAAAGAAGGAGTGGCGCTATGAATCGCACGCGACAAGGACTCAACCTGCTGATCGCTTCCGCCCTGGTGGTATGGGCGGTCAGCGGCTGTGAGAACACGGCCGGCACCGACGCGGCCAACGACATATCGAGCCGGACGCAGACGGTGAACCTCGACGACGAATTCGGCGGATTCAATACCGCCGACGAGTCGCCGGCGTTCGGCGACGCCATGCTCGCCGCAGACTACGGTCCGGGCAGCGACGTCGAAGTCGACGACCCGATGGCGGCCGACCCGCGCACGATCTTCGACCGGCGTCACCCGCGCCGCTTCCTCATGATCACCTGGGGTAACCTGCGCGCGGATTCTCTCATTAACTTCACCACCGACTGGACGGGCGGGTTGTGCGCCGACAACGCCGTCGTCGTGGTCAACCGCACCATCCGCTTCGATCCGCAGGATCACCTGCTCCCGCGGACGTCGCGTTCGTGCGTGGAGTGGGTGTCGTACACGCAGCCGCACTTCGACGGCGTCCTGGTCTCGCTGCTTCCCATGCGGTGCGACTCGGTGACCACCGGTGCGACCGTCGACAGCCTGTGCACGCTGCCGGTCTCCGTGACCTTCAAGACCGGACCCCTTACGGTGACGTTCACCCAGGACGAGCTGGCCGACCTGCACAAGGTCATCCCGGTGGACGACGCCGGCAACGCCGTCGCGTTCAACACCCTCGTGGTCATGCCCGGCGACTGCCGGGGCGGTTTCCTGGCGGGGCAGTGGAAGCCCGTCGACGGCGACGCGCGCATCGCGGGCCGCTTCCGCGGCAAGTGGATCAGCGAGAACGGCGTGCACATGGGCTACCTGCGCGGGATCTACGGTGTGAACGGGCGCGGCAACCACGTGTTCTTCGGCAAGTGGATCACCGAAGGCGGCGCCTTCCAGGGGCTCCTCAAGGGACGCTACGGCGCGCTCCCCGCGGTCAGCACCCGGGAGGCAGACGGATGGTTCGAAGGAGTCTGGTACTCACGCCAGCTGCGCGTGGCGGGCGGACTCCACGGCGTGTGGAGCACCGGAAATGACGACGCGGCGGGCGGGTTCTTCCGCGGCCGCTGGGGTGCCCACTGCAGAACCCAGGCATCACCCTGACGTTCAACGCCTGAACGCCACGCAAGACGCCCTCGCGGGACCGACCCGCGGGGGCGTTTGCGTTGCGGGCGCTTCGTCATCTCGAGTAGAGCAGCACCGCGATGTAGTGGCATGCGCTTCCGATGACCACGAGCACGTGCCAGACGAGATGGCCGTAGCGGAGTTCCTTCGCCGCGAAGAACGGTATGCCCGCCGTGTAGGCGAATCCCCCCGCGCCGATCCAGAACAGGCCCCACGGCGCCATGCGCTCCCACAGCGGCCCGACGGCGATGACGATGAGCCATCCCATCGCCAGATAGATGATCGTCGACAGCGTCGGATAGCGGACCCGACTGAGGGTCGTCAGGATGACGCCGGCGATGGCGAAGCTCCACGTCGCCGCGAGGAGGGTCCATCCCCAGGGCCCGCGGAGCACACCGAGCGTGAACGGCGTATACGTACCGGCGATGAGGAGGAAGATCGCCGAGTGATCGCAGATGCGCAGGACGTACTTCGCCCGTCCCCGGGGCAGTGCGTGGTAGAGCGTCGAGCTCGCATACATGAGGACGAGGGTCGCGGCGTAGACCGAGCACCCGACGATACGCGCGGGGTCCCCGGTTCGCAGGGCGGATGCAACGAGGAACGCCCCCGCCGCGACCGACACGGCGAGACCGAAGCCGTGACTGACGCCGTTCGCGACTTCCTCGCCCCGGGACTGCGCGCGCTCGCGGAGCTTCGGGACCGGAAACATCCGCAACGCGGCCTCGGCGAACGCGTCGAACTTCTGAAACGAAGCCGCCAAGCCGCCGACGCTAGCGCAGCACTTTGAACGCGTGCGCCCAGTCGTTGTCGAGGAAGCCGGGAATGCACCACAGAATGGCGAGCGGCTCGATGGCGCGCGCCGCCTCCGCCGCACCCAGATCCTCCGTCTCCCAGCCGAACTGATCGAGGATGCCCCGCACCGCCCGCCGGGCGTTCTCGTCGTTGCCGCAGATGAACATGGTGGGCGGACCGCCCGCCAGCTTCGGGTTCACCATCAGCGCCTGGCCGACGGAGCTGAACGCCTTGACGAAGTGCGCATCGGGGTACTCGCGCTGCAGGCGTTCCATCAGCGACTCGTCGAGACTCGTGAAATAGCCGAGCACCCCGTTGCGGGGCGGTGCATCCGAGATCGGATTGGTCGTATCGATGATCGTCTTTCCGGACAGCGAGGCCGCCCCCGCGGCGCGCAGTACGTCGGACGCCGCACTTCCCTTCACCGCCAGGACGATCGTCTCGCCGAACGCCGCCGCATCCGCCACGGAACCGATGCGGGCCGCAGCGTGTTTCGCCTTCCAGTCGGCGAGATTCGCCGGGTTGCGCGTGCCGATCATCACCTCGTGACCGTGCTTGATGAACCCGCCGGCGAGCGTCGTTCCGACGCCCCCGGACCCCAGAATACCGAACTTCATTCTCTCCTCCTTGTTGCGGCTCGAATGCCGCCGATCCGGCGCCCTAGCGCGGCCACAGCCACCCGAAGACCCCCGCGGTGAGGAGCCCGTAGACGAGGCCGTCGACGTTGGACTTGATGGTCGTCACCCAGGCCCGCCGGTACCAGATGCTGTCCTGCCACAGGGCGACCGAGTAGGCGACGAACGCCGTGCACCCCGCGAACCGGAACACCTCCAGGTACGACGCCCCCGGCGTGACGGCGCGGCCGGCGACGTAGGCCGCGATCACGCTCACGACCACGCAGAAGACGAACCACTGCGCGAGGTTCCTGCCCATCGTCGGTGGCCCGCCCGGTATCACGGTCATCACCGCCACCGGGCCCCTGTTCATCTTGTCCAGGAACTCGGGTGACTTCATGTCGGCGGGGCTTCCGGGACGCGGCATCATGTAGTCGCCGGGCGGGATCTCGAAGCGACGAAGCGCGTCCATGACCTCGTTCTCGGCCGGCACCCGCCGGAAATCGGAGCGGTGGAACGGGAGCACCATGTGCATGATCGCACTGGCGACAAACACGATGACGGCGGACAGCAGGATAGGGAGCCACAACGACGCGATCGTAACCATTGCATCCTCCTTCTCGAGTTTTCTCGTGTCCTGCCTCCGGCGGTGTCGCGGCGGGTTCGGTGGCGGCGCGGAGAAGGCCAACGGAAACGGCGATTCAGGGATCGACTGTCATTTTCATTCCGGACGGGTTGGAACGCCGGACGAGACATCGGCCCCGGCGCTCATCGCGTCGCGTCAGCGGCCGAGGGCCGACCCGAGATAGTACGGCCAGAGAACGAGCGCGAGAACAGCACGCGAAAGGGTCAGGTGGACGTAGCCCACCGTGAAGAGCCAGCCGATCAGCCACACGGGCCCGGCCAACCCGCCGACGTCCAGTTTTCCGATCTTCTCAGACATGATGTGTATCCTCCCGAGGGCGTATTCTCGCATACCCCGGGCGGCCGCACAACAACCTCGACATGACGCCGCCCGGGGTCCCGCTCAGCGCCCCTCGACCCGGACGTGACGCAGCAGCAGGGGACGCACGAACACGGCGACAGCGACGAGTCCGGCGAGAAATGCGAGGGCGAGCGGGTCCGTCTGCACCAGCCGGACGACGAGGGTCGCCGCGGCCGCTGCACCGCCGATCGTCCCCGCCCCGGTAACGAAACGGACGCCGGCTCGTTCGCGGAAGGCGAGTGCATTGACGACGGTGAACGTGAACAGGAACGCCAGGCTCGCCGCCTCCACCAGGATGGTCAGGGTCCCGACGGCGGAGAGGAGTGCGGCGGAGGTGCCGAGCCCGATCAGGGCGTGGTCGGGAATGCCGCTCCGATTTCGGTGATCGATCCACGCGGGGAGCTCGCCGTCCTTGGCCACGTCGTGCGCGAGCCTTGCCGTGGCGAACAGCGTGGAGTTGATCGCCGAGCCGGTCGAAAAAGCGGCGGCGATGGTCACCAGCACCAACCCGGCCACGCCGAGCGCCTGCCGGCCGGCGATCGCCAGGGCTACTTCCTCGTTGGCCACGATCCGGTCCGCGCCGATCAGCATGCCGGTTCCGAGCGTAACGATGACGTACGTGATGATGACCGCCACCACCGCGGCGAAAACGGCGCGCGGGAGTGTCCGCGACGGGTTGCGGATGTCATCGTAGTCATAGGTGAGCATCTGGAATCCCTCGTATGCCATGAACACAGATGCCGCCCCGAAGCAGGCGCTGGCGATCCCCGTCGATGGAACGCCGCGGGACAACATCTCCGGCTGCCAGCGCCCGATTCCGTACGCCGCCAGACCGACGAGCACGAACATCTTGAACCACACCAGCACCACCTCCACGCCACCCGCCTCCCCCACCCCTCGCAGATTGACCGCCGTAAACGCCGCGATGACCGCGACGCCGGCCACCCGCGGGAACCACGGTCCCAGGCCCGCGACGTTGCCCAGGTACTGGCCGAACGTGAAGGCGTAGACGGAGTTGGTCAGGACGTAGCCGACGATCAGCACCCAGGAGAGACTCCCGGCGAGGCTCGTGGCCCGGATCTCGCGCAGAAATGTGAACGCGCCCCCGCCCTTGCGGTAGTGCACGGCGAGCCGGACGTAGCTGTAGCCGGAGATGAGGGCGATGGCGCCGGCCATGACGAAACTGAACCATGCCCACGCCCCGGCGATCTTGATCACCACGCCGAGCGTGGAAAAGATGCCGCCGCCGATCATGCCGCCGACGGCCATCGACCACGCGCTGTTGAACCCGAGTTTGCCGTCGCTCACTGACTCCTCCGATCGCCACGCCGGCTCCATCATGCCTGAGGCCCGGCATCCTCCTCAACCGGGAATGACACCGCTTCCGTCAAACCTGCTTGAGCTTCCACGTTCCGCGCCGGAACCATACGACGGCGACGACGCCGGCGATGGACTCCGCGATCACGATGGCCCAGTACACGCCGGCGGACCCGAGCGGCGTGTGGAGCGCGAGCACGTATGCGAGCGGAATCTCGAAGAGCCAGTAGCAGAACAGGTTGATCGCCGTGGGGGTGACGGTGTCTCCGGCCCCGTTGAACGCCTGGATCATCACCATGCCCCACGCATAGAACAGATACCCGTAGGAGACGGTGCGCAGACATTGCGCGCCCGCGGCGATCACGTCCGGCTCCCGGGTGAAGATGCGGACGAGGGTGTGATCGAAGGCGACGTAGCAGACGCCGACGATCGCGAGCAATACCATGTTCACCCACGCCGTGATCCACACCGAGCGTTCCGCCCGATCGGGTTTCCCGGCGCCCAGGTTCTGTCCGACGAGCGTGGACGCCGCGTTGCTGAGTCCCCAGGAGGGCAGCAAGGTGAACATGATGATCCGGGCCGCGATGGTGTACCCGGCCAGGACATCGCTCCCGAAGTAGGCCACGATACGCACCAGGCCGATCCAGCTGGACATCGCGATGACGAGCTGGCCGATGCCGCCCAGCGACACGCGCACGAGCCGCCACATGACGGCGGCGCGGATGCGGATCCGTGACGCCGCCACCCGAATGTGCTTGGCGCCGCGCAGCAGAACAACGACCTGCATCGCCACGCCGACGGCGCGCCCGATGTTGGTGGCGACGGCCGCCCCTTCGATTCCCATCTCCGGGAAGGGACCCCATCCGCGGATCAACGCCGGATCGAGGAAGACGTTGATGCCGTTGGAAACCCAGAGCACGCGCATGGCCATGGCCGCGTCGCCGGCGCCCCGGAAGACGGCGTTGGCGACGAAGATCACCATGACCACCACGTTGCCGCCCAGCATCCACACGGTGTACCGGTACCCGTGCTCGAGACTCCACCCGTCCGCACCCATCACGGCCAGGACGTCGCGGGCGAAGAAGAGCCCCACCATCGCGACCGGGATCGACGCGGCGATGGCGACGAGGATCGCCTGCGTGGCTGTCTCCGCGGCCTCCGCCGGCTCCTTCTCGCCGATTCGGCGCGCGACCATGGCGGTCGTGCCGAATGAGAGGCCGAGGCCGAGTGCGTACACGAGCGTCATGATCGACTCGGTGATGCCGACCGTGGCGACGGCGGAAGCCCCCAGTGCCGCGACGAAGAACACGTCGACCACGGCGAAGACGGACTCCATCGCCATCTCCAGGATCATCGGAATGGCGAGCAGGGCGATCGCCCGGCGGATGCTCCCCAGGGTGTAGTCCTGCTCGGTGCCGCGGAGGGCATCCAGGACGTCGCGGATCCAGACACGTGAACGGGACATGGGAACGGCACGTTAGCAGAGCGGCCGCACTCCGGTCAAAAAGCGCCCGGCGCCGGAGGTTCAGGAACCGGCGCCGGACGCTCCATCGACCGCCCGGGATGGCCGGCCGGTCAATCCGCCAGCGCCTCCTGTTTCCGCCGGATGCGGAGCAGGATGCCGAGTCGAAGCACCAGGCGACCCAGCCAGTTGGTGCCGTCCTCGACGAGGGTAGTGGTCGTCGGCAGCAGAACCAGGGTCAGGAACGTGGACAGCAGCAGACCGCCCATGATGACGAGGGCCATGGAGTAATAATAGACACCGCCCAGCGACGGCTTCTGGATCACCATGGGAACCAGCGATATCAGCGTGGTGAGCGCGGTCATCATGACGGGTCGCAATCGCTCGCGGCAGCCCTGCAACATGGCGTCGTAACGGGTCATGCCCTGGCCGCGATAGTGGTTCACGTGCGCGAGCATGACGATGCCGTTGTTCACGACCGTACCGATCAGCAACAGCAACCCGACCGCCGCCGGTTGGTCGAAATCCGTCCCCGTGGCGTAGAGCGTCCAGAACGCCCCCGCCAGGGCGAACGGCAACGACAGCAGGAGCGTGAAGGCCTGGCGGACGGATTCGAATATCGACGCCATCACGGCGAAGATCAGCAGCAGCGCGAGCAGCAGATTGGTGAGGAACTCCTGCGTCTTCTCCTTGCGGCGCTGCTCCCACCGCCCGAAGGTCCACGAGTATCCGTATGGCAGCTGCAGGCTGTTCATGGCCGCGGTGACCAGCGGGACGTACTCCTCCCGGGTCCCGTCCTCGAAACGCGCGCCCACCCACAGGCTCGTCAGGCGGTTGTCGCGGTTGATGTCGGTCGGCCCCTCTTTCTGCTCGAACGAGGCGAGCGACGCCAGGGGAATCTTGTCGCCCTCCTGAGTCCAGATGGGAAGATTGCGGAGCTGGGCCACCGACTCGGTTTCCTTCTCGTCCAGGGTGACGCGCATCTCGCGCTCACCGTCGGGCGTGCGGAAGCGCTGCAGGCGCTGCCCGCGGAAGGTGAGCCCGACCACCTGCGCCGGCTGCATCGGCGAGACGCCCATCTTGGCCGCCATCTCGCGGTCGAGCTCGACGTGGATCTCCTCGTTGGCCTCCCGGTCGCCGCCCCAGCCGCCGGCGTACGGATCCTCGAGGCCCGGAATGTCGCCGAGGAGCGCCTTGGCCTCGTCGGCGATGTCGGCCAGCACATCGGAGTCCTCGCCGACGATCTGGAGCGCGATACGCTTGCCGCGGTCCGGGCGCCAGAACTGGTTGTTCTCCATGACCTCGAACTTCGTGCCCGGGATCTCGGGCAGGATCGCCTTGAGCCGCTTGCGGACCAGGGCGATGTTGTCTTCGTTGGCCTCGCCTTCCTTGAGATAGACGCGCGTCATGGTCCAGCGATCGCTCCAGAAGCTGTAGATCGAGCGCGCCATGAGCTCGTCGCGATGCGGATCCAGCGCCTTTTCCAGCTTGTCGACGAACTCTTCCTTGCGGTTGAGACTGAGGTTCTCGCTGAATTTGTAATTCACCTGCACGAACAGCTCGGTTTCGCTGGTGTCGAAATTCTTGTCCACCTTCGTGAACGGGATGTACGCCGACGCGAGCGCCGCGACGAGAACGACGGGAGCCACCCAGCGATGCCGGAGGTTGAACTTCAGCACCCTCTCGTAAATGGCCTCGGTCCGGATCATCGTCGCCGATTTCGGCTTCGGACGCGAGCGGATGAACCACGAAGTCGCCAGCGGGATCAGCGTCTGGCTGATGAACAGCGACGCGAGGATGACGATGCAGACGCTGATGCCGAGCTCCTTGAGGTAGATGTTCATCTCGCTGGGCTTGTTGAAGATGAGCGGAAGAAAGACGATCACCGACGTCAACGTGGCCGCGGTGACGGCGACGGCGACTTCCGACGCGCCCTTGCGCGTCGCGGCCCGGGTGTCGTCACCCATCTCCTGGTGACGGAATATGTTCTCGATCACGACCACGGCATTGTCCACCAGCATGCCGATGGCCACGATCAGCCCCAGGAGTGCGAGCGTGTTCATCGACCCCCCGCGTGCCCAGATGAATCCGCACGCCACGATGAGCGAGAACGGAATGCAGGCCACGGAGACCAGCGTCGTCGATACGCGGCGCAGGAAGACGTAGAGGGTGAGTGCCGCCAGGATGGCGCCGAAGATGCCCGTGAACATGAGATCGCGCAGCGTCTTCTTGATTTCATGACCCTGGCTGAACCAGGTCAGGAAGTTCACGCCTTCCAGCTCGGGGTCGTTGTTCATCTGTGCGATCCGTTTGTCGACGGCGTCGCAGACCTCCACCGTGTTCGCCTTCGATTCCTGAGTGACGGTGACGCCGATGGCGAAGTTGCCGTCCAGATGACGCCCGTATTCCAGCGGCGGTTGCTCGTAACGCACGTCCGCGATGTCGCGCAGGCGCAGCCCGTCCTCGCGGATGGGCAGATCCCCGATCTCCTCGACGGTCTTGAACGTCTCCACCACGCGCAGCGACCAGCGCGAGTCGCCGTCGGTGATCTTGCCCAGGGACTGGTCGAAATTGGAGCTGTTGAGCACGTCGATTACGTCGCGTACGTCGAGCTTGTGCAACTCCAGGTTGGCTACGTTGAGATTGATCCGGACCTCGCGCGGATTGACGCCGTCGAGGCGGACGCTGGCTACGCCGGGGATGCGCTCCAGCGGCTTGACGATGCGCCGCTCGAGCAGGTCGTAGCTCTCGCTGAGGTCGCGCTTCGACGACAAACGCCCCTCGATGATCGGCGTCTCCGATTCGCGCGCATCCCAGTTGCTCGACACCTGGATGTCGCCCATGTCACGCGGGAGATCCTTGCGCGTGCGGTCGATCTTCTCCCACACGTCGGTTCGCGCCACCTTCATGTTCTGCGACCAGGCGAACTCCAGACCGATGGTCCCGCCCTGATCGTCGATGTGCGACCACATGTTGCGCAACCCGTTCACCGAGCCCAGCGCCTCCTCGACCGGGCGCACCACGAGTCGCTCGACCTGGGCCGGCGACGCATTCTGGTACGGAAGCTGGATGAACAACAGCGGCCGCTCAACGTCGGGCATGAACGCCAGCGGGAGGCGGACCAGGGCGACGGTCCCCAGCACCACCAGGCTCACGATCAGCATGAGCATGGTGACGTGTCGCTTGATGGCGATTTCCGGGAGTGTCATGCGGCACCTTCTTTCGGATTCACCGTCTCGACGGTGACACGGGACGGCACGGCGACGTACGCGGCCGGGATGACGACCAGCGTCAGCAGCGTGCTGATGGAGAGTCCGAACAGCACCGTGATGGCGAGAGGCGCTCGCAGCTCGGAACCCTCACCCCAGGCGATCGCCATCGGAATCAGGCCCAGCACCGTCGTGAGCGTCGTCATCAGGATGGGGCGCAGGCGGATGTGGCCCGCGCGCACGACCGCTTCGGCCTTGCCCACGCCGGTGCGGCGAAGGCGGTTGATGCAGTCGATCAACACGATGGCGTTGTTGACGACGATGCCGACCAGAAGCACGACCCCGATGAGCACCATCACGCTGATCACCGTGTGCGTGGCGAGGAGACCCGCGATGACGCCGACGACGGCGAGTGGGATCGTGAAGAGCACGATGAAGGGATGGACGAACGACTCGAAGGTCGCGGCCATCACCAGGTAGACCAGGAAGATCGCGAGCAAAATGGCGAAGCGCAGGCTGGCGAAGGACGTCTGCATCTCCGCGTTCTGTCCCCCGATCTCGGTGGAGATCCCCGTCGGAGGCGGATCCGCCGCGAGCCGCGACCGGATGTCGCCGACCACCGCACCCAGGCTCCGCCCGTCGAGGTTGGCGCTCACCACCGCGGCCCGCTGCTGCTGCAGGCGGTGGATCTCGGCGGGGCCTTCGTCCACCTTGACGTCGGCGATGGAAGTCAGCCGGATGGGGGCGCCGTTGGGACCGGGCAGGACCAGGTTACGCACGTCCGCCACCGAGGCGCGGTCCGACTCCTGGTTGCGGATGCGGACGTCGATCTGCCGGTCGGCCTCCTTGTACCGCGTGGGGACGACGCCCTGCACGCGGCTCTGCAACGTCTGCGACATCGTCCCGAGATCGAG
>CAZCQM010000013.1:0-28381 GCA_964500785.1 uncultured bacterium
CTTCCCGCGGAGGCGAGTGTGGAGAACCCGGTCGACATGATCGCGAGCGCGGGCCCCGACGAATACGAGCGCGTGCTCGATCTCGCGCTGGCGGATCCCGGCGTGGACATGGCGATCGCGATCTTCGTGCCGCCCCTGATGATCCAGCCGGTCGATGTCATTCGACGGGTTACCCGGGTGGCGCGCGCGCGAAACCGGCCCGTGTATTCGGTGCTGATGGCCGAGGAGACGTACTATGAGCGGATCCCCCTCGAGCTGCCGGACACGGTGCCCATCTACCGGTTTCCCGAAGACGCGGTGAAGGTGGCGGAGCACATGAACGACTACCGGCTGTGGCGCGCGCGTCCCGTCGGGTCGGAGCGGACGTTCTCGGTGGATCGCGCGCGCGCGGCGGCTATCATCGACGCCAGGCGCCGGGCCGGTGGCGGCTATCTCGCCCCCGACGAGGCGCACGGCGTGCTGAAGGCGTACGGCTTCCCGCTGTGCCGGCAGGTCGTTTGCCCCGTCGACGGGGACATCGCCACGGCGGCGCGCGAGCTCTCCTACCCCGTGGTGCTCAAGGTGGTGGGCGAGACCATCGTCCACAAGTCGGACGTCGGCGGCGTGATCCTGGGAATCGCCGACGAAGCCGCGCTCGTCCGGGCCCGGCGCCGCATGGAAGCCTCGCTCAAAAAGGCCGGCGTGCTCGACCGCGTGAGCGGGTTTTTCATCCAGGAGATGGCGGACGGGCAGTCCAGCAAGGAAATCATTCTGGGCGTGGCGCAGGACCCGAAGTTCGGGCCTCTGCTCATGTTCGGAATGGGCGGACGCTACGTGGAGATCCTGCGCGATGTCGCGTTCCGCGTTCTCCCGGTGACAGATGTCGACGCGCACGACATGGTCCGCGATATCCGCTCGTTTCCGCTCCTCGAGGGGGTGCGCGGCGAGCCCCCCGTCGATATTGCCTTCGTCGAGGAGATGATCCTGCGTCTCGCGCAGATGGTGGACGAGGTGGAAGGCATCGTGGAACTCGACATGAACCCCGTCATCGTCGCCACCGAGCGTGCCGGGTGCCGCGTGGTGGACGTGCGCCTCAAGGTCGCATCCGCACCCGCCCCAATCGCTTAACATACTGTATTTATGCTAGTTGCATGGCCTGCCTCCGACTCCGGGGATCGCAGAATGTCCGCGCGCGACCGGTTTGCGAGATCCGACGGGCCAATGTCGCCCGGCGGAAAGCGCATTCGGGAGGAAACCCGGCGGCGGTCGTTGGCGTATTTGTTCCTCGGAGTCACCCTCGAACCGGGACGCCCCCCGGCTGGTTGACGCGGGGGGCGTTTTCGGGTATACCGGGATCGACTTCATCCGCCCGCACCCGAGTCCCACAGTCGCCGCGACGGGTCGCGGCCATTAGACTCATGTCCTACCGATCGTGGAGGTAACCACAGCATGAAGCGCATCGCCTGCGCCGTCGCATGCGTCGCCATCGCCGCGACGTTTGCCGCAACCGGCTACGGAAAGAACGAAAAGGCCGGTCAGATCACTTACGAACAGCACAAACTGGACAACGGACTCCGCGTGATCCTCTCCGAGGATCATTCGGTCCCGGTGGTTGCCGTCAACGTGTGGTACCACGTGGGAAGTGCCTTCGAGGAGAAGGGGCGCAGCGGGTTCGCGCATCTCTTCGAGCACATGATGTTCCAGGGCTCGGAAAACGTCGGCAAGGGCGACCACATGAAGTACGTCGCCGACGCGGGCGGCAGCATGAACGGTTCCACGACGGAGGACCGCACGAACTATTTCGAGACGCTTCCGTCGAACCGGCTCAACCTGGGCCTGTGGCTCGAGGCCGACCGCATGCGGTCCCTCGCCATCACCGAGGACAACTTCGAGAACCAGCGGGAGACCGTCAAGGAAGAGCGGCGCCAGGGCATCGACAATCAGCCTTACGGCGAAGCGTTCCTCGTGTCGGATACGCTGGGGTACGACGGCTGGCCCTACGATCACACCGTCATCGGGAGCATGGACGATCTGGACGCCGCCAAGGTCACCGACGTGAAGGCGTTCTTCGACCGCTACTACTGCCCGGCCAACGCGGTTCTGGTCGTCGTGGGCGACATCGATCCCACGAAGACGATGGAGATGGTGAAGGAGTACTTCGGCAAGATCCCGGCCGGCCAGCCGAGCACATTCCCGACGTGGAAGGAGCCCTTCGACAAGGGGGAGCGCCGCAAGGTCGTCGACTCGCCCAAGGCCAACGTTCCCGCGCTCTTCGCCACATACCTCGTTCCCGGCCATACCAGCCCGGATACGCCCGCACTCCAGCTGCTCAACACGCTGCTCGTGGACGGCGAATCCAGCCGCCTGCACCAGCGCCTGGTGAAGGACGAAGAGGCCGCGTTCGCGGTGTTCGGTTTCATCGACGGGCGCAAGGGGCCCGGGCAGTTCCGCGTCATCGTGGCGTCCAACGCGGGCGTCGACATCGATAAGTGCGAGAGCCTCATGGACGAGGAGATCGAGAAGATCCGCAGCACGGGCATCTCGGACGCCGAGCTGGAGAAGGCGAAGATCAAATTCAAGTCGGACTTCATCTCCAACCGCCAGACGTGCATGAACAAGGCGGAACAGCTCCAGCACTACGCCTGGTTCCACGACGATCTGTCGGAGATCAATACGGATCTCGACAAGTACATGGCCGTGACGGCGAAAGACATCCAGCGCGTTGCCAGACAGTACCTGCGTCCCGACAACCGGACGATGGTCATCGCGCAGCCGCCGAAGAGCAGCTGATGAAACCGGCAACGACGAGGAGGAACACGAGAATGAAAGCAAATCGAATGATCAGTGTGTTGCTCGCCGTCCTGCTGGCGGGCATTGCGGCGGTTCCGGCGCCGGCCAAGGAGGCGCCGCCGGCACCCGAGCCGATGAAGAAGCTGTCGTTTCCGTCCTACAAGGAGATGAAGCTCAAGAACGGCCTGGAGATCGTGGTCGTCGAGCAGCACGAGCAGCCGGTGGCGTCTATCGTGCTGGCGATCAAGGCCGGTTCGACGCTGGATCCGGAAGGGAAGTCGTCGCTGGCGTCCTTCACCGGCACGCTCATCAACAAGGGCACGAAGACGCGCGACTCCAAGCAGCTCGCCGACTGGATCGAGTCGGTGGGCGGCACCGTCTCCGTCGGGACCGACGAGGACGACACCACCATCAACATCAGCATTCTGAGCGAGTACCTCCCGACCGCCTACGAGTACCTCTCGGACATCATCCTCAACCCCACGTTCCCCGAAGACGAGCTTCAGGAGGAGAGGAAGCGGTCGATCACCGCGATTGAGTTCGAGAAGTCGGACCCGAACGCGATGGCGGACCGACACTTCTGCGAGGTCGTCTACGGCAGGCATCCCTACGCGGTGCGCCCGACCACGGAAACGGTCGAAGACGTGACGCGCGACGACATCACGGGCTTCTATTCCCGGAACTACGTGCCCAACAATGCCATCATGTTCGTGGTGGGCGACGTTTCGACGAAGGACGTGAAGAAGCACGTCGAGAAGTATTTCCGCGACTGGAAAGCGGGGTCCCCGGACCAGCCCGTGTACGCGGCGCCGCCGGCACGCACGGCGAAGAACATCTCCCTCTACCACCGCCCCGGTTCGGTCCAGACCAACATCTACGTGGGGCAGCTCGGCATGAAGCCGACGAATCCGGACTGGCCGGCGGTCGCGGTCGCGAACCGCGTGCTGGGCGGCGGCGCGAGCGGGCGCCTCTTCATGGATCTGCGTGAGAAGCACGGGTGGACCTACGGAGCCTATTCGCAGTGGGCCAAGCGCAAGGACGTCGGGTTCTTCCGCGCGACCGCCAACTGCCGCACGGAAGTCAGCGACAGCGCCCTGACCGAGATGCTCGCCCAGCTCGACCGGATCGTCAGCGAGCCGGTGGGCGATGAGGAGCTGGAGAGTGCGAAGTCGTACCTGGTGGGCAACTTCCCGACCACCATCGAGACGGCCGGTCAGATCGCGACCCAGGTCGCTCAGGTGAAGCTCCTCGGGCTCGACAAGAGTTACCTGGAGAACTACCGAAAGGATATCGCGAAGGTCACGGTGGCCGATGTGCAGGCGGCGATGCAGGCACATCTGCATCCGGACCGGCTGGCCATCGTGCTGGTCGGCGACGCCGAGCAGATCGAGGAAAAGGTGGCGCCCATCGCCCCGGTCGCGCTGTACGACATCGAGGGCAACACCATGACCATGGACGAGCTCGCCGTTCAGGGCATCGACTTCGATTTCGACACATCGATGCTCAAGAACACGTCGGCGACGTATGCGGTCAAGTACCAGGAGATGAACCTCGGCGACATGAACGTGTCGCTCGAGAAGACGGGCGACACGTTCGCGTCGACGTCTTCGATAACCGGCATGATCTCGATGAATGAGGACATGAGATTCGGGTCCGCCTTCGAGCCGCTGGCCTACAAGTTCTCGATGATGGCGGGCCCGCAGCAGATGTCCGCCGAGCTCTCCTTCGCCGACGGCAAGGCCACCGGGCACGCCGAAGGAGGCAAGGACGGCCCGAAGGACATCAGCGTCACGCTGGTCGACGGCACCATCCTCAAGGGCGCGGTCGACGTGCTGATCTCGACGCTCCCGCTCGACGTGGGCAAGTCGTACAAGTTCCCGGTCGTGGACGCCCAGTCGGGGAAACTCGAGAACGTGACCATCGACGTGGTCGGCGAGGAGGATCTGACGGTTCCGGCGGGGACCTACTCGACCTACAAGGTCAAGGTGAAGAGCGGCGACGGCGAGCAGATCATGTACGTCCAGAAGGACTCGCCGCACTGGATGGTCAAGCAGGAGAGCCCGGCGCAGGGTCTCAACATCGAGTTGAAGAGCCTGAAGATGTAGCGGGCGCCGGAACCCCGGCTCGCGGGCCCGGAAATCCCGGGGAGGCGGAGGAAACTGACCCACCGGATCGGGGACGACGGGGAACGATTGGGTCGGGCGGCCCGCCGGCGAGATGGAGACGCTATGTCGTAGCTAGTACGGTATAGCGCGGCTCGGTATGCCGGCTAACATGGCGCTGTACACGCGGTTACGGATCGTGGTAAAATTATGACCACAGAGACAAACCGGCACCGCTCGTGCACTGTTAGCATGCGTCCGGTGGACCCAGGCTTGTTGTTATCTGGTGAGTAAGGCAGGAAAGGTATCTCGATGAAGACCCGATATGTATGTGCAGCTCTGGCGGCGTTCGTGTTGGCGGCGTCGCAGGCATCCGCGTCGATCATCGCTGCGTCGGGACAGTACCGCGCCGTGCAGCCCTCGGAACGGGCCGCGCCCGTCAACGCGACCTCGGTTCAGAGTGATCTCAATTCTGCGCTGCGCGGCGTCGATACCGGAACCGCCGCCGTCGGCAACTTCTCCGGCGCCCGCGTGCCGAGCACCGCGAGTGGCGGCTTCATGATCACGTCGGGCGGGAAGTCGGCCGTGAGCTACGTCGGGAGCGGCACGCACGCCGCGGACGGCGTGCTCGGCTCGAGCGGCGGGAACGTGTCGCCCGGCATCACCGGCGGCACCGTGACCGACCTCGGCTCCGGTCACCATCGCCGGGGCGGGAGGCACGATCGGAATTCCCGGGACCGCTGGGACAACGATTGGAACCGCTTCCACGGCGGCAGCGGGAATCTGGGTGGCAACAACGGCATCCAGGTGGCTCCCGAGCCGTCGACGTGGATTCTTCTCGCCACCGGCCTCATGCTGCTGGGTGGCGTTGCCGTGCTGCGGCGCCGTCAGCTCGCAGCCAACTGATCCGATCTCCCCGCGATCAACTCTGCGGAAGGGCTCGCCACATGGCGGGCCCTTCGGCGTTTTGTGGCGTCCCATCCTACGAAAGGGGGCGCGCTGGCACGCCGTGTGCTCTGGTTCCGACCGGGGGACCAGGATGTCGGCCGACACGCTATATTACGTACTGAGAGAGGGTTCCACGCGCGAGGAGCAGTGGACGTGGGACGAGATCGAGGATCTCTGCCGCGCCGGCGAGCTGTCTCCGAAGGCGCGCATTTTCCTGGTCGATGAGGACCGGTGGGCGCCGCTCGCCGAAACGCGCCTCGCGACCGTCGCGGGCCAGCGGGGCCGTGCGGCGGTGGCCGGGGACGACGAGGCGCGCACGCGGCTCGAGGCGGAGTACCAGGCGGCCCTCGACCGGGCCGCGGTCGGGGAGGACGTGCTCGAGGCGCTGCTGGACGCCGGAAGCCTCGCCGCCCAGCTGGGGAACAAGGACGAAGCACGCGAGCATTTCCAGCGGGTTCTCGAGCAGCACCCCTACCATGTGCGCGCGGCGCAGGAAATCAAACGCCGCTTCTCCCGAAGCGAACAGCGGTCGTTCCGGTATCTCCAGCGCCCCGCGCCAGCCTGGGAAGACCTCGGCGGGGCCGCGGCGATGCCGTTTGGACGCGGTCCGCTCTACGTCCTGGTGCCCGCCGCCGTGTTCGCCGGGCTCTCCTTTCTTCCCTTCGGGTGGATCGCTACCGTGGTGCTCGCCTACATCTGGGCGTTTCAGGCCATGGAGTACACGGCGCGCGGCTCCAGCCGGCCGCCCGAGTGGAATCGGGCCTTGCAGGACCCGATGGGGAAGCTGCTCCGTCCGGCGGGGTTGATGGCCGCCGTGGTGCTCCAGTGGGGTGTGCTCATCGGCGGTGTGGCGTGGGGCATGAGGGCCCTGGAGCGAAACCACTCCGTTTCCATCTGGGGCTATCTCGCGGGCAGTCCGATCTTCGTCGTGGTCGCCTGGGTGGCGGCGCTGCTCTACCTGCCGGCCGCGATGGCGTCGATCGGCGGCTTCTCCGGGCCCGTGACCAAGACGCTCGACCCGAGCCGGCTGGTCAAATCGGTCGCGCGCATGGAGCACGAGTACGTGTACACGGTGCTTCTTCTGGCCGTGATCACCGGTGTCGTGGCGCTGGTGCGCGCCCTGACGGCGGGCCTGCCGGTCGCAGGCGAGGTCATCTTTGCCCTGACGCTGGCCTACGCGATCCCGCTCGCCGGCTTGATCCTCGGACGGTTGCTGGGACGCACCGCCCACCTGATCTCCTGAGGCCCCCCGGTTTCCCCGGCGCTACTTCGTCGCGGCCAGCAGCTCGTTCGCGGTGAAGATCGCTTCGAGACGGCAGCCCTCCGCTTCGAGCGCCGCCTTTCCGCCCTCTTCGCGGTCCACGACCGCGACGACCCGCCGGACCTCGCACCCCATCGCCCGGACGGCGGCGATGGCCTGCAGCGACGATCCGCCCGTCGTCACGACGTCTTCGACGATGACCGCGCGGTCGCCCTCGTGGAGCGTCCCTTCGACCAGCGACCTGGTGCCGTGGTCCTTGCTCTGCTTGCGGACGATGAAGCCGCGCAACGGGAGGTCCTCGAGACCGGCGAGCGAGAGCATCGCCCCGACGATGGGATCGGCGCCCAGCGTGAGCCCGCCCACCGCGTGCGGAACGTCGTCGGCGATCATGGCAAGGAACGTGCGTGCCACCAGGTACGCCCCGCGCGCGTCCAGCGTGGTCATCTTCCCGTTGATGTAGTAGTTGCTCTTTCGGCCCGACGCGAGGGTGAACTCGCCGGTCCGGAAGGAATTCGAAAGCAGGTGTTGGAGCAGCTCGTCTCGGAGCGTCATCGTTGGTCTCCGGCGCTGAGGGGGATCGGTGACTGGAAGTGGTTGCTGCGGGGCCCTGCGGCCCGCGCGAGCGGGGCCAGCGTAGGCGTGCCTCGCAGTCGGGTCAAGGAGATTTCCTTGCAGGCGTTCCGGCGCTGCACTACGTTGCCGTCGACATGACGCGGATTCTGGATCGAATCGACGACTGGCTGACGCGACTCGACCGCGCGCTCGCGGACGGCCGGCGCTGGCCCATGATCCTGTTCGTGGCCGCCCTCATCCTCAAGGTCATCTACGTGTGGCAGAGCGCCGACGCGCTCAACATTCGCGTTCCCATCATGGACTCGCGCTACTACGACGAGATGGCGCGCGACATCGTACACGGCCACATCCTCCAGCACGACGCGTTCTTCATGGGGCCGCTCTACCCGTACGTCCTGGCCCTGATCTACGCGACGCTGGGCCGCGACTTCATGGTGGTGCGGCTGCTCCAGGCCGCGGGGGGCGCCCTCACCGTGACGCTGGTCTTCCTGATCGGCCGGCGCCTGTTCCGTCCCTCGGCCGCGCTGCTGGGGGCCGTGCTGCTCGCCCTGTACGGCGCCATGACCTTCTACGAGACCCAGATCCTGATGGAGTGGCTGGGCACACTCCTCAACGTCACGGCGATCTACGTGCTGGTCCGCGGGGGCGACGCGCCGTCGGTGCGCCGGAGCGCGGCGGCCGGCGCCGTGCTCGGGCTGTCGGCGCTGGCGCGCGCCAGTATCCTGCTCTTCGCCGCCGTCGTCGCCGTCTGGTTGTTGTGGACGCGGCCGCGCCGCGCCGGACGCAAGCGGATGGCCGCGTTCGCCGGGGCGCTGGTCATTGTCATTCTTCCTGCGACGATCCATAACTACATCGCGACCCACGATTTCGTTCCTGTGACCTCCAACGCCGGCGTCAATCTCTACGTGGGAAACGGGCGCGAAGCCAACGGGACGTTCCTGCCCATCCGGGACGTCGACCTGATCGACGACGTCACGACGCGCGAGTACGTGGAACGCATCACCGGGCGCCAGATGACCCCCACGGACGTCTCTCTGTTCTGGATCGAGCGCACGCTGGACGACGTGCGCAAAGACCCGGGGAGAGCACTCGGCCTGCTCGGTCTCAAGACGGCCCTGTTCTTCAACGGGTACGAGGTGCCGCAGATCGAGAGCTTCGACGTGGAGCAGGAGCACTACGTGTGGCTCCACGTTCTCTTCGTGCATCTGTGGCCGATCATGGTGCTGGGTTTGTTCGGGATGGCGGTTGCGGCGAAGTCGTGGCGTCCCCGCTTCCTCCTGTACGGCTACGTGCTCGCGTACGCCGCGTCGATCATCATCTTCTTCGTCACCGGGCGCTACCGATGCCAGATGACGCCGATACTGTGCCTCTTCGCCGGTCACGCGCTGGTGACCCTTCCGCACTACGCGCGCCGGTTCCGGCCCGCCGCCGCCTCGGCGGTGGCGCTGACGGCGCTCGCCATCGCGTGTAATCCCGCGCTGTTCGTCATCGACCCCAACATGATTCAGTTCCGGGAACAGGTGCGCCGCGGACGGAGGCTCGGCACGCTCAATAAGTGCGCCGCGGCCGTGCGCGAGATTGACAAAGCCATCGCCATCTATCCCAGGGCCAGCGAGGGCTACGTGCAGCGGGCCATCATCTACAAAGGGTGCGGCAACGATTTCAAGGCCATCGAAGACTACAACCGCTCGCTCCAGATCGATCCGGCCCAGCCGTCGGTCCACTACGATCTCGCGCAGGCGTTGCGCCGCGTGAATCTCCGCGAGGAGGCCATCAAGGAGTACGGGCTCGCGGCCCGCTTCGATCCACGAATGGTGCAGGCCTACAACAACATGGGCATCACGTTCCGGGAGATGCACCAGTACGAGGACGCGGTGAAGGCGTTCCGCAAGGTCATCGAGGTCGCTCCCACGTACGAAAAGGCGTACAACAACCTGGGTGCGAGCTATGCGGAAATGGGAAAGATGGACGAGGCCGTCGCCACGTTCCAGGAGACCACGCGACGCTTTCCGGACTACGCCAACGGATTCAAGAACCTCGCCATGGCGTACGCCGCGCAGAAGCGCCCGCGCCCGGCTCTCGACGCCATGCGGCGCTACGTCGAGCTGGAGCCGGGAGACGCCCAGGCCCGGGAAATCGTCCGCAAGCTGGAGATCGCGGCCGAGGCCGACACGACGGGTGCGCCCTAGCGGAGATCGACCGTCGCGCCCAGCGCCACGCCGAGCATGACCGGCGAGTCGGCGTGATCGGTGAACACCCAGTACAGATCGGTGTTGTTCGTGTCGACGGGAAAGTAGTGAACCGTTCCGCTGAGCTCGACCGTCCAGTTGGTGGCGATGCGGCGGGACAGCCCGACTCCGCCGTTGAACCCGATGTGCTGGTCGCTGTAATCGAACGCCTGGACCGTCGACGCGAAGAGCATGCTGACGGAATAGACGCCGATTCCCGCGCTGAGGTAACCCGAGTAGTTCTGTCCAACGGTCATCCCGACCATCGGCCCCACGCTGAAATAGAGCATGCGCATCTCGGAGACCACGCCGGGGGTGTTGGTGAGCTGGTCGTCCAGGTCGGGGTTCTTGGCGTCGCCCAGGTAGATCGCCCCGAGCCGGATGTCGAGGAGCATTTTCGAATACACACGCTCGGTGAAGTAAAGCGTCAGGTCCCACCCCGCGCCGTAGGCGGCGTAGAGGCCGTCGGACGTATCCACGTAACCGACCCGGACGCCGATGCGCTCGCCGGACGCGGCGTCGTCGATGGCGCGGACGGGCGACACCAGCAGTGTCAGGAGACATCCGCCGGCCGCAATCACCGCGAGGATCCGTCGCATGCCGAGAATCTATGGGGAAAGGGGGACGGCGTAAAGCCAAGAATGCCGGCGTCCGGGAGGGTGCCCGCTGCGCCGTTTGCGCTCTACTTGAGGAGCGCCATCTTTCGCGTGTCGATGACGACGCCGTCGACCGCAAGCCGGCAGAAATACACTCCCGACGGTACCGGCCCGCCGTGGGAATCCCGCCCGTCCCACACCTCGTCGTGGCGGCCGGCGCCTCGTGTGGCGTCCACCACCGTGCGGACGTGGGCCCCGAGCGCGTCATAGACGTCGATCCGGACGCGGGCCGCGTGCGGGATCTCGAACACGACGCGCGTCGAGGGGTTGAACGGATTGGGTACGTTGGGGAGCAGCACAGGCGCCGTTGGTGCCGATGAACCGTCCGTCGCGGACGGCGACCGGGCAAGCTCGTTCTCCCGGTCGTACCGACCCTTGCTGGGGCCGGGCGGATTGCGGGGCGGCGCAGAAGTGGACGTGGTGTCGGGTCCCAGCGTGTCCGGAGATTCGATGATGTCATCCACGCAGATGTGTCCGAACGGCTCCGTCGACAGGTCCGCGATCTCGATGTAGACGTTGCGCGAGAAGTCGCGACGGAGATCCCAGTAGCGGCGATCCATCTCGTCGCTGTTGCGCCCCGTCTCGCGAAAGAGCACGTTGCCGGTGTTGGCATCGACGAGCGCGACGTAGCAGCTGTTCGGATAGTCGCCGCCGCCCACCAGAAGACTCATCGATTTGCCCAGAATCGTGAACGTGTGGGACCGGATGACGCCGACCCTGACGTCGCCGAAGAAGCCGCCGGGCGATCCGAACCCCATGGGTCCCGTGTAGTACTCGTAGGTGTTGATCCAGCCGTCGCCGACGAAGGTCTTGGCGACATTCTCGTTGCGCACCGCCGGGTTGTTGCCCCAGGTCGGCTGGTAGTAGAAGGCGTCTCCCGTCACGAACGTCCAGTCGGCCTGCAGCGGCAGCGGCCGGGGAACGGCCGCGACGTCCCCGAGCCAGGTGATCGGCGAAAAGCGGAGCACGTACTGATAGTTGCCGTGGTTATCGTTGTAGACGGCGTGGCGTGAGAACATGTCGCCCCAGGGTGTGGGGGTAATCTGCGGCGCGTGGCCGGGGTCGATGATGCGCCGCGTCGTGATGTCCCAGCCGGAGAGCAGGGAATCGGATACCATCTGCGACGTTCCGTTCACCGTCTCTTCGGTGAAGAACATGCTGAACTTGCCGTTTCTCGGAAGGATGAAGACGGACTCCAGCACGTGCCATGAATTGTGCACGTAGATGGGACCGATGTCCTGCCAGTGGTAAAGGTCGTCGGACACGGCACACGCCACCGCTCCCTGGTTGTTATTGGTCTTCGCCGTCACGAACAGATAGTAGCGACCGTTGTATTCGAGGACGTGGGGATCACGGCCGTGCGCGAAGCCGTCGGGGACCCACTCGGCCCACGATGGATCGGGGTGGTAGTTCGGCCCGGGAAGCTTGTTCCAGTTGAACAGGTCCGTGGATATCGCCTCGCCCGTCTGCTGGGAGTTGTACGTATTGACGCCGGTGTAGAACATGGTCCACACGTTGAGATTTCCCCGGTACAGGAAGGGCGCCCACAGCGCTTTGTTGTCCCACGTGCCGGTCGTAAGCACCGGAGGCTGCAGGTCCCAGTGCACGAAGTCGGTGGTCGTGGCGTGACCGATGTTGACGGCGGGATCGCCACGCAGGTAGAAGAGGTGATACACACCGTCCTGCTCGACGACACAGT
This sequence comes from uncultured bacterium, assembly GCA_964500785.1. Taxonomy (GTDB): domain Bacteria; phylum Krumholzibacteriota; class Krumholzibacteriia; order WVZY01; family JAKEHA01; genus JAKEHA01. The sequence goes on from CAZCQM010000013.1 coordinate 12,237, forward strand.
GGTCCAGGACGGGCTGCGGAGGCTCGGTGAACATCGGCTGCTCGAAGTCGAAGTGCACCAGAGCGCCGGCATCCGTCCATGCCAGGGCGACCACGAGAACGGGGAATATGCGCTTGAGAAAGTTGATAGTCGTCATCCACGCGCGGGGGGATGGTCCGCGTGTCGGTTGAATATGCAAAGCGCTGAAACTAGACGAAATAGGGGCGTATCCAGTTATTCTATCACGCCCGGAACACGCACGCAAGAGCCTCCCCGGAGCACCCCGGGGCGGCGCGGAGCGTAGATGCGGTACACCCTCGGCATCGGTCGCTGCTTCGGCATCCCCGTACGGGTTCACGCGACGTTTCCGCTGATCCTCGTGATCTACGCCGCCGCCGCGTGGAGAACCGGCTCGGCCGCCGACGCGTTGCTGGCCGTCCTGCTGGTTCTGGCCGTGTTCACGTGCGTGGTGCTGCACGAGCTCGGGCACAGCCTCGTGGTCCGGCACTACGGGATCGCCGTTCGCGACATTCTTCTGTTTCCCATCGGCGGTGTCGCCCGGGCCGAATCCATTCCCGAACGACCCTCCCAGGAGATCCTGGTGGCGGTCGCGGGACCGGCCGTGAACCTGGTCATCGCCGGGATCCTGTTCGCCGTTCTGGCATTCGGGCTGGCGCCGTCGCCCGGCGCTGACTTCCTGCTCGATCTCGCGTGGGTGAATGTAGCGCTTGTCGTCTTCAACCTGACCCCCGCTTTTCCCATGGACGGCGGGCGCGTTCTGCGTGGGATTCTCGCCTTGCGCCTGCCCTATCTGACCGCGACGCGACGGGCCCGCATGGTCGGGCAGTTGATTGCCGTCGCATTCGTGACCGCGGCGTTCATGAATCCTTCCTTCATCATGCTCGCACTGATCGCGCTCTTCGTCTTCACGGCCGGAGCCCTCGAGGAGCGCGTCGTGCGCACGCGCGTGCGAATCGACGGTCGGCGGGTGGGCGATCTGGCGGATTCCCGCGCCCCCGTGCTCGCGTGGAACGACGCGGTGGGCGCGGCGGCCGTGCACCTGGGGCGGGGGCGCGCGTTTGCGCTGGCGAAAGAGTCGGGATCGCTGGCCGGTGTGGTCGCGGTCGAGGACCTGCTCCGCGCCGTCCGCGGCGGTCGCTCGGGAGATTCGCTGGCCTCGATTGCGCGGTCCGATTTTCCGGTGGCCGACGCCGCCACCGACGCGGGGCGCGTGTATCGCCACCTGCGGGAATCGCACAACCCGTTCGCCGCCGTCGTCGACGGCGATCGCTTCGTCGGGCTCTTCCACGCCGAGGATTCGGCGTCTCGCAGCATGCAAGACGCCCTCGTTCCCTAGCGGGCACGCGAAAGGCGGGAAGTCCGCGAACAGGTACGGTTTTCCCTCGGTACGTGTCTTGCTGCCCCCGGCAAGCGGCTCTTTTCCGGCGCGAAATAGTTCATTCATGCAAGTCGCACCCTGCGCCTGAATCGACGTCCGCGTCCCCAACCCGGGAGCGAAACTATGAGCATCGTTGAGACCGCTGAAGACACCAGGGCTCCGTCCGGTACGCATGAGTCCAACGCCCTGTTCAACCGCGCACAGGAACTGGTGAGCCGTAACCGGGCCGGTGCCGCCCGCAAGCAGTTGGAGATGGCGCTGCAGATATGTCCGCAGCACCCTGGCTATCTCTCCCTGTACGGCCTTTGCATCGCGGCGGAGAGTGAAGACTACGAATCGGCGCGCAAGATCTGCGAGCGCGCGGCTCGGATGAGCCCCCGCGACCCGGTCACCCGGGTCAATCTGGGCAAGGTCCTGCGCATGGAAGGCGACAACGAGGCGGCCTACGGGGAGTTCCTGGCCGCATGGAAGATGGACCGCATGCACCCCGCGCCGGCCGCCGAGCTGTCGCGCATGGGAATCCGGCGTCCTCCGGTTCTTCGATTCCTTCCCCGGGCGCACTGGGCGAATATCCGTCTGGGGAAGGTGCGCGCGCGGATGCTCCGCATGGGCATCCGCTTCGGTTTGTAACCACCGGTTCGCTGGTCCCCCCGCGGCCCGCCGTCGATCTGCCACGGCGGGCCGCGTCATTTCCGCCCGGTTTCGGCCTGTGACGGCCGGTGCGGGCGCGATATAGTCGTCGCAGCATGCGCGGTATCACTCTCCTCACGCTCGTCCTGGTCGTCGTCGCGTGCGCGTCCTCCGCACCGGAACCCGACGCGCGTGCGGCGCAGCTGAGCGCCTCCAAGCACCGCGCCGCCGCTCAGATCGAGGCGGGCGAGTTCAAACAAGCGGCGGAAGCGCTCGAGGCCCTGGCGCGCGAGGTCCCCAAAGACAGCCAGGTGTTCGTCATGCTCGGCGACGCCTACCGCGGAAGCGGCGATTTCGATGCGGCGGTGAAGAACTACACGCAGGCGATCCGGTTGAATTATGACGATTATCTGCCGCATCTCAAGCTGGGGACGCTGCTCATGGAGAACGGCAAGACCGGCCGGGCGCTGACCGAGTTCGAGGTGGCCGTCAAGTTCGGCGATGAGGACGCGCTGACGCACTACAACTACGGCCTCGCCCTCGACGAGCTGGGACGCGGAGAACAGGCGCTGTCTCAGTGGCGCATCGCACAGGATCGTGACCCGTCCAGCCCGGTCTATGCGGCGGCGGTCGGGATGGGACTGGCGGGAGTGGACGACACCGCGGCGGCCGAGAGTTTCGAGCGTGCGCGCGTGCTCGGCGCCGATGACGCCGCGTTCCACAACAACTACGCTCTCGTTCTCGAGCGGCTGGGACGCTTCGAGGAGGCGCGGAGCCATTTCAAAGCCGCGGTCGCCCGCTCGGACCGTGAACAGTACCGGTACAATCTCGCGCTCAACTCCATGCGCACGCAACGGTTCGAGGAGGCGCGGCAGGAGTGGCGGGAGCTGATCGAGACGGAAGGCGTGCACTGGAGCTACGCGGTCTACCTCGCCATTGCCAGCGTATCCCTCGAGCGGTACGATGATGCGATCGCGGCGCTGGAGCCGTTTTCGTCGCAGATCGAGGCCGGAGAGGTGCTCCCGCGGACCGATCGTGTGGATCGCGTTCCGCCGACGGTGAGCGACGCGCTGTCGGCACTGGGGATGGCCTGGCGGGGCAAGCACGACCTGCCCCGCGCCCGCGAATGCCTGCGCCGGGCGGTGGACCTGGAGCCGCGCAACCCGTCGTATCTCAATAACTATGGCGTGGTCCTCGCGGAAAGTGGTATGCTGGCCGAGGCCCGGGAACAGTGGCGGCGGGCGCTCGAAATCGACCCTGCCAACGCCACCGCCAGGGCGAATCTTTCCGCGTACGAACGGTAACAAACGACTCTTGCCCGCCGTAGTCTGCATTGTGCCCGATGATTCCCGACCAACCGGAGGGCGGTAGCCATGTACTGCAAATATTGCGGACGTGAAGTCGATGAGAAGGCTGAACTCTGCGTCCACTGTGGTCGACGCCTTCGAAGCTCCGTTTCGGTGCTCCTCGAAGGCAGCGAGCTGACGCGGTTGAAACCGCAGCGTGAAGCGAAGAGCCCGGGCCTCGCCGGGTTCCTCGGGTTCGTGCTCTCGTGGCTCCTGATGGGGCCCGTGGGGTACATCTACCTGGGGCAGTGGAACTGGTTCTTCGTCACGCTCGTCATCTCGGTGGTCGTTTACATCCTGACCTTCGGAGTCGCCTACGCTCTGTTTCCGTTCGTGTTCGCGTTTCACCAGTACCAGATGGCCCGCGAGCTGAACGAGATGATCGCACCACCGCAGACTTCCTCGAGCGACGACGGGCCATCGCAATCCGGCACCGACAGTGCCGGTGTCTGATTTCGATCAGCGTCCCGGACAGATGGAACGTAACCTCGCGCTGGAACTCGTCCGCGTGACCGAGGCAGCGGCGCTGGCGTCGGCGCGCTGGATGGGTAAAGGAGACCCGGATGCGGCGGATGACGCCGCCCGCGAAGCGGTCTCGGTGGTGATGAGCTCGGTCAAGATGTCCGGGCGCGTCGTGATCGGCGACGTGGAACAGCCACAGGGGGCCGGCGCGCAGAAGGCGGGCGATGTGCCCGAGGTCGACATCGCGGTCGATGCGCTTCAGTCCATCGAGTCCGTGGCTCTGGGGAGGCCCTACGCCATATCGACCATCGCGGTCTCCGGCCGCGATTCGTTCTTGATTCCTCCCGTTCCCTACATGACGAAGATCGCCGTCGGCCCCGACGCCGCGGGGAGCATCGACATCGACGCCAGCCCGCTCGACAATCTCGTCAACATCGCCGCGGCCAAGCGCTGCTACGTCGAAGATCTGACCGTGTGCATCCTGGATCGCGAGCGCCACGCCGCGCTGATCGAGGATGTGCGCTCGGCGGGTGCGCGCATCCTGCTCATCTCGGACGGCGACCTGACCGCGATGCTGGCCACGACCGTCCCGGGGAGCGGAATCGACGTCGTCATGGGAATCGGCGGAAGCGCCGAGGGCGTGCTCGCCGCGGCCGCGCTGGTGTGCGTCGGCGGCGACATGCAGGCCCGGTTCCACGCGCGGGACCGGATCGAATCCGCGGCCTTGAAGAAGGCGGGCCTCGACGACGGGAGCCGCGTCCTGCGCGCGGGTGACTTCGTGCGCGGGGAGAACACCATGTTCGCCGCCACGGGCGTGACGACCAGCGACGTGCTGCCCGGCGTCCAGTTCGTGCCCGGCGGGGCGGTCACGCATTCACTGGTGATGCGCAGCCGTTCGGGCACCGTGCGGCACATCCGTGCCCACCATCGATTCGACCGCAAGCCGGTCTACAAGTAACGCGGACCGGATCGCGCCGATCCGGCGCTCCGCGCAGGCGCACCATGACGGAACCCTTCAATCTGCTTCCCCCCGACCCGCCCGATTCCGGGCACGGACGGCCCGCGCCGCTCGCCGACCGCATGCGCCCGCGTGAGCTCGACGAGTTCGTGGGACAGGAGTCGATCGTCGGCCCCGGCACGCTGCTGCGAACCAGTCTCGAGGCCGGCGAGATCACCCAGTCGATGATTCTGTGGGGACCGCCGGGGTGCGGCAAGACCACGCTGGCGCGCCTGATCGCCTCCCGGGTGAAGAACCGCTTCATGCCCTTCAGCGCGGTGACGTCTGGCATCGCGGAGGTCAAGCGCGTCATCGCGGATGCGAAGAAGCTGCGCACGGTGGATTCGCGCCCGCTGCTGTTGTTCGTCGACGAGATCCACCGCTTCAACCGCGCCCAGCAGGACGCGTTCCTGCCCCACATCGAGGACGGCACGATCGTGTTCATCGGCGCGACCACGGAGAATCCGAGTTTCGAGGTCATCGGGCCGTTGCTGTCGCGCTCGCGCGTGTTCGTGCTCAACATGCTGACACCGGAGCACGTCGTGGGCATTCTGCAGCGTGCGCTCGCCGACACCGAGCGCGGCCTCGGCGCGTCCAACATCGAACCCGAGGCCGGCGTGCTGGAGCTGATCGCGGATATCGCCCAGGGCGACGCGCGCGTGGCGCTGAACGCCCTCGAGTACGCGGGTGCGGCACTGGAGCGCATGAAGCCGCCGCGTGTGCTGACGCGTGAGCTGGCGATGGACGCCCTTCAGCGCCGCGTCGTCACGTCGGACAAGGCGGGGGAGTCGCACTACAACTTGATCTCCGCGCTCCACAAGAGCCTGCGCGGAAGCGACGTCGATGCGTCGCTCTACTGGCTGGCGCGCATGTGCGAAGCGGGCGAAGACCCGCTCTACATCGCGCGGCGCTTGATCCGTTTCGCCTCGGAAGACGTCGGCAACGCGGACCCGCAGGCGCTCCAGGTGGCGGTGGCGGCGCGCGACGCCGCCGACTTCATCGGGTACCCGGAGTGCAAGCTCGCGCTCGCCCAGTGTGTGATCTATCTGGCACTCGCCCCCAAGAGTGTCGCGGTGTACCGGGCCTATTCCGCCGCCGCGGATACGGTCAATTCCACGCCGCCGCACCCGGTGCCGCTCCACATCCGCAATGCCCCCACGCGGCTGATGAAGGATCTCGGCTACGGCAGGGACTACGAGTACCCGCCGGATCACCCCGACGCGGCGCCGCAGGACTTTCTTCCCGACGCGCTCCGCGGGAAGCACTTCTACCGGCCGACCGACGCCGGCTTCGAAACCGAGCTGAAGAGGCGGCTGGAGGCGTTCCTCGCGCGCCGGAAGCCGGGCTCCTGAAAACTCCCCCCGCGCCGCGGAGACATGCGGTAAGATCGGCGCACGGATGCGATCCGACCACCCATGACAACCGACTCCCGCGTACGCGAATTCCTCGACGGCCCCCCCGGACACGCGCGCGTCCTCGGCCCTCCGGGGAGCGGCAAGACGACGCTGCTCGTCGAGCGCTACCGCGCGCTGGTTGCGCGCGGGCATCGGCCCGGGATCGTCGCCTTCGGGCGGGACCCGCAGCAACGTCTCCTCGATCTCATCGTGACGCCGGGCGGGTCGCACCTCGGCCCGACGCCCGTCACCACCCACGCCCTGATCGCGACGGCCATCCTGGACGTCGCGCGCCCCGGTCGCCCGCGCACGCTGCGCGACGTCGATGAGCTGCTCGTCCTCGGCAGGTTGCTGCGCCGCGACCCGTCGCTGCTCGCGAGCGACCTCGCCGCCATCGCCGGATCGCCCACGTTTCTTCGCGACCTGCTCGAGGCGATGCACGCCCTCGCACAGCACGGGCTCGACGACGACGCGGTGCGCAAAGCCGCATCCGCGTCCGCCGGTCCGCGGGTGCGCGACGTGTTCGCCGTCTACGCGCGCTACCGAAAGGAATGCGCGACGCGCGGGCTGGTGACGTTCTACGACGCGGCGTGGCGCGCCGCCGAGCGGTTCGAGGCGGGCGGGATCGACTCGCCACTCGCGGACTTCGACGTCGTCCTGATCGACGACTTCCACGACCTCGACCCCGGGCAGTTCCGGTTGCTGTCGCGCCTCGTTCCCGCGAACGGCCCGGCCGCGGTCGAGGTGTTCGGCGACCCCACCGGCGCGCGCTTCGCGTTCCGCGGCACCACGGAGCGGTACATGGAGCGCTTCCAGCACGACTATGCACCGATGGATCTCGAACTCGGCGCACCCCGGAGCAACGACGTCGCGCTGAACGAAACGCTCGCACGTCTGATCGCCCAGACCGCCACCACATCCCCGGCCGCGCCCTCCTCCAGCCCTCCCGACCTTCCGCTGTTCGCCAACGTCACCGCGCATGGCGCGCACCCCGCGCGTCCGGCATGGGACTGCGAGGTCACGCTCGTCGTCGCGGACGACGAGATCGCCGAAGTGCAGGCGGTCGCGTCGCGCGTCCGCAGCCTGCTGGATAGCGGCGCGACGGCGCGCGACATCGCTGTGCTCGCGCGGGATCCCGCGCACTACCGATCAGCGCTCCGGGTCGCGTGCCACGAGTGGGGCGTGCCGCTCGACGCGGGCGGCGACGGGCACGGCGCCGCCGAGGACTTCGTGCGCTCGTTGCTGGGGGCCCTGGGTACGGATACCGACGGCCGCCTGGCCGAGGCGCTCGCGGCCTCGCCGTTCTTCCCGGCGTTCGGCGGCGAGGATCGTGACGCGGCGGCAATCGTCCGTGCGCTCCGGCGCGAGTACGCGCAGCGCAGCGGCGGCTTCGATCTGGAACGAATGGTGGGCGAGCGCGTGACGCCGATGCTGCCGCGCGGCGACGATGCGTCGCACGCGGCGATTGCCGCGGTGGTGGACGAGTGGCGCCGCTACGGCGAGGTGGCGAAAAGCGCGGGCGGGAGCATTTCCCTCGACGAGTTCCGCGCCACCTACCTGGGCGAACCGGTTCACAGGGGCGTCGCGACGGGCGGCGTCGCGCTGCTCTCGCCGCGTGAGGCCACGGGCCGTTCGTTCGCCGCCGCGTTCGTATGCGGGTGCGCGGAAGGATTCTTCCCGGCCGCCACCGTGCACGACGGATACATCTCCATGACGGCGCTCGCGCGCGCGCTGGAGGGCGTGGATGCGGACGCGGCGGCTGATCTGGCCGCGCGCGTGGACGAGACCGCGGTGGAGCGTGCGGAGAACGCGCTCTTCCTCACCGCGATCACGCGCGCCCGCGACACGGTCACCCTGCTGTGTCCCGCAAGGATCGGCGGCGAGTCGACGCTCCCCGCGCGCGTCCTCGGCGCGGACACGCGGCCGTTCGCGGTTGAAGCCGCGGGCCGAACGACCTCGCCCTGCGCGCGCGCCGCCGCGGTCACAGCATCGTCGCCGTCGTCGGCGGAGCTCTCCGCCCGCCTGCGGCCGCTGGACACGCTCGCCGGCTGGTGGGTGTCGCCGCCACGGCCGGAGCGGCTCCCCGCCCTGGAGTCGTTCTCGATGAGTGCCTCCAAGCTCGGGGCCTTCACGCGCTGCGCGCGCCAGTTCTTCTACCGGAAGGTCCTGAAACTCGAGGAACCCGAGTCGATCTACCTGCGCGTGGGATCGCTGGTGCACGAGGCGCTCAACGAGATCATCACGACGGGATCGACGGGCGAAGAGGTTCGCGCCGCGCTGCGCGACACAGGAACCCGCGAGATCGCCGAACGCCTGGTGTCGAAAGAGATGAAGGACGCGGGAGCCTGGATGAAAGAGCTGTCGGTGCGTTATCTGGAGGACATGCTGGCAAGCGTGGTCAAGCTGGAGTCCGAACGCGAGGGGGCCTATCGCGTGCGCATGCTGGAGGAGCCGGTCGAGGCCACCATCGAGGGCATGCCGCTCAGCGGACGCATGGATCGCGTCGACGACGTAGAGGGCGTGGGCCCGGTGATCATCGACTACAAGACGTCGGGCAGCATAAAGCGGACGCACACGAAGGTGATCGAACTTCTCGAGACCGACTACTGGCAGGTTCCGGTCTACGCCTCGATCGCGGCCGACAAGGGCCCGGGGGCCGCAGGGTTCGTCTACTACGCGCTCCCGCCCGGTGAGGAGGGCTTCGCCGTCGGTGTCCAGCTCGCGCCGGGGCATCGTCCCGCGCCTATTCAACTGGGCCCTCGGCGTCCGTACCGATACGGACCCATCCCGACCGAGCTCGTCGCCGACGCCATGGCGCACGCGGTCGAGATTCATCGCTCAATTGTACAGGGCGAGTGCCGGTACGAACGCACCGAGAACACGGGCATCTGTCCAAACTGTCATTTCGCGAGGATATGTCAACGAAGCCACGCATCGATCTAGACGACGGGCAGCGCAGTGCCGTCACCGCGCCCATCGCCGACGCGACCAACGTAATCGCCGGCGCGGGGACGGGGAAGACGAGCGTCCTCGTGGAGCGCTACTTGAAGCTCGTCGACGACGGCGTGCCCATCGAGCGCCTGCTGGCGCTCACGTTCACACTGAAAGCGGCGGGCGAGATGCGCGAGCGCGTGCGCCGCGCCATCGTGGAACGGCATCCCGCCCTGGCGCGCCGAATGGCGTCCGCGTGGATCATGAACTTCCACCAGTTCGGCTTCCGCTTCATCAAGGACAATGCGCCCGCGCTGGGGATCGACCCTGGCGTGGACGTCGTGTCCATCGCGGAGTTCGAGCGCATCAAGCGCGTCCTGCGCGCGCGTTTCGAGAGCGGCCGCGTCCCCGGGGTGCCCGCGGACTTCGGCGGGGAACCGCCTCCGCCCACCAAGCTCGGGTCGCTGTTCGACACGCTCATGAACGTCGTCCTTCACTGCCGCGGGATCATGCTCGACCCGGAGGAGCTGCGCGCACACGTGACGGCGGAGGACAAACCGGCGTACGTCGCACGCGTCGATACCGTGGTCGCGCTGTCGCACGTGTACGAAAACGAGCTTTCGCGGCGCGGGCTCCTGGACTTCAGCGACATGATCACCATGCCGGCGCGCGCACTCCGCGACAGGCCGGCGCTCGCCGCGCAGTACCGCGGGGCGTTCGATCATATCCTGGTGGACGAGTTCCAGGACACGAGTGCGGCGCAGAACGAGCTGTTGCGCGCGCTGGCCGGTGACGATTTCTCGCGCGTCACCGTGGTGGGCGACATGAAGCAGGCCATCTATCGTTGGCGGGACGCGCGCGTGGAGAACATCCTGGAGTTCCCGGACCCGGATCCTCGCCAGCTGACGAAAAACTATCGCTCCACGCAGCAGATCCTCGACCTCGCGCACGCCCTGGTCATGAACGAAGCGGCGCTGCGCGACGCGGCGGTGCCGCTCGAGGCGCACCGCGGGACCGGCGACGCGAGCGTGGTGCTCTTCCATCCCGCGGAGGGCAAGGACCGCGACGACGACGAAGCCGAAGCGCTCGGCGTCTGGGTGGACCACCTGCTCGGGCGGGCGGCAGCACCCGCCGCGTGGGGACTGGAGCCGGTGGAGACGCCGCTCGCCCCGCAGGAGATCGCCGTACTCCTGCGCCGTTTCTCCAGCAGCAAGGTGATGCCGGCCATCGAGCGCGTGTTCCAGCGTCGCGGCATTCCCTTCGCCATCGTGGGCGGCGCCAACCGCGTCGAGGCGCGCGCGTTGGAGAGCTGGCACGCATTCCTCTCGCTGCTCCTGCCGGGCGACCGCACGGTGGATCTGGTGGCCGTGCTGGAAGCGCCGCCGTGCGGCGTCTCCGAGGCGTCGCTGGCGGAGCTGTTCGCCGCGCCGGCCGCGGGTGGGCCGGACGGCCCGGCGACAACCGGGCGACTCGACGACGAGAGCATCGCGCGTGTGCAAGACGAGCGTGACGCCACGGCGATGCGCGACGTGCGTACCGGCGTCGAGCGCGCGATGGAGGTGTGGCGCACGCGCGGCTTCCACGAGTTCCTGGTGTGGAGCATCGAGTCAAGCCCGTTGCGGACGCGGCTGTTACGCGACGGCGTGCAGCCGGCGGCGGTCGACGAGCTGCTGCGCGAGCTGCTCGACCTCGCCGACGGTCTCGCGCGTCGCAACGAGCTCAACCTCGCCACCTTCCTCGACCACCTGCGCGCCTCGCTCGACGAGCGCAAGTTCCGCGAGGAGGGCGACGTCATGCTGCCCGAGGGGCGCGTGGCCGTGATGACCGTGCACCAGGCCAAGGGGCTCGAGTTTCCGGCGGTGGCGGTCGTCGGCGTCGTGGACACCGGCTCGCGCAGCGAGGGCTTTCTCGTGTCGCGCGCGAGCGGTTTGTACTTCGGTGAGAAGACCGGGAAGCCGTGGGACCGCCACAAGCAACTCGCCGAGAACCACGAGCACGAGGAGCGCATGGAGGACGTTGAAGAGCGTTGCGTGCTCTACGTCGCCCTCACGCGCGCGCGCGACCGCCTGTGGGTGAGCGCGCCGTCGAAGGAAGGGCGCAAGCTGCTCAAGAGCGAAGCGCGCCCGTGGCTCTTCACCGAAATCGTGGAGACGGCGCGCGAGAAAGGGCTGGCGCGCGAGATCCGTGACGTCGGCGAGGCGGCGGGTGCGGCGGCTGCCGCCGCGGCCGCTCCGCGCGTAGCGGGCGAGGATCCCGCCGGCGCCGTGAGCGCATGGGTGGCGCTGCGCGATCGCGCGGAAGCGGCGACCGCCGGCGCATTCGCGGACGACGCGGTCGTCTCGATCACCTGGCCCGAACTGGCGGCGTTCGCGCGCTGCCCGTTGCAGTTCCGGCTGGACCGGGAGAGCGAGCGCGAGACCTCCGACGAGGTGCACGCAGAGAGCGGAGCGTCGTCGGTGCCGCGCGGCGTCGATCCCGCGGCGTTCGGGAAGTTCGTCCACCTCGTGCTGGAGCGCGTGGCGGGCGGGGAGGATCCGGATGCGGCCGTCGGGGCCGCGGTGTCGCGTTACGAGTTCGGAAAGAAGCGTGACGTTGCGGTGGCGACGGCGCGTGCGCTCGCGAGCGCGGCGGTGGCGGCCGGCGTGGCCGGCCCGGCCGACGGCGCCCGCGTCGAGCTGCCGTTCGCCGTGCGCCTGGAGCGCGTCATCGTGCGCGGCGTCATCGATCGCCTCGACACGGGCGCGGAGTCGATCATCACGGACTACAAGGTGGGGGAGCGCAGCGACGACCACCTCTTCCAGGTGCGCGCGTACCTGTGGGCGGCACGGCGCGCGGGCATCGCCGGGCCGCTACGGGGGCGCGTGGCGTATCTGCGTGAGGGGGGTGTGGAGGTCGTGGATGTAATGGCGGACGATGGTCTGGAGGCGGGCGCGCGCTCTCTCGAAGCCGCGGTCGCCTCGGGCGAGTTCAACGCAACCCCGGGTGCGGTGTGCGCCGCGTGCGCACACCGTGTGGCCTGTACGTTTGCGATATAGCACGTGGGCGATGGCTTCCGGTATCTACTTTGCTCGGCTTGTATGTGGGAAGAAGGTTCAAACAAGAAAGATGGTTCTACTCAAGTAGTTCCCTCGGCTCAGGGCGGTTGTCGCTGGAGTCGGTCTGGTCATCCGGTCCCGAGGCGGCGCGCATGAAAATCGCCATTATCGGAGCATCCGGGAAGTTGGGGAGATATATGGTGCGGCACGCGCTTGAGCGGGGCTATGAGGTCGTGGGGGTGTGTCGGGAGAAGAGTGTGGGGAAGCTGGATGCGTTCGCGGGGCGCATCACCGTGGTTCCCGGGGCAACCAATGACCGCGAGGTCATCAAGCATGCCGTCGAGGGATGCGACGGGGTGCTGACCGTTCTTGTTCCCTGGGGGGTTCAGCAGTACGCGACGGGCACCGCGCAGGCGGTCCTCGACTTCGCCCGCCCGGGCGCGCGGCTCGTCTTCTCCTGCGGCTGGCACATTACGCGGGACGGCAAAGACGTCTACTCGCGTAAGCTCAAGCTCATCGTGAAGGTCTTTGGCGTCATCGGGCGGCTGACCCGCTTTGTAGACATCGACGATCAGGTGGAAGCGTGCCGGCGGGTGTTCGAGAGTGACACGCGCTGGACGGTGGTGCGGGGCAGCGACCTCGAGGAGGGGGAGAGCGCGGGGCTTCCGGTGTGGAGCCGGCACGTGGGCGATCCCATCCTCGCGAGCAACCGCACATGCCGGGTGGACTTTGCGCTGTTCATGGTCGAGGCGCTCACCGATGACACGCTCATCCACGAGGCCCCGGCCATCGTCGGCTGTCAGACGCCATCGGCGCGCGCGCACGCGGGGGCGAACCTCCAGTCCCCCTGATCGTTTCCGGCCTCATTTCCTGCGTTACCCGGGGGGACGCCCCTTGTGATAACGTCCCCGAAGGTCCAACCGGGAGGTTGCTATGTCGTTGCGAAACACACCCAGGCTGGCGTTGGTGCTCATTCTCGTGCTCGCTCTCGTGGCGACCATGGGCTGCGGCTCCGACGCGACCGGCCCGTCCGAATCGTCCCCGAGATCGCTGCAGATGCTCCAGATCGTGGGCGGCGTGGGGACGTTTGCGTACTTCCAGTTGCTCTGGCCCCAGGTCGAGGTCGCGCAGGCGGACGACCCGGCCTTCGCGACCATCGAGCCATCCGCCTCCGGGTTCCTCATCCCGGGTGACGCGAAGGGCAACCATGAGTGGTTCGCAACGTCGTATGCGCCGTGGATCGACTCGGGCGGCACGCCCTATCCCGGGATGGAGATCACCGCCCTCATGATGCGGGGCAACCAGACGCACACCCTTTCCCCCACGGTGGGCAGCGCCATGAACTCGGGAGCGGCCCTCATTCCGAGCATCGCCCGGCATCAGATCCCCGGTCGCAACACCGTCGCTCCGCTGGTCTTCTCCGGTAATCCATTCATCGGAACGGTGGCAGGCGCTCGCCCGGCCGAGCAAGTGACCAGCGCCGACAGCCTGATCTCGTTGTACAAGGTCCGGACGGGCGAGGATCTGTCGCCCACGCCGGAGGAGCTGGCGTTGTTCGACCTCGCGGGCGCGCCGACCCCGTGGCTCCAGGAGTTCGGCCGGATGATGATCGTCGCGGCGAAAGCGCTTCGAATCGGCTATTCCAACACCATCGTGATCTCGCTGCCCGGACTGGATCCGCACGACGCCTTCGTCAACGTGGTCGCGACGCAGGCGATTCTCACGTCGTTCCAGACCATCCTCAACGGGTTCTACACGCTGCTCGATGAAACATCGCACGCGGACCGGGTGATGATTATGGTGCTGGGGGACACACCCAAAAATCCACTGGTCCGCGCCGGGTGGCCCGACGGCACCCCCGGGGCGAGCAACTGGACGTACGTGGTCGCGAAGGGATACCTCAAGCATGGCTGGTTCGGTGGGGTGCACACGGATGGGTCGGTCTCCGGTTTCGATCCGGCGACGGGCGCCGATGTTCCGAACGTGACCAATGCGATGTCGACTATGGCGGCGGCCGCGATCACCTACGCGGGCACGGGCGGCGACGCCAAGTACATCAAAGACGAACTGGACGGCGGCGCGTTTGCGGAGTACGCGGGGGTGGTGCGGACCGGCTGGTGACATGGCCCGACCTCGACCCGGAAGCGTGCGCGGCGCCAGAAAGCGTTGAAGAAGGTCCCGCGAAACGATTCTAGCGGAACACGTCCCGTACCGCCTCGGCCAGCTCCGCGTGCGAGTCGAAGACAACGTCGGCCGCCGAGAAGTCGATGCCGCGCGACTCTTTCGTGCGCACCACGACGACGGGAATCCCCGCCGCGATCGCGGAGCCCACGCCCTTCTCGGCGTCCTCGAAGACAAGCGCTTCTGACGGTGCTCCTCCGACTGCATCCAGCGCGGCGAGGAAGATGTCCGGCGCGGGCTTCATGGCCGTCACGGTGTCGCTCCCGACGATCGCGGTGAACGCGTCCGCGAGCCCTTCGTTGGCCACCACCGCCTCGATGTCCGGGGCCGGCGTTCCGCTGGCGATCGTGAGCGTCTTGCCCGCCCGCCGCAACAGCTCCACGACTTCGCGCGCCTCGGGGAAGAAGCGCACGGTGCCGTTGCGGCAGTACTCGGAAAAGATCGGCCGTTTCTCGTCGCGGATGCGCACCGGGTCGAGCGGAAGGTTGTGGCGCTCGATCTCGCCCTTCGGTCCGTGGCCGAGCGAGGTCCAGTACTTCCAGTACTCGGTCGGATCGAGCGTGTGACCGTACTTCTGGAACACCGCGTTGTAGGTCTCGAAATGATACCGCTCGCTGTCGACGAGCACGCCGTCGAAGTCGAAGATGACGACGCGCGCGCCGAAGAGCTCGCGGAACCGGTCCAGGCGGCGGTCGTCAGTCAAGGTACCGCGCCCGATCGCGAACGGGGATCATTCGCCGCACGAACTTGTAGATGGCGAAGCTCTCGATGGTGAAGGGCATGAACCCCAGGAAACCGAGGATCGGCATCTCGAACAGTTTGATGTGGCCCATGTAGGGAACGTCGTATTCCCACCGGGCCAGCGCCCAGTAATTCCAGAACTCCCACAACAAACCGGCCACGAGACCCGTAAGGAAGAAGAGCAGCATGGATCGGTAGCGGCCGGTAAAGAACTCCGAGAGGATCGAGCGTTCCCCCAGCCGGCCGTTGACGGGGTCGAGGAAGAAGGCGAACCCCATCCACACCAGGGGGGTCATGTACGTGGAGGGCGCGACGAGGGGAATGACCAGGCACGCCGCGCCGAAGATCACGAAGGGCCAGAACACCGCGTTCGGGAGCCGGGGATGATCCGCGCGGTCTTCCCCCGGCAGCAGGTCGGAGAGCGTCTGGTAGATGAGGAACATACCCGGCGAGATGGTGGCGAACGCCCAGGCGTATCCTGGAAAGCGGATCCACGGATTGTCGGGGAGCCCCACGTAGCGCCAGTTCTTGAGCAGCACGTTGTAGCCTTCGAAAACGAGCCAGCTCCCGACGGAGATGACGCACAGGAGAAGGAACTCTCCGAAGTGATCGGAAACCAGCGACGTCCCGTGGCGCTTCCGCTGCAGGGCGTCGAGGAACAGGATCAGGCCGGTCCATTGTATGGGGGTGAAGAACCAGCCGAGGAGCCGGCTGTGCGTGGCGAACAGGAGCACCTCGAAGAAGACCATGGACGCCAGCCCCGCCCAGCCGTAGGCGGGGAGGGATCCGGTGGCCCGGGCCAGCGGGGGGCGGCTTGACTTGGGGGCGTGTTCGGTTATCATGAGCCTTCCGTCCGGCGCGTCAGAACCCCCCGAAAAGCAACTTTCCCGGTCCGGTGCGCCGCACCGGATCGCGACAGTCGGCACGCGGAGCACCGATCCTAGCCCATCCCCGCGGACGGGTGCAACTGTTCCGTCGGGGCCGGCGCCGCGGGCGGGAACCGGCGCCGCGGGGACGCGTTCAATGAACGATCGGCGGATGAGCCGCCGA
>CAZCQM010000014.1:0-27683 GCA_964500785.1 uncultured bacterium
CTCGCTCGTCCTCGCCCGCGACCGCTTCGGGATCAAGCCGCTCCTCGTCTATCGCGACGACGACCGCCTCGTCTTCGCCTCGGAGATGAAGGCGCTTTTCACGCTGCCGATCCGCCGCGAGCTGGACGACGTGTCGATGTTCCAGTACCTGCAGCTGAGCTACGTGCCCGCGCCGTATTCCATGCTCAAACACGTGCGCAAGCTGGAGCCGGGTTGCTACATGACCGTCGCCGACGGCGAGGTATCCGTCGCGCGCTACGCGTCGCCCGCGGCGCCCGCCGGGCCGGAGGCGGGGCGCATCGCCTACGACGACGCGCGGGAGCGCGTCGCGGAGCTGCTCGACGCCGCGGTGACGCGGCAGCTGGTCTCGGACGTCCCGCTGGGCGCGTTTCTGAGCGGGGGGCTCGACTCGACCGTCGTCGCGGCGCTCGCGAAGCGGCACGCGCCTGCGCTGGAGACGTACTCCATCGGCTTTCCCGACCACCCGCGTTTCGACGAGAGCGCGGACGCCCAAACGGCGGCCCGCGCGCTCGGTGTCCGCCACACCACGTTCCCCGTGTCGCGCGACGATCTCTACGCGCACCTCTTCGACGTTCTGGACGCCACCGACGAGCCCTTCTCCGATTCGTCCTGCCTCGCCGTCTACATTCTCTGCAAACACACGCGGCGCCACGTGACCGTGGCGCTCTCCGGCGACGGAGCCGACGAGCTCTTCGGCGGCTACAACAAGCACGCGGGTGAATACGCCGCGCGTCGCGGAGGCGTGCGCGCCGGCGCGGTCCGCGCGCTGTCGCCGCTGTGGCGTGTGCTGCCGCGTTCGCGCGAGACGGGCTTCGGCGACACCGTGCGCCGCCTGGACCGCTTCGCGCGCCGCGCCGGACTCGGTGCGCGCGACCGTTACTGGAACTGGTGCACGTTCACCGACGAGGAGGTCGTGTCGGCGACGCTGGCCGAACGTTTTCGCCGGCCCGCGCCCATCGCGTCGTCGGCCGAATACGCGACGCGCAAGGCCGGCGCCACGCGGGCGATCGACGGGGGCAGCGACGGCATGAACGACGTGCTGCGCGCGGACATGGCCCTCGTGCTTCCCAACGACATGTTGCGCAAAGTGGATTCGATGTCGATGGCGCACGGCCTCGAAGTGCGCGTGCCGTTCCTGGACAACGACGTGGTCGACTTCGTCGCGGCACTCCCGTCGCGCTACAAGATCGACGACACGGCGCGCAAGCGCATCCTCCGCGACGCCTTCCGCTCCGTCGTTCCCGATGCCGTGCTGGACAAGCCCAAGCACGGGTTCGAAGTGCCGTTGATGCCGTGGCTGCGTTCGCACCTGGGTCCGCTCTTGCGTGACGATCTGCTGAACCGCGATTTCGTGGCGGCGCAGGGGCTCTTCGACCCGGCGGCGATCGCCGCGCTGCTCGACCGGCTCGACTCCGACCGTCCCGGTGACATCGCGCCGCAGGTGTGGAGCCTGGTGGTGTTCCAGCACTGGTGGAAACGGCACATGGTATGATGGCCCGCGCGGGGGACACGATGTCGTATGCGTAGCGCAGGCCGGGAAGACGACCGCGGTCCGGACACCGGCCCGCGGTGGGCACGGGGACGGAAGATCGTTTTCCTCGTCACCGAAGACTGGTACTTCTGCTCGCACCGGCTTCCCATTGCGCGCGCCGCACATGCCGCGGGCGCCGACGTCATCGTGGCGACGCGCGTCGACGCGCACGGGGCCCGCATCGAGGCCGGGGGATTCCGGCTGGTGCCGCTGCCGTGGCGGCGGCGCACGACCAATCCGTGGCGCGAGACGAGGGCGTTCTTCGCCATCTTCCGCCTCTACCGCCGCGAGCGTCCCGACATCATCCACCACGTCGCACTCAAGCCCGCTGTGTACGGCGGCATCGCGGCGCGCCTGGCGCGCGCGCCGGTCCAGGTCAACGCCATCGCCGGACTCGGCTTCACCGAGGTGTCGCGCGCGCCGCACGCGCGCGTGTTGCGCCGCGTGATGCGCGCGGTGCTGCGCTTCGCCTGGGGCGGACGCGGCGCGCACGCCATCGTTCAGAACCCGGACGACGCCGACGTGCTGGTCGCGGCGCGCCTGCTCGATCGCGCACACGTCCACCTCATCCGGGGGTCGGGCGTCGACGTCGACCGATTCCGGCCGGCGCCCGAGCCCGGCGGCCGGCCGGTTGCGGTCTACACGGGGCGCTTCATCGCCTCGAAGGGGATCCGCGAGCTGGTCGCGGCGGCGCGACTCCTGCGCGCACGCGGCGTGGACCTGGAGGTGCGGCTGGTGGGCGAGCCCGATCCCGACAACCCCGAGTCGATCGCCGAGCGCGAGGTGCGCGGGTGGGAAGCGGAGGGACTGATCACCCGCCAGCCGTGGGTCGACGACGTCGCGCCGGTGTGGCGCGACGCGCACATCGCCGTACTGCCGAGCTATCGCGAGGGACTTCCCAAGGCACTCCTCGAAGCGGCGGCGTGCGGGCGCCCGGCCGTCGCGTGCGACGTCCCCGGGTGCCGCGAGGTGGTGACGGACGGGGAGAACGGATTGCTGGTGCCGGCGCGCGACGCGCCCGCCCTGGCCGACGCGCTCGCCCGGCTCGCCGCCGACCCCGACCTGCGCCGGCGCATGGGCGAGTCGGGCCGGGCACGGGTGGAGCGGGAGTTTTCCGAGGGGCGGATCGTCGACGAAACGATGGATGTGTACCGTCGCGTGATCGCGGAGGCGGGGCGTGGATAGACCGGTCGCGGTCGTGACCGGCGCCACCGGGTTCATCGGCCGGCGCCTGTGCGAGCGGCTGCACGAGGTCGCCACGGTGCGCGCGATCGCGCGGAGCGCGGGCGATCCGGGCCCGTGGGACGAGGCCTTCGCGCTCGACCTCGCGCGGGATTCCATACCGCCCGCGATCTTCGACGGCGCGGCGGTCGTGTTTCACTTCGCCGGGCGCGCACACGCACTTTCCGGGCGGGCCGGCGACGACGCCGAGTACCGGCGCGTCAACGTGGACGGGACGGAGCGCGTCCTGGATGCGTCGCGACGCGCGGGTGTGCGGCGTTTCGTGTTCGCGAGCAGCGTCAAGGCCATGGGCGACGGCGACGGCGACACGGTGCCACGCTCCGCCTACGGCCGTTCCAAGCGCGACGCGGAAGAGCGGGTCCTGGCCGGCGGCTTCGTCGCCGAGCCGGCGGTGCTCCGGCCGGCGCTCGTCTACGGGCCCGGCGTCGGCGGCAACCTGGGGGGGATGATCGCCGCGGTTCGCGCCCGGCGCTTCCCGCCACCCCCGCGCGTGCCCAACCGCCGCTCGATGGTTCACGTCGACGACGTGGTGAACGCCGCCCTCGCCGCGGCGGAGCGCGAGTCGGCGGTGGGGCGGACGGTGGTCGTTACCGACGGCGTGCCCTACAGCACCCGCGACATCTACGACGCCATCTGCCGCGCGTTCGGGCGCACCCCGCCCGGGTGGGCCGTGCCCGCCCCGGTGTGGCGCCTGATGGCGCTGGCGGGGGACGCCGTCGGGATGGTGACGGGACGGCGCGCGCCCTTCGACACCGATGCCTACCGGAAGCTCTTCGGGTCCGCGTGGTACGACGGTTCGGATCTGGGGCGCGTGCTCGGCGTGACGGCGACGGGGCGCCTCGACGACGCCCTGCGCGCGGCCGTCGCCCGCTGATCGGGAGCGCCCGCCCGGGGCGCCCAGGGCCGCGCCCACGGTTCCCGGGGCTTCCCGATCCGGCGATAATACGGCTTGTTCGAATGCGCCGCAGCGGCCTATTCTTCGCTCCGGCGCTGCGGTGCCCCCATCGACCCATGTTTGGACTGATCGCATTCCTGTGCGCACTGGCGGTTTCCTACGCCGGTACGCGGTTGCTCCTGCGCCGGCCGCCGACGCGCGGCTTTGTCGACGTCCCCAACGAGCGGAGCTCGCACGCGCGCCCCAAACCCCGCATCGGGGGGGTCGCGATCGTCGGGGCCTTCTTCGCGGCCATCGCCGTCACCGCGCCGTTCACGCCGGTCCTGCGCCCGGCGGCGCCGTTCGTCATCGGCGCCGCGATCCTGTTCGTGACCGGGCTGGCCGACGACTGGCGGCGCGTGAGTGTTGCGTTGCGCCTGGTGGCCCAGACGGCCGCCGCGGCGGCGGCCATCGGCGGCGGCCTGGTCCTGCGGCACGCCGTGCTGCCGGTGGTCGGCGAGATATCGCTCGGCCCGCTGGCCGTTCCGTTCACCGCGGTCTTCATCGTCGCGAGCATCAACTTCTACAATTTCATCGACGGCATCGACGGCCTCGCGGCGGGGAGCGCCTTCATCGCTTCGGTATTCCTGGCCCTGGCGGCGGTGGCGGTCGGGCAGCCGGTGTTCGCGCTCGTGTATCTCGCGGTCGCGGGGAGCGCACTGGGATTCCTCCAGTTCAACTTCCCCCCCTCGAAGCTGTTCATGGGGGACAGCGGGAGCACCTTCTTCGGATACTTCTTCGCGACCATGGCCATCGCCGGGAACGCGGCGACCCCGTCGATCCCGGTGTTCGTACCCCTGTTGATCCTCTCCTCGCTCTATCTCGACGCGGGGTTGACGGTGATCACCCGCTTCGCGCGCCGCGAGAGGCTGTTCCAGGCCCATCGCACCCATTACTACCAGCGCCTGCTGTCCATCGGGCTGAATCACAAGCAGGTGACGATGCTCGAGTACCTCATCACGACGATGCTGGGTGCAAGCGCCCTCGTGTACATGAAGGCGGGGTCGTTCTTCGCGCCGTTCGTGTGCGCTATCTGGCTGGCGGTGTTCACGCTCGCCATCCTCAAGATCCGGTCATCGGAGCGCGGCGGCCGGATGTTCTGGGAGCGGCGCGCGCTCTTCGTGATCGCCGCCGATTTTGCGGCTATCGTCGTGGCATATGTCGGCGCCTACTTCCTGCGTATGAACTTCCGTTTCACGCAGGCGGAAGGAAACGCGATGCTGCAGGCCCTGCCGCTGGTCGTGATCGTGAGGAGCGCGTGCTTCTTCAAGTACGGCCTCTATCGCAGCGTGTGGAAATACACGAGCACCGCCGACGTCGTGCGCGTCATCAAGGCGGTGACGGCCGGATCGGCAATCATCCTCACCGCCGTCGTGCTGCTCTATCGCTTCGTCGCCTTTCCGCGGACGTTGTTCATCATCGAGTACGTGCTGTTGATTCTCCTGGTCCTCGGGGCGCGTTTCTCCATGCGCCTCTTCCACGAGATCGGGCGCGAGCCCCAGGGCGACGACTCCCGCCGCTACGCCGTGATCGGCGCCGACGACGCGGGGGAGCGCGCGGCGCGCGAGCTGAACGCGCGCGGTCCCCGGCGCTCCGTGGTCTGCTTCGTGGACGACGACCCGCGTCGCATCGGCCTGCTGCTGCACGGTTGCCCCATCGAAGGTCCGGCCGATTCGCTGGCGGACATCTGCCGGCGACACCGGGTGGACGCCCTCGTCTACGCGGTGGATGACGGCGACGACGTCGCCGCGACGCGATGGCTGGCGCGGGCGCATGACGCCGGCGTGCCCATCGAGCGCGCACCCGGTGCGTATGTGCGCGAACCCGACGCGATCGTCAGCCATCGGACGGCGGTCGCGCTGGGCCGGACGCCGCCGGCCGCCTCGCCGCGCGTCGCAGCGTCGCTGCGCGGCCAGGCGGTACTGGTGACCAACGGCGGGGGAGTGATGGGGAACGCGCTGGCGACGGGGCTTCGCGCGGCGGGGGCCGTGCCGGTGTTCCACGTCGTCGACCCCGCGTCCCGGCTTGCCTCGCGCCTGCCCGACGACGTCGCGTTCTACGCCGGGTCGCTGTTCGAGGAGGCCTCGGCCGTAGTCGACGCGGTCGTTCCCGACGTGGTCATTCACGTCGTGACGGCCGAGCCGGCCGGCGGCCTCAACGACGACGATTTCGCCTGGCACCACCTGGTACGCGAGAGCGAGCGCCTGGCGCGCGCGGTCTGGAAGCGGCCCGGGTGCCGTTTCGTCATCGCCTGCCAGTGGGGGAGCGTCGCTTCGGGAGACCGGGTGGCCGCGATGGCGGCGATCATGGAAGCGATCGTCCTGAATCGCGCGGGAACCGAGGCGGCGGCGGTGCTTCGCCTGCCCCGCGTGCTGCCGACCGAACGCGCCGCGGAGTCCGCGGCCGCTGCGGAGACGTTCGACCTCCTCGAATCGGAGGCCGCCTCCCTCGTGCTCGAGGTGGCCGCCGGGGCGTTTCGCGGGATCTACGCGCCGGCTCCCGGCCCGGCGTTCGAGCTGTCCGCCCTGCGCCGGAACGGGGCGCCGGCGTCGACACCGCCTGCCGGACGCCGCCCGGTGTTCCCGGCCGAGCACCTGGACGAATGCGGCGTCGCCGGCATCCGCCGCGTGTTGAGCCCGTTGTTTCCGGCTCCGGAGCCGTTCCGCAAGCTCGCGGTCGCCGGGCCGCCGGCCTCCGCCGCCGCGGGGCGCGACGAGTGGATCCGCGCCGTCGCCGGGCAGCTCTACCAGATCATCGGCGCCGATGAGGGCGCGTTTCGAGCCTAGAGTCGCACGCCCTTGAAGCAGGTCTACTATATCCTCACGGCGATGCGTCCGCGGCAGTGGACGAAGAACCTCGTCGTCTTCGCCGGGCTCATCTTCTCGCGCAACCTGCGTTACGGCGACCTCGCTCTGAGGAGCGTGGCCGCGTTCTGCATCCTGTGCGTGATGTCCGGCGTCATCTATATCATCAACGATCTCGCCGACGTCGAAAAGGACCGCCTCCATCCGGTGAAGCGGCTTCGCCCGCTGGCGTCGGGCGCGCTGGAACGCCGCAACGCGCTGACTGCGGCCGTCGTGCTCGCCGTGGTGGCGCTGGTCGCGTCGTGGAAGATGGGGAGCGGATTCCTCATCGTGGCGTGCGCGTTCTTCGCGCTGAATCTGCTGTACTCGTTCGGCCTGAAGAGAGTCGTGCTCCTCGACGTGGCGAGCATTTCGTTCTCGTTCATCCTCCGGGCGATCGCGGGTGTGGAGGCGCTTCGAGACGTCGACCCGGGAATCGAGATCTCTCCGTGGCTTCTCATCTGTACCCTGTTCCTGTCGCTCTTCCTCGCGTTCTGCAAACGCCGCCACGAGCTCCTCACGATGGACAATGCGGTCGACCACCGCGAGTCGCTGCAGGAGTACTCGCCGGCGCTCCTCGATCAGCTCGTCTCCATCAATGCGGGCGGATCGGTGCTCTCGTACGCGCTCTACACGATCTGGCCGGACACGGTGGACAAGTTCGGGACCACGCACCTGGTCTATACGGTGCCGCTGGTCCTGCTCGGCGTCATGCGCTACCTCTACCTCGTCTATCACCAGCAGAAGGGCGGCAGCCCGGCCGACCTCTTGCTGCACGAGAAGTTCCTGCTCGTGGACGTGCTGGCGTGGATCGCCATCGTGATTGCCATCATCGGGGACTTCTAATATAATCGGACTGGTGCGTGCGTGCGATGGCGCCGCCCCGGATCCACCGCGAACCCCCGTAACGACCGGAAGGGAATCATGGCCTCGAGAGTTGCCGTCATCTTCACTCGCCCGGAAACGGTGCTGGACGATTATCGCCGTGTCATGGAGCTCGCCCACTGGAACGAGCACCTCACGGGCGAGCGCGAGCTCCTGCTCAAGCTGAACCTGAGCTGGACCAAGTACTTCCCCTCGTGCTCGAGCCAGCCGTGGCAGGTGGACGGTGTTATAAGTACTCTTTTGGCAGGTGGTTACACGACCGATCGGGTCATTCCCATCGAGAACAAGACGGTCGTCACCAACCCGGAGAAGGGCGCGCGCAACAACGCGTGGCAGCCGGTGCTGGAGCGCCACG
This sequence comes from uncultured bacterium, assembly GCA_964500785.1. Lineage (GTDB taxonomy): Bacteria > Krumholzibacteriota > Krumholzibacteriia > WVZY01 > JAKEHA01 > JAKEHA01. The sequence goes on from CAZCQM010000014.1 coordinate 7,812, forward strand.
GCCTGAAGTTCCAGCCGCTCACCCAGGTGGAGTGGCAGGTCTACCGGTTCAAGTCGCCGCTCTTGAAGCTCAACGACATCTTCCCCGAAGGCATCGAGATCCCCTCCATCTATCCGGGGCGCGACATCCTGCACCTGCCGACGGTCAAGACGCACGGGCACTCGATCACGACCGGCGCGATCAAGAATGCTTTCGGCGGCCTGCTCAAGGAGGTGCGCCACTACGCGCACAAGCACATCCACGAAGTGCTCGTCGACCTGCTGATGATGCAGCGCGAGCTGCACCCGAACGTGTTCGCGGTGATGGACGGTACCGTCGCCGGTGACGGGGCCGGGCCGCGCACCATGATCCCGCGCATCAAGAACGTGATTCTCGCCAGCGCCGACTCGGTGGCGATCGACGCGGTGGCGGCACGGCTCATGGGATTCGATCCGATGGAGATCCCCTACCTGCGAATGGCCACCGAGCTGGGGCTGGGCGAGGCGCGCCTAAATCACATCGACCTCGTCGGCGATCCCATCGATGGCGTGAACTTCCGCTTCCAGACCAGGAAGAGCCTCGTGATCTGGGGAGACCAGTTGATCCGGCTGGGCCCCCTGCGGTTCGCCGAGCACCTGCTGCTGCATTCTCCGCTGGTCGTCTGGGCGCCGTTCGCATCGAACGTGTACCACGACTGGTTCTGGTACCCGACCGTCGGCCGTCAGCGCATCCGCGCGTTCTCCCACACGGAATGGGGCCGGCTGTTCCGCGAGTACTCGCGACGGTGACCGTCCACCGCTCCTCCTCGTCGTCACCCGCGCGGCCCGGCGTTCCGCCCCGCGCACTCGAGCTCGTTGCGCGCGCCAAGGTGAACCTGTCGCTCGAAGTGCTTCGGCAGCGCGCCGACGGATACCACGAGATCGAAACCGTCATGCAGTCCATCGACCTGGCCGACCGGCTGCGTGTCGAGGCCACGGACGACGGGTGCATCGAGATCGAGTGCGCCTATCCCGGCGTCCCCACCGATGAGCGGAACCTGTGCCATCGGGCCGTGGTGGCGATGCGCGGTGTGGCGGGGCGCTCCCTCGGCGCCCGGATCCGCGTCGAGAAGCACATCCCCCCCGGCGCCGGCCTGGGCGGTGGCAGCGCCGACTGCGCGGGGGTTCTGCTCGCCATTCGCCGCGCCCGGCGCCTCGACCTGGCCGATTCGGACCTGGATCGAATCGCCGCCGGCCTCGGCAGCGACGTTCCGTTCCTGCTGCACGGAGGCACCATGCTGGGGCGTGGAAGAGGGGAGCGCCTGACGTCGATGGAGCCCCTGAAACGGGGGGTATTCGTGGTCGTCAAACCGGAGGTAAGCATCTCGACGGCATGGGCTTATTCGCATTTCAATTTTCGATTGACAACCCATGTACCCAGAATTAACCTGAGGTCGGCTAATTCCGTCCTGGCAAGGTTTCCGAGGGCGTCGCTTCCGTTTCGCAACGCGCTGGAAGCGGTAGTAGTTCCGGCGTACCCGGCGGTGGCGGAGTTGCTCGATGAGCTGCGGGGGGAACGGCCATGTTTTGCGTCAATGACCGGTAGTGGCTCGGCCGTTTTTGCAGTATTCGATGGCACGGATCGGGCCGCTGAGGTCGCTGAAAGATTTTCGGTGAGGAGGTTGTTCACCTCCGTCGCGAAACCAGCGAAGCAGTCGATAGAGTTTCTCTAACCGCTGGGATTCTCATTGTACGGGAAAAGGGGAACCCGATGAAGATCACCGAAGTGAGAGTTTCCCTGCGAGACGACGCAAAACTCAAGGCGTTCGCCAGCATCACACTTGACGACAGCTTCGTGATCCGCGGCCTCAAGATCATCGAGGGAAAGACAGGTACGTTCGTGGCGATGCCGAGCCGCCGGCGCAAGGACGGCGAGTACCAGGACATCGCCCACCCGATCAACGACGCAGCTCGCAAGGAGATGGAGCGCGTTGTTCTTGCCGAGTACGGGAGGGAAAGGGAGCGAGCGAAGGTAGCCGAGACTCCGAACGTGTCCGACCGCTGACATACGCCGGTCCGGGCACCTCTCTGCGAGCGAAATTCCCCTCCACGCTTTTTCTGGGGCGTCGACAAGCGGCAAGTCACTGGGTTTTGGTCCCAGCATCGGAGGTTCGAATCCTCCCGCCCCAACCACGGGCAGGCGTTCGAACCGCGGGGTCAGCGCCGGTTTTTTTTCATCTGGGGTCCAGCAATGGATGGATTGAAGCTGATTTCGGGCAACGCCAATCGTCCGCTCGCCGAGAAGGTGGCGGAACAGCTTGGCGTGCCCCTCTCGGATGTCACGGTCGACCGTTTCGCCGACGGCGAGATACAGGTCAAGATCAACGAGAACGTCCGCGGCGTGGACGTATTTCTCATTCAGTCCACGCAGCCACCCGCCGAGAATCTAATGGAGCTCTTGATCCTGCTCAACGCCTGCTTTCTGGCGTCGGCCGAGCGGATCACGGTGGTCACGCCGTATTACGGATACGCGCGGCAGGATCGTAAGGACCAGCCGCGGGTTCCGATCACCGCCAAGCTGGTGGCGCAGCTGCTCGAGGTGGCGGGGACGGACCGCATTCTGACGCTCGATCTGCACAGCACGCAGATCCAGGGCTTCTTCGACATCCAGGCGGACAATCTCTTCGCGGCCCCGGTGCTGCTCGAGTACATCCGGGAGAAGGAGCTCAAGAATCTGATGATCGTCTCTCCCGACGTCGGGAGCACGAAGGTGGGCCGCGCCTTCGCCAAGCGGCTGCACGCCGATCTGGCGATTGTCGACAAGCGGCGCTCGGAGAAAGACAACGTCGAAGTGATGAACGTGATCGGAGACGTGCGAGGACGCGACATCGTCATCCTCGACGATATGATCACGACGGCCGGTACCCTGGTCAAGGCGGCGATCGCCGTGTCCGAGAAGGGTGCACGGTCGGTGATGGCGTGCGCGACTCACGCGGTATTCGCGGGCGACGCCTGCCGCATCGTCCAGGATTCGCCGATCAATGAGGTCGTGGTGACGAATTCGCTTCCCTTCGACCGGTTCGACGAATGCCGGAAGGTGAAGGTGCTGGACGTTTCCCAGCTCATCGCCGAGGCCATCAAGAGAATCCATTACAACGAGTCGGTCAGCACACTGTTCGTCTAGCGGAAGGTGAGATAGATGGAAAGATTCGAGCTCAAGTCGGAGGTGCGGGAGGACGTCGGAAAGGGCGTGGCTCGCAAGCTCCGGGGGGCGGGACGGTTGCCCGCCGTGCTCTACGGGCGCAAGGAGCCGCCGGTCGGGTTGTCGCTCGACGAGGTGGACATGCGCAACATCCTGCGCAAGCACCCGGACAGCGCCATCGTCGACCTCGCGCTGGGTTCGGACACCGTCAATGCGATCATCCGCGACGTGCAGCGGCACCCGGCGAGCGGGAGCATCCTGCACGTCGATCTTCAGCGCATCCGTCTGGACGAAAAGCTTCGCGTCGAGGTTCACGTTCACGTCAGCGGCACCCCGTCCGGGGTGAAGGACCAGGGCGGTATCCTCGAGCACGGCACGCGCATGGTGAACATCATGACGCTCCCGACTGAGATCCCCGACGAGATCGTGGTCGACGTCACGGGTCTGCGCATCCACGACGCCGCCAGGATCCAGGATATCGCGGCGGCGTATCCGAACGTGGAATTCCTGGACGATCCCGAGACGACCCTCGCCACCGTGATCCCGCCGATCGTCGAGGCGGTGGCCGAAGTGGCGCCGGAGGCCGAGGTGGCCGCAGCCGAGCCGGAACTGATCCGCAAGCCGGGCGCGGAAGGTGCGGAAGGCGAGGAGCCGGCCGAGAAGGAGAAAGAGAAGTAGGGACGGCGGTCGTCCCGCGATTCGTGGAGCCTCGCGGCGATCGATGACATCGATCCGGCCGCGGGGCTCTTTTTTCGCCGGGGTGTGCCGGCGTGGGGAAGGATCAGGAGGAAGCGCGCGTGGCGGTCGAGTACATCGTGGCGGGCCTGGGCAACCCCGGGGACCGCTACCGGAGGACGCGGCACAACCTCGGTTTCTTCGTGGTCGAGGCGCTGGCACAGGAGCGCGGCGGGCGCTGGGGCCAGGCGGGCCGGAACCGCCGCGCGGCTCGCGTCGCCATCTCCGGCCGCGACGTCCTGCTGATCGAGCCGCTCACCTTCATGAACCTCTCGGGGGAGGCGCTGGCGCCGGTGGTCGACGCCGAGACGCTCCCGCTCGACCGCCTCCTGGTGGTGTGCGACGACCTCGCGCTGCCGCTGGGCCAGACCCGCCTGCGTCCATCGGGGAGCGACGGGGGGCACAACGGGCTGGCGTCGGTCATCGAGCACCTGGGCGAGACCAGGTTCCCGCGGTTGCGGCTGGGGATCGGCCCGGTCCCGCCGAGGGTCGACGCCGCCGAATTCGTCACCGCCGAGTTCCTGCCCGAGGAGGAGGCGCCGGTCGAGGAGATGGTGAAGACCGCCACCGCCTGCGTGGGGGCCTGGATCGTCGACGGCATCGACCGGGCCATGGGGCGGTTCAACGTGCGCCGGGAGGCCGCGGATCCCGAGGGTGCGCCTTGACGTCCGCCGGGGCGTTCGCTATAGTCATCGCTCGACAAATCAGTCACTTTCACGCCGAGTGAACTTCTCTACTCTCCGGCCGGCCGCACGCCGCTGCGGGAGGGTCTTTGTCCACAGGGAGGTAATCCATGAGAAGTTACGAGTGTGCCGTGATCCTGCGCCCTTCGGTAACCGATGAGGGGCTCAAGACCAGTACGGCCAAATATGCGGGGATCATCGCCGGCGCGGGCGGCGAGATCACCGGGGTGGAGACGTGGGGAAAGCGCCGTCTTTCCTACGAGATCATGAAGCAGCCCGAGGGACACTATTTCTTCTACCGCTTCCGCGCGCCCAACCCGGTCCTCGACGAGCTGGGTCGGCAGCTGCGTATCGACGAAGACGTGCTTCGGCACATGATCGTTCGCGACGAGCTGGCCAGCGGCGAAGAGCCGACCCTGGATGCGGCCGCCGTCGAGCCGGCCCTCGGTCACCCGGAGGAGGAGCATCGTGGCTAGAGAACAGAGACAGAAGAAGAAGGGCGAGAAGCGGGAGAAGCGCCCGATTCGCAAGAAGAAGTGCAAGTTCTGCCTCGATCGGGTGACGCATATCGATTACAAGGACGAGCGCCGGCTGCGGCGGTTCATGACCGACCGGGGCAAGATCACACCCCGCCGGATCACCGGTACCTGCGCCAAGCACCAGCGCATGCTCGCGATGGCGGTGAAGCGCGCGCGCCTGATCGCGCTCGTGCCGTACGTCCGCGAGTACTATCGCTAGCACGGGGAGGGAATCACCGTGGAAGTCATACTTCTCGATGCCATCTACAAGCTCGGAGAGCGCGGCCAGACCGTGAAGGTGAAGCCGGGGTTCGCCCGCAATTACCTTTTTCCGCGTAAGCTCGCACTTCCGGCCACGGAAGCGAACCGGCGCGTGTTCCGGGAGAACGAGCGGGTTCTGGTCAAGCGCGACATGCAGGCGCTCCAGTCGGCGCGGGAGCGCGCCGCCGGACTCGGCACGCTGGAGGTCACCATTCAGGTGCAGGTCGGCGAGGAGGACAAGCTCTACGGCTCGGTGACGAGCCTGGACATCCTTCGCAAGCTCCAGGAGCAGGGCCACGACATCGAGCGGCGCCAGATCATTCTGGAAGCGCCGATCCGCGAGCTTGGCGTCCACACCGTGCCCGTCCGCCTGCACCACGAGGTCTCGGTGCCCGTCACCGTGACCGTCGTCAAGGAGTAGCGGGCATCGGCCGGAGGAGGACATTGTGCTTGCCGTGATCATGGCCGGCGGCGTCGGCGAACGGTTCTGGCCGTCCAGCCGGCGGCTCCGTCCCAAGCAGCTCCTCGACCTGACCGGGCGTGGCAGCATGATCCGCCTGACCATCGACCGGCTGGAAGGTCTGGCGCGGCCGGACGAGACGTTCGTCTTCACCAACCACGAGCAGCGGGACGCCATCCTCCGGGAGGTCGCCGGCCGGGTTCCCGACGATCACGTGATCGGCGAGCCCGAGGTCCGGAATACGGCGCCGTGCATCGGCCTGGCGGCGGTCGTCGCCCGGGAGGCGGTGGGAGACGGCCCCATGGTCGTTCTTCCGGCGGACCACCTGGTGGAACCGGCGGACCGCTTTCGCGAGCTCGTGCGATCCGGGGCCCGCTACGTCGAGTCCCGTGGCGAGCTCCTCACCTTCGGTGTCCGTCCCACGCGCCCGGAAACGGGCTACGGGTACATCCGCCTGGCGGCCCGGGCCGGCGGGGATGACGACGCCCCCGTCTACCGGGTGGCGGAGTTTCTCGAGAAGCCGGATGCCGCCCGGGCCCCGGATCTGGTGGCGGCGGGCTGCCTGTGGAACAGCGGGATGTTCATGTGGCGTCCGGGAACCGTGCTGGATGGCATCGCCCGGCACCTGCCCGAGCTCCGCGACGTCCTGGACCGCATCGAGGCGGGCATGGGAACGCGACCGCTCGGCGAGGTGTTGAAACGGGAGTACGGGCGCGCCCCGGCGATTTCCATCGATTACGGTCTCATGGAGAAGGCGGACAACGTCGTCGCTCTGAAGGCGGACTTCGAGTGGAACGACGTCGGGAGCTGGGAGTTCGTGCGGGACGTCCATCCCGCGGACGACGCGGGAAACGTCGGCGTGGGTGATTATGTGCTTCTGGACGCGAAGAACAACACGGTGGTCTCGCGGGATCGCATGGTGGCCTTGATCGGAGTCGAGGACGTGGTCGTGGTCGAGGACGGAGGGTCGGTGCTCGTGTGCCGGCGCGACCGCGTTCAGGACGTAAAACGAATCGTCGCCGAGCTGAAGCGTCGAGGACGCCGGGACCTCGTGTGACGACTACGGAGGGCAGAACAGCTATGATTCTCATTCGAAAACTGGCGCCGCTCGCGATGGTTGCGGCAATCGTCTTCAGCGGGTGTTCACGCTCGTCGGAGAAAGCGAAGGTCGACGTTCCGGAGGACCAGCTCGCCGCTCAGGTGGACAACTGGAAGCTGACCAGGGCCCAGCTCGAGGACTTCATGAACAAGCTCCCGGATCCGCAGAAGCGGAAGTTCGACTCTCCGTCCGGACGCGCGGAGCTCGCGAAGCGGCTCATGCAGGAAGAGGTTTCGTATCGTGAGGCGAAGAAGATGGGCCTGCAGAACAAGGATGAGGTCAAGGAGCAGATCGAGCAGGCGACGCGTGCGATCCTCGTCTCCGCGTACGTGAAGGACGAGGTCGACAGCAAGGCCACTCCGACCGACGAGGAGATGCACGCCTACTACGACGCGCATCCGGAAGAATTCACGACCCTCGAGACGATCCGCGCGCAGCACGTGTTCTCGAAGGACAGCCCGGAGAAGCTGGAGAAGATCAAGAAACGCGTCGAAGAGGGCGGGGAGAAGTTTTCCTCGATGGCCACTCTCTACTCGGAGGACGAGCTGACCGCGCCGGACGGCGGCGATCTGGGCTACTTCAACCCCGGCGGCTACATCCGCGGTATCGGGTATTCGAAGACCTTCAACGATGCCGTGGTGGGGATGGAGAGGGGAAAGATCTACGGGCCGATCAAATGGGAGAAAGGCTACTCCCTGGTACGCGTCATGGATCGGACGCCTCCCGTGTTGCGTCCGTTTGACGAATGTCGGGACGACATCATGCGCAAGCTGACCCGGGAGAAGCTCGAAGAGGTGCGTAATGCGCACTTCGACGAGGTCATGAAGAATTACAAGACGCGCAACTTCATGCAGGAGGAGTACGCCAGCCGGAACCGCGGGCCCAAGGAGCTGTTCGAGTTCGCGCAGGCGAGCGAGGACCCCCAGGCCCGGATTGACGCCTTCCAGGAAATAGTCGACAAGTACCCGGATGACGAGCATGCTCCGGAGGCGCTGTTCATGGTCGGGTTCGTCTACGCCGAGGAAATGCACAACAGGACGGACGCGGACCGGGCGTTCACCCGGCTCATTACCAAGTACCCGGACAGCGACATGGCTCATACGGCCCGATGGATGCTGGACAACATGGACAAGCCCCTGCCCAAGTTCCAGGATCTGAAGGATCTGAACCGTCAGATCGAGGAGAAGAAGGCCGACTAGCGCCGGGAGGCTCTTTGGATCAGAACGAAAAGAACTTCGTTCGCGTCACCGTGAGTGGAATGGCGCGCGACCCGCGAGACAACGCGGTCGTGCTTCTGAAGAGCAGCGAGGGAGAGGACGTCCTCCCCATCTGGATCGGCCACGCGGAGGGGATGGCCATCGACCTGTCCCTCAAGGGGGAGAAGTTCGAACGGCCCCTGACGCACGATCTTCTCAAGAGCGTGATCGACAGCCTGGGCGCCACCGTCACCCGGGTGGCGATTACGGAGTTGATCAACAACACCTTCTTTGCCAGGCTCTACCTGCAGCGGGGCGACGACGTCATCGTGATCGACGCGCGGCCCAGCGACTCCGTAGCGCTGGCGCTCAAGGTCGACGCCCCGATTTTCGTCGCGCGCGACGTCTTCATGTCGCACAAGCGGGCACTCGAGACGGATTCCGCGCCGGGTTCGGATCCGGACGACGAGATCCGCCGCTACCTCAGAGACCTGGACCCCGGGGAGTTCTGATGACGCATCGCCTGGCCTGGACGGCCCTCGTCGTAATCGCCGTGTCGTCCTGCTCCCAGATGGGTGGACGCCCCGGCCGCTACGGGCCCGACGAACAGGCCCGCGCCAACCAGCTGTTCGATACCCTCGTCGTCGCCCAGCGCACCGGGCGACTCGACGCCGCCTCCGCGGCGGCGACCGAGCTGACCAACGGCTACCCGCGGTTCGAGAAGCGCGATCAGGCGCTCTGGCTCGCGGGCGCGGTGGCGGACGCCCAGGGACGGAGCGCCCAGGCGGTCACGTTCTACACCACGCTGGCGGAATCCTATCCGACCAGCTCCTATCGACCCGAAGCGCTGCGCGCGGCGGCGCGGGGCTACGCGCGTCTCGACGATCCCCAGCACGAAGCGGAGATGCTGCTCGAGTACATGCGCACGCCCGCGGAGCGTGCCGACCGCGAAGACGCGGGCAACCGGCTCATGACCCTCGTGACCGACCGGCTGTCCCAGTCCGACGTCGATGCGCTGGCCCGCCGCTATCCCGATTCCCCCATGGCGCGCGAAGCCGCGCTGCGCCGCGCACGCGCGGCCTACGCGCGCGGCGATTATGAGCGCTGCTACGAGCTGGTTGGCGACTACCTCGATTCGCTCCCGAGCGGAGAGGCGCACGCCGACGCGCGCCGGCTGATGGAATTGACCGTCGAGCGCCGCCAGGCACCGCCGGCCGCACCCGCCACGCGTGTCAATCCCGACAGGGTGGGACTGCTTCTGCCGCAAACCGGATCGTACGCGCTCTACGGGCGCCTGTTCGAGCAGGGGGCCCGGCTCGCCGTCGACCAGCACAACGCGGAGCACTCGCGACGCGTCACCGTTACGATCGCCGACACGCGCGGCAACGCGGTGGATGCCGTTCGGGGCGTGCGCCGCCTCGTCGCCGAGGACGGGGCCGTTGCGGTGGTCGGGGACGTGTTCACGCTTCCGGCGATCGCGGGCGCCATCGAAGCCAACGCGTGGCGCACGCCGATCGTCTCGCCGGTGGTGGCGTCCGACGAGCTGACCGACATCGGCCCATGGGTGTTCCAGACCCGGATTCCCGTCACGGTGGAAGCGACGGCGGTGGCCGAAGCGGCCGTCTCGTCGCTCGCACTGGAACGCTTCGCGATCCTGGCCCCGTCGCAGGGCGAGCGGCGGGAAGCGGCGGAGTTCTTCGCCGACGAAGTGCGTCGCCTGGGCAAGGAGGTCGTCGACGTCGAGTATTTCCCCGAGGGGTCGACCGACTTTCGCGACCAGTTCGAGAAGATCCGCGACGCTGTGCCCGACGCGTTGTTCGCGATCGGCAGCGTCGAAGAGTTGATGCAGATCCTCCCGCAGGCGCGGTTCTACGACCTGCACGTCCAGTTGCTCGGGGTGAGCCAGTGGAATTCAGAGAAGTTCCTTCGGCTGGCCCACGACGCGGTGGAAGGCGCGCTGTTCCCGGCCGATGCGCACGACGGCGAGACGCTGGAGAGTGCGCGCATGCTGCAGGAGAAGCTGGCGCCGGCCGCGGGCGCCGACGTGAGCCCGGTGTCGGTTGCGGGATACTACGGAATGCGCGCCGTGCTCACGGCCATCGAAGACGGCGCCTCGTCGCGCGAGGACGTGCGGGGCGCGCTCGAGAGTGAGCTGCGCGGCGACGCGGAACGGCGCATGGCCCGTGCCGCTACCGTGCCGCTGGTGCGCGTCGTCAACGGGCGCGTGGTTCCGTTCACGCGCTGACCGCTCAACCGAAAATCCGGAATTTCACCAGGAACTTGACCCACATCGTGGTGGGGCGCCCGTCCGCGGTCGTCGGGGGCTGAAAGAGAAACTCACGCACCGCGTCCAGCGCGGACTCCCGGAACGAGACCGGACCCATCAGCGACAGCACGTTGACGTCGGCGACGTGGCCGCGCTCGTCGACGAGCAACGCCACCGTGACGTTCCCCTCGATGCCCGCCTTGAGCTCATCCTCCGGGTACTTCGGCTTGATCATCCTGAGAATGACGTAGGCGTTCGAGTAGGAGGTTTCGCGCGTGGCCGGCACCTCAACCGACCGCGCATCGTCGACATCGTCGAGCGCCTGCGTGGTGTGCTCTTCGGTTCGGGCTTCGACGTTGGGCGGGTTGATGTCCGGATCGCCGACCTCGCGCACGTCGAGTGCCACGGTTTCCTGCGTGGGCTGCGGAGCGGGGGGCGGGGATGCGTCCGGGCTGGGTGTGTCCGGCACGATGGTGATCTCGGGCATCAACTGGATCTCACCGCGGAGGCCGACGCGCTTGAATATCTCCCGCGGGCCCATGTGCCGCGTCACGAAGACGAGCGCCGCGATCATCAGCAGGACCACCGGAACGATCGCGACGATCCTCTTGCGGTAGGAAGCCTCCCGGTCCCATGATGTCGCCGCCATCCGGATCTCCTTGATTCATCGCTCCATACAAAGATAGATGCCGCCCGCGCGGGCGTCAACGCGGCGCGCGTGGTCAGCGGGCGATGTCGACGGCGATGCGGGCGCTCTCGTCCGCGGTGGTGATGCTCGCCGACGCGACGGCATCGCCCCGGCGGAGCGCCAGGCGGTGAGGTCCCGGCGGCACGCACTCGAAGGTCACGACACCGTCGTCTCCGGTCAAGAGCGGCCAGGCGTCGTCCAGCGTGATCATCCAGTCGCTGCGTTGCGACGCGCGCACCTCCACGGTGAGACGTGTGGTGTCCGCGACGTCGTACGCACGGAGTATGCCGGTGAAGAAGGCATACGCCTGTTCCCGCTGGTACGAGGCCCGGTCGAGTCGCAGCTCTTCTTCTTTGCGGGCGATGGAAGGGGCTGCGACGATGATGGCGGGGCATGCCGTCTGCTGGAGCGGATACGTCACCTGGGTGGTGGGCCCGTCGAAGCGGGCGCCGATGCGCCGCGCGAACGCGTCGCCGACGGCGCGCGCCGTGGCCTCGCCCGCCGCGCTCCCCGGGAAGTAGTAGACGTTGACGGCGAGCGCACTGTCCGGTGGGGTGGCGGGGTGGCGGATCTCGATGTAGCGGTCGGCGCGGAAGCGGTTGGTAAGCCGTGCCACATCCTCGACGAGCCGCACCTCTTCGGTGGTGCGCGTCAGGAGGACCTCGGCACCCGCCGCGTGCAGGAACCCTTCGAGATAACGCGCGATGCGCAGGTTCACGTACGACGACGACAGTCCCAGTGCGCCCACGCCGGCGACCCGCGGCGTTCCACCCTGCGGATCGAGCACGAAGCGCCGGCCGAGGAGCGCGCCGCCGAACCACGGCTGCATGGAAACGGTGTCGACACCCGCCGTCGTCACGTCGACCGAGCGGTAACCGGGGGCGGACACGCGCACCGCCGGCGCGTCGGCGAAGCCGTATGCGCCGGAGGGAGCCTGGTGCACGAGGACGGAGTCGCCACTCGCGATGATCGCGTCGTCGATCGGTCGCCGCGTGGCGGCGTCGCGCACGACGAGCGTGCGCCACCGCGGGCCGCCGCTCCCGGCCGCGGGGATCGTTGCGGTGAAGCGCTTGTCCCCGCAGGACACCTCGACGGTGAGGGTGCGTTTCGTTCCCGCGGGCGCATCGAGCGCGAACTCCACCGACCCGGCGCGGACGTGGTCGACGGCGCCCGGCCGGTGCAGCGAGCTGGTCAGGGTGACCAGCGTGCCGTCGGCCACGGGAAGCCCGCGCCGATCCAGAATGCGGGCGCGTACGTGTATCGTTCCGCCGGCGTCGGGCACGCGCTCCGGGTCGCTCGTGATCGCCGCGAGTGCGGGGGGGTGCGACACGAAGAAATCGCGCGTGGCGGTCGGACTGGTGTTGCCGCGGAGATTCCGGGCGCTGATGTCGACGCGATAGCGCCCGTTGGGCGCGTCCCACGGGAGCTCATAGCTCGCGCGCGTCCCGTCGGGAGAGAGGATGGCGTCGACCGGGTCGCCGTTGATCGTCATGGTGACGCCGTCCGGATCGATGCCGAGGCCGCCACGGTCGACGAACGACGCGGTGATGACCGGAACGCGGGAGAGCATCGAATCGGCGGGCAGGATGGAGGCGATGCGTGGCAACCCGCGCCGGCAGTAGTCGAGAATGCCGAGAAAGTACGCTTCGGCCTCCAGCTCCTGGGTCCGCGAGAGGCGCAGCTTCTCCTCCACGGGGGGGTGCGTCAGGTAGCTCGACTCTCCGAGCACCGCCGGGACGTCGACATTGCGCAGGACGTAGTAGTTTCCCTGGCGCACCTCGCCCACGTCGATGCCGAGGTTGCGCATGAGGTACCGGTGAATGGAGAAGGCAAGGTCGAGCGACGCCGGGTCGCCCGCCTTATAATAGGTCTCGACCCGGTTGTACGCCGGATCGCGTTGCGGCTGCGCGTTGTGGTGGATGGAAATGAACACGTCGGGGCGCAGCGAGTCCACCGCGTTGACGCGCGCCTGCAGGTCCGATGCAAGCGCCGAATCGGCGGGGGTCAGGAAGTCGCGGTCCACCGCGCGGGTCAGATATACGTCGGCGCCGGCTTCATGCAGCAGCCCCCACAGATAGAGGGCGACGCCGAGGTTGACGTGAGACTCGTCGAGGCTGTCGGGACCGACGGTGCCGCGGAACGATCCACCGTGTCCCGGGTCGATCAGGATGCGGAACCCCCGCAGCGCGGTGGGGTCCGGGGCGGGGAGGGCGTCGGTCAGGCCGCGGTAGAGGCGGTCGAGCTTCGGGGTCGCCGTCTGTCGCGGTCCCCCGCAGGCGGCCAGTCCGAGGGCGACCGCGACGCAGAGTGCGCGGATCGCGAGACGCGTCATGCACGGATGCCTATCAGAAAGCCCCCAATGCATCAAGGATTTGTTGCATAATGATTTGACGCCCCGACCGGCGCGTGCTACGAGAAGCCGGTTCCGGGGACGTCTGGTATGAACGACACGCACTCTCACGAATTCCTGCGCGCCATTCCGTCCGTCGACGAGGTCCTTCATCACACCACGATCGCCGCGCTCCGGAACGACCACCCGCGTTTCCCGTGGACCCCGTTCGTCCGGGTCGTGCTGGACGAGGTGCGCACCGGGGCGCCGGGTCCGCCCGACCGCGCCGCACTCCTCGATCGCGTCGCGGCGCTGGTGTCGGAGCGCGCCGGGCGCCTGCGCTCGGGCGGGCTCGCCCGGGTGCTGAACGGGACCGGGGTCGTGCTCCACACCAACCTCGGGCGCGCGCCGGTGGGCGGCGGTGCGGCAGAGGCCGCGACCCGGGCGATGCGCGGGTACGTGAGCCTCGAGGTCGACCTCGCGTCGGGCGAGCGGTCGCGGCGCGGTGAGACCCTGGTGGAGCTGCTGCGGTGGCTGACCGGCGCCGAGGCGGCAATGGTCGTCAACAACAACGCCGCCGCGGTCTACCTGGTCGCGTCGACGTTCTCTCCACCGGGACGCGTGATCGTTTCTCGCGGCGAGCTGGTCGAGATCGGCGGCAGCTTCCGCCTCCCCGAGATCCTGCGTCACGCCGCCGCCGAGGTCGTCGAGGTGGGAACGACCAACCGGACCTACGCCGCCGACTACGAGGAGGCCGCGCGTGCGGGCGACCTCCTCCTCAAGGTGCACAAGAGCAACTACGAGATCGAAGGTTTCGCCCACGAGCCGTCGGTCGCGGAGCTGGTCGACGTCGCACGTCGCTGCGACTGCCGCCTGGCGTTCGACCTGGGCAGCGGCGCGTTCTTCGACTTCGCCGCGCGGGGCATCGGCGAGGACCCGGTGGCGACGAGCGTGGTGGCCGCCGGCGTGGATGCGGTGACCATGAGTGCTGACAAGCTCCTCGGCGGTTTGCAGGCGGGGATCATCGCCGGGTCGCGGGCGTTCATCGACGCGCTCGGGCGAAATCCGTTGCGACGCGCGGTGCGCGTTGATAAAGTCACCGTCGCCGCGCTGCAGGAGGTCGTGCGCGCGTATCTGTTCGCGCGCGACCCACGCGAGGAGATCCCCATCCTGGCCATGATCGCCGGCGATCGTGCGGCGGTGCGCGCACGCGCGGAGCGCGTGGCCGAAACGGTGTCGAACGCGTCGCCGGGTCCCTGGGCGATCGCCGCCGTCGACGACGACGCGGCCGTCGGGGGAGGGAGCCTCTCCAGCGCGGTCATTCCCTCGTCGGCCGTGGCGATCCGCCTCGATGGCGAACGATCGTCGTCACGGCTGGCGCGTACGATGCGACTGCTCCCGGTGCCGTTGTTTTCGCGGGTACGCGGCGACGAGGTTCGGGTGAATATGACCACCATACTTCCCACCGAAGACGACGAGGTGGCACGCGCGATCATCGCGGCGCTGGCGGCGCTCCGGTAACGATTGACGACGATGGATCGAGTCACTATTTATCGTATTCCCGCCGCGATCGAGGCGCTGCGAAGCGCCAGCGAAGCAGCCACGGTTCCGCCGGGTCTGCTGGAGCCGGTGCAGGCGCTCGTCGCCGCCATGGCGCGCCGCAGCAGCGAGGGGCCGTTCTCCCTCTATATCTGCTCGGACGAAGCCTCCTCGCGCTCGCGCGACGACCTGGCGTTCGTGCTGGCCAAATCGGTTTCCGCGCACGTTCCCTCGACGCTGCTGGTCGACTGCGACTTCATCCACGTCGGATTGAACGGGCTCGTTCCGCAGAAGGATGCGCTCGGGTTTCTGGACTTCCTGCTCTACGGAAGCTCGATCGGCGTCATCACGCAGGAGGGACGCGGCGGCGTGCGGGTCGTCGGGGCCGGCTCGTTCCCGGTGACGCGGCGCATGCCCTTCGTCGAGAGCGCGTTCCTCGATGCGTCGCGCCGTCTGATCGCCCACGCGCGCTGCGCCGCCTTCGTCGGCCCGCTGACCGACGAGGAGGGCGACCCGCATCCGCTGTGCTCGTCGGTGGACGCCGTGGCGGTGGTCCGCGCCGGCGACGCCGACCTCACCGTGGACGCCATGGAAGAGGGAATCGCGGCGGGTGGGGTGGACGTGTGGAGCATTCGTCTGGGCGCCCGCGAGCCCGTCGCCGAGGCGCCGCAACCCCAGTCGGCACCGGCGCCCAGAAGCGCGCCGCCGGCGCCGGCCCCGCCCGAGAGGCCGCGGCCCGCGGCCCCGCCTCCCGTTCCGCCGGCTCCGACGTCGCGTCCGGTATCGCGCCCGGCGCCAGCGCCCCGGCCGCCGGCCGCCGCGGGCGGCAGGGAGCCGCGTTACACCTCGCTCGCGCCCCGGCTGGCGATCATCGCCTTTGCCGTGATCGTCATCGCCTTTCTCGCGTGGTGGCTCACTCAGGACCGGGGTCCCGTCGCCGAAAGCCCGCCGACGGACGTGTCTGCGAATCCGGCCGGTCCCCAGGCGACGCCGCCGCCGATGCCGCTCGTGATCGATACCACCGCTGCGGCCGATACCGCGCGCGGGCCCGGAGCGGCCGCCGCCGACTCCGGCCTGACCCCGGCGGGGCCGACCCCCGGCGGCGGCACGGCGACCGTACCCGTTCGTTCTCCGGCGAGCAGCGCCTACACCGGGGGCCGCACCGGGGGGACACAGCTCATCAATCCCGCCGACATCCACGTGATGGACGATCTGGAGCGGTCGTGGCGCGACTGGTACGTCATTCACATCAGCTCCTTCCAGGAGTCCATCCGCGCGCGCGAAGAAGTCGCGTTTCTCCAGAGCCGCGAGTTTCCCGTGTTCATCGTCTACCTCGACCTCGGTGCCAAGGGTAAGTGGTACCGCGTCTACGCCGGGCCGTTCCGTACCCGCGAGGAGGCCAGAGAGGTCAAAAAAAATCTGGACGCCGTCCCGCAGGTGCGATTTACTCGCATCGCGAAAATTCCCGAATAGTGAAATACCGCGTGCTGACGCCACATTCTCCCGCGGGGGCGGTCCTTGCAGCTTCGTAAGCTCGAAATCTCCGGTTTCAAGTCGTTCATGTCGCGCCTCGAGCTCGATTTCTCGGGCGGGGTGACGTCCATCATCGGACCCAACGGGTGCGGAAAATCCAACGTCGTGGACTCCATCCGCTGGGTGCTGGGCGAGCAGCGCACGCGCATGCTCCGCAATACGAAGATGGAGAACGTCCTCTTCAACGGCACGCGCCTGCGCAAGCCGCTGGGGATGGCCGAGGTGTACCTCACGCTCGGCAACGAGGACCGCTCGCTCAACGTCGAGTACGAGGAAGTCAAGATCGGCCGCCGCCTCTACCGGAGCGGGGTCAGCGAATACCTCGTCAACGGCCAGCCCGTCCGCCTCAAGGACGTGCGCGGGCTGCTGGTCGACACCGGCCTCGGCAACAGCGCCTACGCCATCATCGAGCGCGACATGATCGAGAAGGTCCTCTCCGAGAAGGAGGACGAGAAGCGTCACCTGCTGGAAGAGGCCGCCGGCGTCATGCGCTATCGCCTCCAGCGCGAGGAGGCCGAGCGCAAGATCAAGGCCACCGAGCAGGACCTGCTGCGGCTGGTCGACATCCTCACCGAGCTCGAGAAGGAGCTGCGCTCGCTCAAGTACCAGATGGGGAAGGCGCGGCGCTACCAGTCGCTCAGGGAGCAGGTCGACCGCATGGAGATCGCGTTGCTCAAGGCGTCGTTGTTCGAGATGCTCTCCCGCCGCGACGCGCTCCACGAGGAGCGCACCGCACAGGAGAACGTCCGCCTGGTGGGGGACAACGAGATCGCGATCCGCGAGAACCGCTTCCAGGAGCTGCGCGTGGAATCGGCCGAATTCGAGAAGCGCCTCCAGGAGCTGAACGAGTCGCGTTACGCGGCGGCGGGTGCCTTGCAGCAGCACGACGAGCGCATCGCGGTGCACACCGAGCGCGTCGCGGCCAGCCGCGCGCGCATCGCCGACGACGAGCAGGAGATCGCGCGGGCGCGGGAGCGCATGGTCGAGATCGATCGCGACCTGGAGGAGACCCGGCGCTCGCTGGTCGGCAAGCGCGAGGCGCTGGACGCCGCGCACGGGCGCTTGACGGAGCGCGAGGGGGCGCTGAAGGACGCGAACCAGAGGCTCGAGGAGGTGCGGACCTCGCTGCGCCGGCGCAAGCAGGCCGCACTCGACCGCGTGCGCGAGCAGGCCCGCGAGAAGGGCGCGCTCGAGCAGATCGAGGCCACGCTCACCGACCTCGCCCGCCGGCAGGACGGCATCGAGTCGCAGCTCGACGAGCTGTCGGCCGCGGAGTCGCGGCGCGTGGAAGAACTGACCGAAATCGAGTCCCGCGTCGCGGCGCAGCAGAGCATTCTCTCCGACAAGCAAGCCGCCCTTACGCGCCTCGCGTCGGATGCGGATTCGGCCTCGACCGCGATCGCGGGGTGCGACGAGGAGCTCGCCATCGCGGGCCGGGCGCTGGCGAAGCTGGTCGAGAAGCGCGATTTCATGGTGAAGGTGCACGAGGAGCACACGCGGACCGCGGAGCAGATCCGGCGCCACGGCGCCGTCGCGGGCGTTCTCTCCGACCTGGTGCGCGTCGAGAAGCGCTACCGCAAGTGCTTCGAGGCGTGCCTCGCTCCCATCCTGCGCAGCGTGGTGACGGGGTCGCGGCGCGACGCCATGGAGTGGCTCAAGTCGTATCGGCGCGGCGACGGTGGCCGCGTCCAGATCCTCTTCCCCGATCACTTCGTGTCCGGAGGCGAGCTCCCGGCCGGCGAGGGCATCATCGGTCCGGCGCGTGAGCTGGTCGAGTGCGACCCCGGCGTCTCCACCTACCTGGTGGCGTATCTGGAAGGCGTGGTCGTCGTGGAAACGGTGGACGCCGCGCTCCGGCTGATCGAGGGCGGGCGCGCGACGCGCGTCGCCACCCTCGATGGCGTCTTCTTCGACGGGCCCGGCCGCGTGCTGGTCGCGGGGCAGGACGACGTCGATGCCACGTTGCTCGACATCCAGTCGAAGCTGGTCGAGCTGGAGCGGTCGGTGTCGGAGGCGGAATCGCGCGAGGCGTCGGTCGCGGCGCGCCGCGCCGACTTCGTCGGCGAGCGCGAGCGGGCGCGCGGTGAGATCAACGCCATCCGCGCCGCACTCGGCGCCGAGGAACGGGCGCTCGAGGAGCTGGTCGGCAGCCGCCGCGATGCCGAGATCAACCTGGTGCGGGTGAAGGAGAAGATCACCGCGCTCGAAGACGCGATCGCCCAGACGCGCGAGGCCATGCAGGCGCTCCGGCCCAAGCTCGAAGCCGCCCGCCGCACGGCGGAGATGCCCGATGCGGCCGAGGCGCTCGACGACGCCGACCTCGCCGAGCTCGAGGAGCGCGGGCACGCGGTGGAGCGCGAGCGCGACGCGCTGGCGGAGGAAGTCGGCTCGCTGCGCCTCGCGCAGGTGTCGGCGGCGGCGGAGGCCGACGCGACCGAGACGCGGGTGCGCACGCACGAGAACCTGCGCGAGGAGCTCTCCGGGCTGGTGCGCGCGCGCGAAGAGGATCGCGGGCGCGCCGAGGAGCAGATTCGCCTGAGCACCGAAGACATCGCCGCGACGCGCGAGGCCGTGGTGAAACTCCACGCCGAGAAGGAAGCGGTCGAGAAGCGCATCGGGGACGAGAACGCGGGCTACGCGCAGCTCAAGGAAGCGCGCGACGCGCTGGAGGCCGAGATCAAGGGCATGAAGGACCAGCGCGACGTCAAACGCGCCAACATCGAGCGCGTCAACGTCGATCTCGCGTCGGTGGACGCGCATATCTCGGGGCAGATCGAGAAAGGACGCGAGAAGTTCGGCCAGGACCTGGAACCGTTCGTCGCCGACCGGAGCCGGTTCGAGCCCTCCGAGTGGGAAAGCGTCAGCCGCGAAGAGCTGACCGAGCTGCGCGGGCGCCTGGAGCAGTTCGGCCCCGTGAACATGCTCGCCATGTCCGAGTACGACGAGAAGAAGGAGCGTTTCGACTTCCTGTCGCGGCAGCGGCAGGACCTGGATGAAGCCCGGGAGTCGCTCATCCAGGCCATCCGCCGCATCAACAAGGAGGCGCGGCGGCTGCTCGCCGAGACCTTCGAGCAGGTGCGCGAGAACTTCAAGCAGACCTTCACCACGCTCTTCGACGGCGGCGAGGCGGACTTGATGTTCGTGGATTCGGACGACCCCCTCGAGGCCAACATCAAGATCGTCGCCAGCCCGCGCGGCAAGAAGCTCCACGACATCTCGAGCCTGTCGAGCGGCGAGCGCGCGCTGGTGGCGCTGTCGCTCCTGTTCGGCGTCTACCTGGTGAAGCCCAGCCCGTTCTGCGTCTTCGACGAGGTCGACGCGCCCCTCGACGACGCCAACATCGGCCGCTTCGTCGGCGTGTAGAAATCGTACACCAACCGCACGCAGTTCATCGTCATCACGCACA
>CAZCQM010000015.1:0-1577 GCA_964500785.1 uncultured bacterium
TCGGCGGCGGCACCTTCGACGGGTCCGTGCTCGAGATCGGAGAGGGCGTCTTCGAAGTCAAGGCCACCAACGGCGACACCCACCTGGGCGGCGACGACTTCGACCACCGCATCATCGACTGGCTGGTGGAAGAGTTCAAACGCGAGCAGGGAATCGACCTGTCGAAGGACCCGATCGCGCTGCAGCGTCTGAAGGAAGCCGCGGAGCGCGCCAAGTGCGAACTGTCGACCGCCATGCAGACCGATATCAACCTGCCGTTCATCACGGCGGACGCCGCCGGTCCCAAGCACATGAACGTCAAGCTGACGCGCGCGAAGCTCGAGCAACTCATCGGCGACCTGATCGAGAAGACCGTCGGCCCGTGCAAGCAGGCCATGGCGGACGCCGGCCTCAAGCCCGGCGACATCGACGAAGTGATTCTCGTCGGCGGCTCGACCCGCATCCCGATGGTGCAGCAGAACGTCAAGGAGCTGTTCAGCAAGGAGCCCCACAAGGGGATCAACCCGGACGAAGTCGTGGCCATCGGCGCGGCCATCCAGGCCGGCGTCCTGGGCGGCGACGTCCGCGACGTGCTGCTGCTGGACGTGACGCCACTGTCGCTCGGTATCGAAACGCTGGGCGGTGTCATGACGCGGCTCATCGATCGCAACACGACGATCCCGACCCGCAAGGGCGAGGTGTTCTCGACCGCCGCGGACGGACAGACGGCCGTGGACATCCACGTGCTCCAGGGCGAGCGCGAGATGGCGATGGACAACAAGACCATCGGGCGCTTCCAGCTCGCGGGCATCCCGCCCGCGCCGCGCGGTACGCCCCAGATCGAGGTCACCTTCGACATCGACGCCGACGGCATCCTGAACGTGTCCGCGAAGGACAAGGCCACGGGCAAGGAGCAGAAGATCGTCATCAAGGCGACGAGCGGACTCAGCGAGTCGGAGATCGAGCGCATGGTCAAGGACGCCGATGCCTTCAAGGATGAAGACAAGCGCAAACGCGAAGAAGTCGATGCGCGCAACGCGGCCGACACGCTCGTCTATCAGACGGAGAAGAACATCAAGGAGTACAAGGATCGCGTCGACGCGTCCGACGTGAAGCGCCTCGAAGACGAGGTGGAGAAGGTACGCACGGCCCTCAAGGGCTCCAACGCGGGCGAGATCAAGTCGGCAACCGACCGTCTCAACTCGACCTGGCAGGAGGTGGCGCAGCGGATGTACCAGCAGGCCTCCGCCTCCGACGAGTCGAAGCCGGGACCCGAGCCCGAGAGCGGGAAGGAAGGCGCATCGGAGTCAAGCGGTCCGGGCAACGTCGCCGACGCCGAATACGAGGTGCTCGACGGCGACAAGAACGCGTAGGACGCCCCGCACGCGGGACGGCGGAAGGCGGCCGGGGTCACCGGCCGCCTTTTCTGTTGACCGGACGCGCGGGGCACAGTACCCTCGCATGACTTCTAACGTCAAAAGGTTAGGGCGATTAGCTCAGCTGGCTAGAGCGCCTGCTCGACACGCAGGAGGTCAGTGGTTCAAGTCCACTATCGCCCACCATTCCCGACCACCGAAACGCCGCAGCGCATGAAACGG
>CAZCQM010000015.1:1587-23200 GCA_964500785.1 uncultured bacterium
ATCCCGACGGTTCGACACGGGCGTTCGACGCTCCGGAGATCCCGGTTCCGGAAGCGGTCGCCGCGCTCGGCGAGCGCGCCCGCGGGGACACCGTTGCGGTGCTCTTCGGCGGCGAGCTGCACGATGTGTATCACCCGCTTTCCGGCGACGGCAGCCTGCGCCCGCTGCGCGTCGGCGACGAGCAGAGCCTGTATATGCTCCGGCACACGGCGTCTCACGTGCTGGCCCATGCGGTCAAGGAGCTGTTCCCGGAGGCGAAGTTCGCCATCGGCCCGCCGATCGACAACGGCTTCTACTACGACTTCGAGGTGGCGCGTCCCTTCACGCCCGAGGATCTCGAGCGCATCGAGGCGCGCATGAACCAGTTGTTGAAGGAGGAGCTTCCCATTCACCGCGAGGTGTGGGACAAGGCGCGGGCGCGCGAGCACTTCGGGAACCTGGAACAACGCTACAAGCTCGAGCTGATCGACGATATCCCGGGCGATACCGTCTCCATCTATACCGTCGGCCGCTTCGTGGACCTGTGCGCGGGGCCGCACATCGATTCATCGCGGCGCATCCGCCACGTCAAGGTATTGTCGACGGCCGGTGCATACTGGCGTGGAGACTCGTCCAAACCGATGCTGCAGCGCATCTACGCGACGGCGTTCTTCAAGAAGAGCGACCTGGACGCGTACCTGCACCAGCTGGAAGAAGCGGAGAAGCGCGACCACCGCCGCCTCGGCAAAGCACTGGATCTCTTCGACGTCAGGGACGAAGCCGGCGGAGGACTGGTGTTCTGGCTCCCGCGCGGGGCCGTGGTGCGCGAGGTCATGGAGCAGTACCTGAAGTCCGAGTACCGCAAGCGGGGCTATCAGCTGGTCCATACGCCGCACATCGCCAAGGCGGACCTGTGGGAGACATCGGGGCACCTGACCTACTACCGCGAGAACATGTTCACGATGGACGTTGACGGCCACGAATACGTGGTCAAACCGATGAACTGCCCCGGGCACATCCTCGTCTACAAGCGAAAGCTCTACAGCTACCGCGAGCTCCCGGTGCGCCTGGCGGAGATGGGAACGGTCTACCGCCACGAGCTGTCGGGCGCCCTGCACGGTCTGTTGCGCGTGCGTGGGTTCACCCAGGACGACGGACACATTTTCTGCACCCCCGAGCAGCTGCCCGACGAGGTGGACGGCGTGCTCGACTTCGCGCTCTCGGTGCTCAAGCGCTTCGGCTTCGACCGTTTCAACGTCGAATTGAGCGTGCGCGACCCCGCCAATCCCTCGAAGTACGCGGGTTCGGACGAAGAATGGGAGCGGGCGGAGAAGGCGCTCGAAGCGGCCGTCGTGCGCCGGGGCCTGGAGTACAAGCGCATGGAGGGGGAGGCGGTGTTCTACGGCCCCAAGATCGACGTCAAGGTGATCGACGCCATCGGCCGGCCGTGGCAGCTCTCGACCATCCAGTTCGACTTCAATCTGCCGCGGCGTTTCGACGTCACGTACATGGCGAGCGGGGGAGAGCGCAAGTCGGTCGTGATGGTGCACCGGGCGTTGTTCGGGTCGATCGAGCGGTTCATGGGCATCCTGACCGAGCACTACGCGGGCGCATTTCCCACGTGGCTCGCGCCGGTGCAGTGCGTGGT
The DNA here is from genome assembly GCA_964500785.1 of uncultured bacterium. Lineage (GTDB taxonomy): Bacteria > Krumholzibacteriota > Krumholzibacteriia > WVZY01 > JAKEHA01 > JAKEHA01. Next base: position 3,215 of record CAZCQM010000015.1, read on the forward strand.
GCTGCCGATCAACGCGGAGGCCGCGGAGTTCGCGGCGACCGTCGCGGATACCCTCCGAAACGCCGGGATCCGCGTGGAGGTCGACGCCCGGGAGGAGAAGATCGGCTACCGGATCCGGGAGGCCGAGGTGCAGAAGATCCCCTATATGGCGGTCGTCGGCGCCCGGGAGGCCAGGGAGGGGAAGGTATCGGTTCGAGCCCACGGGCGGGGGGACCTCGGTCAGCGCCCCCTGGAGGCCTTCGTCTCGGAACTGGTTGACGAAGCGTCGGGGGCCGCGTAGTATTCAGGGCTACATCGGTCGCGACCCGCGTCGCGGCCATAACGAGCAAGCGGGGACGGTTGTCCCTCACCTGCCATCGTAGGTTGATCGGCTAGGTTTCGTAACACGCCCCGTCTCCTCCTATCGAGGCCGGGGGCGGAATGCGGATGCCTGGCATCCGTTTTTTTTGTCAGGAGGGAAACGAATCAGTTTCGATCGCATGAAGAAGCCCCGGATTCGGGCCAATGAGCAGATCCGCATCCCCGAGGTTCGCGTGATCGGTTCCGACGGCAACCAGCTCGGCGTGCTCCCCACTCAGGAGGCGCTGCGACTGGCCCGCGAGCAGAACCTCGATCTCGTGGAAGTATCGCCGACGTCGCGTCCGCCCGTGTGTCGAATCATGGACTTCGGAAAGTACAAGTACGAGCAGAGCAAGAAGCAGAAGCAGTCGAAGAAGAAGCAGCACACGTTCCAGGTCAAAGAGGTGAAGTTCCGCCCCAAGACCGAGGAGCACGATTACCAGTTCAAGAAGCGTCACGCGGAGGAGTTTCTCTCCAAGCATTTCAAGGTCAAGGTCACCGTGATGTTTCGCGGACGCGAGATGGATCACAGGGAGATGGGGTACCGCATTCTCGAACGTCTCACGAAAGACCTCGAGCATGTGGGACAGGTCGACAGACAGCCCGAGTTCGAGGGGCGCCTGATGGTGATGTACATCGCGCCCCTGCCGGTACGTCCGGCCGCCCGGCCGGCGCGGCCGGATGCGTCGACCCCAGCGGCCGAAAAGGAAGAGAGCCATGCCAAAACTGAAGACAAGTCGATCGGCGAGGAAACGGTTTCGTAAGACGGGCACCGGCAAGGTGCGCCGGAACCGGGCCTACAAGAGCCACATCCTGACCAAGAAGACGACCAAGCGGAAGCGCGGTCTGCGCAAGGCCACGCTGGTGCACCCGTCCGACATGAAGCGCGTGCGGCGGTTGCTGCTCATCTAGCACGTCGCACCGGGGTCGTCGCAGTCGATTGAAGAGCGGGTCGACGCCACCCGATCGAAACGGCGTTACAAGGAGGTTTTCGTCATGCCACGCACCAAGAATACGGTCGCCGGCCGCAATCGCCGCAAGAGCGTCCTGAAACAGGCGAAGGGCTACCGGGGCGGCCGTCGTACGCTGTACCGGACGGCGCGGGAGACCGTCGACCGGGCACTCGTCTACGCATACCGCGATCGCAAGCAACGCAAGCGGCACTTCCGCACGTTGTGGATCGCACGAATCAACGCCGCCGCGCGTGTGAACGGGCTTTCATACAGCCGCTTCATCAACGGTCTCCGCAAGGCCGCCGTCGACATCGACCGCAAGATGCTCGCCGAGATGGCCGTCAACGACTCCGACGGATTCCGCAAGCTGGCCGACGTCGCGAAGGCGGCGTCGGACGGCGGGAGTCGTTAGGGATTCGTCAGCCGATGGACCCGAGGCTCATCGAGTCCTCCATTCGAGACGACATCGCCGCGTGCGCGACGCCCGATGACCTGGAAGCGGCCCGGGTGAAATACCTGGGTCGAAAGGGAGCCCTGACGGCGTTCCTCCGCTCCATCGGTGATGCCGGCGCCGAGGAGCGCCCGCGCCTGGGTGCGGAGGCGAACCGGTTGAAGGCGCTCGTCGAGGAGCTCCTGGATGCGCGCCGCGCGGAAATCGGGGGCCTGGACGACAACGAGCTCTATGTCGCCCCCGTCGACGGCACGCTGCCCGCATCGGGCGGGGCGGTCGGGCGCCGGCACGTCATCTCGCAGACGCTGCGGCGGATCAAGTCGATCCTCGAGGGGATGGGCTACCGGCTGGCGCGGGGGCCGGAAGTCGAGCTGGAATACTATAATTTCCAGGCGCTCAATTTCCCGGAAGAGCACCCGTCACGAGACCTGCAGGATACGTTCTACGTGTCGAAGGACATCCTCCTGCGCACCCACACGTCTCCCATCCAGGTGCGTTTCATGGAGGAGCACAAGCCTCCGCTGAAGATCTATGCGCCCGGACGAGTCTACCGGAACGAGGCCATCGATCCGTCGCACGCCGCCGAGTTCCACCAGGTCGAAGGTCTCTACATCGACACGGACGTTTCCATGGCCGACCTGCGCGGCGACCTCCAGTTCTTTCTTCGCGGTCTGTTCGGGCCGGACACTGACCTTCGCTTCAAGCCGCATTTCTTCCCGTTCACGGAACCGAGCATCGACGTCGACATGACATGCTTCGGGTGCAACGGCAGCGGGTGCGGCATATGCGGACAGACCGGTTGGATCGAGATCCTGGGTGCGGGCATGGTGCATCCCAACGTGCTGCGCGCGGTCGGCTACGACCCCGACCGGTACTCCGGGTTCGCGTTCGGCATCGGCGTCGATCGCATCGCCATGATCCGCCACGGCATTACCGACATCCGCATGTTTCTGGCCAACGAGCTTCGCTTCCTGGAGCAGTTTCCGGAGATGGAATCGTGATCGTCTCGGTTGCCTGGTTGCGGCGCTACGTGGACATCGCCGTGGACGCCACCACGCTGGCGCACGACCTCACCATGCACGGCGTCAAGGTCGAGCGCCTGATGACCACGGGGCTGACCGAGCGAGCCATCGTGGTGGGGCATGTGCTTGAAGCCGCGCCGCACCCCGACGCGGATCGTCTCCGCGTGTGCAGGGTCGACGTGGGCGGGGAAGCGCCGCTTGAGATCGTATGCGGCGCACCCAACGTGGCGGCCGGACAGCGCGTCGCCGTCGCACTGGTCGGCGCGCGCCTGCCCAACGGTGTGAAGCTGCGGAAGAGCAAGATCCGCGGGGTGGCGTCGAACGGGATGATCTGCTCCGAGGTCGAGCTGGGCCTGGGGACGGAATCCGGCGGCATCATGGTGCTGGCGCCGGACACCCCCGTGGGTGCCGTACTCGCCGACGTGCTCGGCGACGACGACGCCACCATGGAGCTCGAGATCACGCCCAACCGCCCCGACCAGCTCGGGCACGTCGGGATTGCGCGCGAGATCGCCGCGCTCTACGACACCACCCTGCGCATCCCGGAAGCGGTGGTACGCGCCTCCGGCGAGGACGCCACCGACCTTCGGGTGGAGATCGAATCGACCGAGGATTGCTACCGTTTCGTGGGGCGGGTCATCCGCGGCGTGCGCGTCGCTCCTTCGCCTCCCTGGCTCGCCTCGGCGCTGGAGAAGGTGGGCATCCATCCGGTCAATAACATCGTCGATGCCACCAACTACGTGATGATGGAGCTGGGTCAGCCGCTCCACGCGTACGATCTGGCCACGCTCCCGTCGGCACACATGGGCGTGCGACGCGCCCGGCGCGGCGAGCAGATCGATATCCTGGACGGAACCACGCGCGAGATCGGGACCGATCACCTGATCATCACCGCGGACGATAGCCCCGTGGGCGTCGCCGGGGTGATCGGGGGGATGGCGACGCGCATCACCGACGGCACCACGGACCTTCTCCTCGAGTGCGCGGCGTTCAGCCCGCGGACCGTGCGCGCGTCGCGTCGTGCGCTCAACATCAGTACCGACGCGTCGTACCGTTTCGAACGGGGAAGCGATCGTGACGTGTGCGGACTCGCCGCCGACCGGGCCGCCGCCATCATCCTGGACGTCGCCGGCGGGCGCGCCGGCGTCCTGGTCGACGAGTACCCGGCGCCGTGGGCGGAACGCACCGTGACGCTGCGTCGCACGACGGTCCGCCGCCTCCTCGGCGAGGACATTTCTACCGATCGGATCGCCGGCCTGCTGGCGCGCCTCGAGTTCCGGGCCAGCGCTTCCGATGCGGCCTCGGTGACGGTGGAAGTTCCCTCGTTCCGGTGGGACGTGGCCGAGGAGGCCGACCTGGTGGAGGAAGTCGCGCGTATGTACGGGTACGATAACATCGGACGGAACTGGCGCTACCGGGCGACCGTGCCCTCGGTGCCCGACCCGTTCGACCGGCTGATGGAACGGATCGCCGCGCACCTCGCGGCGCGCGGGCACACCGCAGTGGTGACGAGCGCGTTTACAGACGGGCGCGAGCTCGACTGGTTCGCGTGGCCCGATGCCGACGTGCGCAGCCACCCGATCCCGCTTTTGAACCCGCTGTCGGCAAACCACACGTTCATGCGTACGCACCTGCTCCCGGGCGTGCTCGACGTCGTCGCGCGCAACCTCGCCCACGGGCGGCGCGACGTGTACGTATTCAGCATCGGACGCGTCTTTCATCGGGCCGGCGCGGCCAGCGGCCTTCCGGACGAACCCACTCACGTCGCTATCGCGCGCACCCGACCGGACGCGCGCGGATTCTGGCGTGGCCACTCGGGTGCGGTCGACTATTTCGAGATCAAGGAAGAAGTGGAGACGCTCCTCGATGTCGTGCGCCCCGGCTGCCGCGACGAGCTGGGTTTCGAGTTCGAGGCAATGACGGGACGGTTTCGTTACTACGACCGCAAGCGCACCATTGTTGAAGGCGGTATTGCACCGCTGGGCGCGGCCCGTGCCCTCGGGATCGAGCAGGCCGTGTGGTACGCGTCGCTCGACCTGTCGGCGCTCTTTGACACGCCCGGCGGCCTGTCCACGTTCCGCCCCTATTCCGAGTACCCGGCCTCGCGGCGCGATCTCTCGCTGGTGGCGCCGGCGGGTGTTACCTGGATGCAAATCGAAAAACATGTGGCGAAGGTCGGGGGGCGGTTGCTAGAATCGCTGCAGGTGTTCGATGTGTTTCGTGGCGAGAGCATCGGTGCGGAGAGAACGGCCTACGGCGTTCGGCTCACGTTCCGATCCGCCGACGGGACGCTGACCGACCAGGACGTCGACGCCGTCGTCGCCCGTCTCGTGGCGAAGCTGGATGCGGAACTCGGAGTGGTCCTTCGTTCTTGAACGATCAGGAGAACCCATGCAAGGAACCGGAGCACTCGAGAAGCTACAGTTGCTCGAGCAGCGAATCGCACAGACCACCGAACGATTTGCACATCTGAAGGATCAGTATCAGGCGCTGCAGGAGCAGAAAGAGCTGCTCGAACGCGAAATAGACGGCCTCCGCGAGGCCAACCGGGAGATGAACGAGCGCATCGGTCATCTCAAGGAGAGCCAGGAAAAGATCGTCAGCTCATTGCACAAGGAAGAGGTCAAGAAGCGCCTCGATCGTGTGCTCGAGAAGCTGGGCGAGCTTCAGCTCTAGGATCATGGAAGAAAAACAGGCCACAACAGTCGAGATTCTGGGAAGAGAGTACCGGATCCGCGGAAGCGCGGATGAGGAATACGTGCGCGAGGTGGCGCGCTTCGTGGACGCCAAGCTGCGCGAAGTCTCGCAGGGGACATCGCTCCCATCGGCGGACCGCGTGGCCATCCTCGCGGCCATGAACATCGCCGACGAGCTTTTTCAGCTGCGGCGATCCTCCGACGAGGAGATCACGACCATCGCCCGAAAGGCGGAGAATCTGATCAGCCTCCTCGACGAAAATTTCTCGATCGAGGAATGACGCACGACCTTGACAAAGGACGCATCAAACAGCGAAGATTGCAGCCATAATTTGAAAATTCCCTACCATGTTCGTGATGATAAGGTAATTTTTGAGCCAACACCTTATAAAGGGAAGTCTCGATCGGATCGCGCTGTGTACCCACCTCGCGTGGCTGACAAAACGGTTCGTAGGGGCATCCACGTGAACCAACTTGGTTCATGAGTTCCCTTGTACACGGCATAGCGTGGGGAATTTTCTTTTCCCCCGGCGACCTCCTGACCATACTCGTTCATCCGCCGACTCCACGGCGATAGGGCCCCGGGGACCGGCGCGCATTCTCCACGATCGGCACGAGTTTCCGGACGGGCCCAGCGAATGATCATTGCATTCATCGGAGACGTGGTAGGGAAGAGCGGGCGGCGCGCCGTGGCCGCTGCCGTGCCTCACATCCGAGAGCGCTTCGGCGCTCACCTCGTCATCGCCAACGCGGAAAATTCCGCGGGAGGCTTCGGGTTCAACGCCGCCGGAATCGAGGAGATGGAATCCGCCGGGGTCGATTTCTTCACCACCGGCAATCATGTCTGGGACAAGCGCGAGGGCATTCCGCTCCTCGACTCCAGACCCACCATCATTCGCCCGGGCAACTACCCCGGAGACGCGCCGGGACGGGGGGCAGCGCTCGTTCCCGGAACGGACTCGCGCGTGGCGGTGGTGAACGTCCAGGGACGTGTGTTCATGCCGCCCCTCGACTGCCCGTTCCGGACCGTCGACCGCCTGCTGGACGAGCTCCCGGCGGAGACGCGGATCATCGTCGTAGATTTTCACGGGGAGGCGACCAGCGAGAAGATCGCCATGGGCTATTATCTCGACGGGCGCGTGTCCCTGGTGCTCGGCACGCACACGCACGTCGCCACGCGCGACGCGCACATCCTCCCCGGCGGCACCGGCTACGTGACGGACGTGGGCATGACGGGGTCCTTCGACTCCATCCTCGGGGTCGAGAAGGACAGCGTCATCCAGCGCTTTCTGTCGATGCGTCCCACGCGATTCGAGGTGGCCCGCCGGGACGTTCGCTGTGATTTCGTGGTGGCGACCATCGACGAGACGAGTGGTCATGCCACGGAGTTTGCTCACCATCAACTGCGCGTGGAGGATTGAATGCAACTGCTGGACGGAAAAGCGGCCGCCGCCGCGATCAGGACCGAGGTGGCCGCCGCCGTGGCCGCAATCAAGAACGGTAAGCCCACCATCGCTCTCGTGCGCGTCGGGGAGGATCCCGCGTCGAAAGTGTACGTGGCGAGCAAGGCGAAGGCGAGCGAGGAGTGCGGCATCGGCTCGCGGAACATCCAACTCCCGGCGGATTCGTCGGAAGACCACGTGCTCGGCATCCTCCGTGACCTCAATCGCGACGCCGACGTCGACGGCATTCTCCTGCAGCTTCCCGTGCCGAAGCAGATCGACTCGGACCTGGCCATTCGCACCATCGATCCCGCCAAGGACGTGGACGGATTCCACCCCGAGAGCCTGGGGCGCCTGGCCGCGGGCAAACCCGGCTTCGTCCCCTGCACGCCGCTCGGCATCCGCGAGCTGCTGGTGCGGAACGGCGTGCGAACCGAGGGAGCGAACGTCGTCGTGCTGGGGCGCAGCGTCATCGTCGGCAAACCGATGGCGCTTTTGTTCGCGCTCAAGGGGCCGGGCGGTGACGCCACGGTGACCATCTGTCACAGCCGGACGCGCGACATCGCCGCGCACACCCGCAACGCCGACATCGTCGTCGCCGCCATGGGCGTCGCCGGCTTCCTCACCGCGGACATGGTCCGCGACGGTGTGGTCGTGGTCGACGTGGGAATCAATCGCGTTGCGGACGAGCAGGCGAAGAAGGGGTACCGCATCGTCGGCGACGTGGACTTCGATGCGGTGTCCGCCAGGTCGTCGTTCATCACCCCCGTCCCCGGCGGCGTGGGCCCCATGACCGTGGCCATGCTGATGTCCAATACGCTCAAGGCGTTCCGTATGCGGCGGGGATGACGTGCCTGCCGCCGGCCCTCCGATATTTTCCGTCGCCGAGATCAACGCCATCGTCCGCGAGTTGATCGAGGGCGAGTTCTCCGATATCGCGATCACCGGCGAGACGTCGAACGTGCGCGTCCACTCCTCCGGGCACGTTTACTTCCGTCTGAAGGACGCCGGCGCGCAGCTGGCGGCGGTCTGCTTTCGCAGCGACGCGCGGATGATCGACTTCGACCTCGAGGACGGCATCCAGGTCGTGGCGCGGGGGCGCCTGACGGTCTACGAAGCGCAGGGCTCCTACCAGCTGGTCGTGCGGACCATCGAGCCCGCCGGGCGCGGCGACCTCGAGCGGCAGTACCGCCTGCTGGTGGCGAAGCTCCAGGCCGAAGGGCTCTTCGACGAGGCGCGCAAGCGGCCGCTGCCGCGATACCCGCGCCGCGTCGCCGTCGTCACGTCGCCCACCGGCGCGGCGATCCGCGACATTCTCTCGACCCTGGAGCGCCGGTTTCCCTGCGTCGACGTGATCTTCGTTCCCGTCCGAGTCCAGGGCGACCTCGCGCCGGGCGAAATCGTGCGCGCGCTGGATACCCTGTCGTCGCGGGGAAACATCGATGCGATCATCGTGGGGCGTGGGGGAGGGAGCATCGAGGATCTGTGGGCATTCAACGATGAGGAGGTGGCGCGCGCCATCCATCGGTGCGCGGTTCCCGTCGTGAGCGCGGTGGGACACGAGAGCGACGTCACCATCGCCGACCTCGTGGCGGATCGCCGGGCGGCGACCCCGACCATGGCGGCGGAGATCGTGGTGCCGGACCGTCGCGACGTGCAGCGCCATGTCGACGCGCTGGCGCGGTCGTTGGCCACCCGGATCCGCGACGGCCTGCAATCGCGACGGCGCCGGGTCGCCGAGTGCCTGGGGAGCTACGCGCTCGGGCAGGTGGCGGGGCGCGTGGAGCGCGCCATGCAGACGGTGGACTTCGCGATCACACGGCTCCTGCGCGCCGAGACGTCCCGGGCGCACACCGCGCGCGCGCGCATCGACGCAACGCTGGCGCGGCTCGACGGTCTCGATCCGCGCCAGGTGCTCCGGCGCGGCTACACCGTCTGCACCGATGCCGAATCGGGTTGCGTGGTGCGGGCGGCCGCGGATGCGGTGGCATCGCGCGACGTCCATCTTACGTTTTCCGACGGTTCCGTCGCCGCCGAGGTCAGTGGCACCGTCCAGCGCCGGGAGGCGAGCCGATGAAACAGGATCCGTCCGAGTCCCTGTCGTTCGAAGAAGCGATGACACGGCTGGAGAAGATCGTCGAAGAGCTCGAGACGGGCACGCAGTCCCTCGAGGTTGCGCTCGCACGCTTCGAGGAGGGAGTGGCGCTGGGTAAGGTGTGCCGCACCCTGCTCGAGAAAGCCGATCTGCGCGTGCGCACGCTGATGGAAACGCCGGACGGCGAGCTGACGGAGGGCGGTCCTTCCGATGAGCGCTGACGCCGGCTTCGAATCCCGCGCCACCGCGGAGCGGGCGACGATCGAGGAGCGCCTGGCCGCCCTGGTGCGGCGCTATGCGCCCCACCACGACGGGATGCGCGAGGCGATGGAGTATTCGCTGCTCGGGGGCGGCAAGCGGATGCGGGCGCTCCTGTGCCTGTGGACGCACGATGCGCTCGGGGGCGCGCGCCGCCGCGCCGCGCTCGACGCCGGATGCGCGGTCGAATGCGTCCACGCGTACTCGCTGGTGCACGACGATCTCCCGTGCATGGACGACGACGATCTGCGACGGGGCAAGCCGAGCAGCCATCGCCGCTTCGGGGAAGCGACGGCAGTCCTGACCGGAGACGCCCTCCTGAACCTCGGCTACGAGATCCTCGCCGGGATGGAGGACGTGCCGCCGTCCGAAGCACTGGCGGTGATCCGCGTGCTGGCGTCCGCCGCGGGCACCGGCGGGCTCATCACGGGGCAGGCCCTCGATCTGGCGCCACCCGGTCGCCGGGTCGCCGACGTCGACCGGATCCACGAATACAAGACCGCGCGCCTGATCGCCGCATCCATGGAGATGGGCGCCGTGCTCGCCGGTTCGGGCGAGGACGTGCGCACACGCGTGCGCCGGGCCGGGCTCCTGGCGGGCAGCGCGTTCCAGATCACGGACGACGTGCTCGACCTCGAGGGCAGCGAGGAATCGCTTGGCAAGACGCCCGGCAAGGATGTACACGGGGGGAAGCTCACGTTTCCGGCGGTCGCAGGCATCGGACGCGCCCGCGAGACGGCGCAGCAGCGGGTCGCGGAGTCGCTGGCGGCGCTCCCCGAGGCCGCCGGCACGCCGCTGGCGTCCCTTCTTTCCTTCGTGGCGGGGCGTTCGTCGTAGCGAGGTTCTCACCGATGTTCGGCATTCCCATCGCGCGCTCGCTCATCATCGGGATTCTGGGCGGGCTCGTCGCCCAGACACTGAAAGTGTTGTCTTTCATCATTCTCGAAAAGCGGATAAACTTGCGGCGTCTGGTGGAGACCGACGGGGCCCCGAACATGCACAGCGCCGCCTTCGCGGCTCTGACATGCGCCGTCGGCCAGGAGCTGGGATTTGGATCGCTGGAATTCGCTGTCGCTGCGTGTTTTACGTCGCTGGTCACGGTGGATCTCTGGAACGTCAAGCGCGCGGCGTCGCGCCAGGCCCTGATGGTCGACATGATCATGGAGAAGCTCCAGCCCGGCAAGCGGAAGGCGGCTCGGCGACCGATGTCGTATTCCGTGGTCGATGTGTTGATCGGCACCGTCATTGGTGCGGCGACGGCGCTGATCGTCGCCTGACGCGTAACCGGAGGCGCTGATGCGATGAGTATCCTCGATGGCATTCATTATCCGTCCGACCTGAAGTCCGTCCCCGTGACCGACCTGCCGCAGGTGGCGCGCGAGCTTCGCGACGAGATCCTGTTCCGGGTCGGCAAGACGGGCGGGCACCTCGGCGCCAGCCTGGGCGCGGTGGAACTCACGCTGGCGCTCCACTACGTCTTCGACGCGCCCCGCGACCAGCTCGTATGGGACGTCGGGCACCAGGCGTACGGACACAAGATCATCACCGGTCGGCGCGAACGCTTCGACTCGCTCCGGCAGCACCATGGCCTGAGCGGCTTTCCCCGGCGTGACGAGAGCGAGTACGACGCGTTCGGCGTGGCGCACGCGAGCACGGCGATCAGTGCCGCGCTCGGAATGGCGGTGGCGCGCGACCTCCACGGCGACGACTACAAGGTCGTGGCCGTGGTGGGGGACGGCGCGCTGACGGGCGGCATGGCGTTCGAAGCCATGAACAACGCCGGCGTGCTCAAGAAGGACCTCATCGTCGTCCTCAACGACAACCTCATGTCCATCTCGCCCAACGTGGGCGCGCTCCACCAGTACCTGACCCGCATCACCTCGGGAAAGCTCTACAACCACCTGCAGGCCGATGTCTGGGAGCTGCTCGGGCACCTGCCCCGCGGCGGCGGCAAGGCCCGGCGCCTCGCGCGCAAGATCAAGGAGAGCATCAAGACGCTGGTCGTGCCCGGCGTGATCTTCGAGGAGCTCGGCTTCCGCTACTTCGGGCCGGTCGACGGCCACAACGTCGAATTCCTCGTACAGACCTTCCGGCACATCCGCGACCTGGGCGGCCCCATTCTCGTGCACGCCATTACCAAGAAGGGGAAGGGGTATCACTTCACGGAGAACGATCCGCTGTGCGCGCACGGCGTGACGCGCTACGACAAGATCCCGGGCGACCGCCCGGTCAAGAAGACCCACCCGTCGTACACGAGCGTTTACGGCAAGACGGTGCTGGAGCTCGCGCGGGCGGAGCCGCGCATCGTCGCCATCACCGCCGCCATGCCCGACAACACCGGGCTTACGGAGTTCGCCCGCGAGTTCCCGGACCGCGTGTTCGACGTGGGAATCGCCGAGCAGCATGCGGTGACCTTCGCGGCCGGGCTGGCGACACAGGACACCATTCCGATGGTGGCCATCTACTCGACGTTCCTCCAGCGCGCCTACGACCAGGTGATCCACGACGTCGCACTGCAGAATCTGCCGGTGCGTTTCGCGCTGGATCGCGGCGGCATCGCCGGCGAGGACGGCCCGACCCACCACGGCGCGTTCGACCTGAGCTATCTGCGCTTGATCCCGAACATGGTGATCATGGCGCCGAAGGACGAGAACGAGCTGCGGCACATGGTGAAAACACTCGCCGACTACGACGCCGGCCCCATCGCGGTGCGCTTCCCGCGCGGTGCGGGACTCGGCGTACCCCTGGAGGGGGAGCCGACCGCGCTGCCCATCGGCCGGGCCGAGGTTCTCAGTGAGGGCCGGGACATCGTCTTCCTCGGCATCGGCGCGATGGTGGCGACGTGTACCGCCGCGGCCGCGGCGCTGCGTGCCCAGGGGATCGACGCGGGCGTGGTCAACGCGCGCTTCGTCAAGCCGCTGGACACCGAGCTGCTGGACCGCCTCGCGGAAACCGACGCGCTGGTCGTCACCGTCGAGGACAACGCCCTCGCGGGCGGCTTCGGTTCCGCCGTCAACGAGTACTGGGTCGACCGGCGCTACAAGACCGCTCGTGTGCGCAACATGGGGCTGCCCGATCGCTTCGTCGAGCACGGGACGCGCGAGGAGCTGCTCGCCGATGTGGGCCTGTCCGCGGACGAGGTGGCGCGGTTTGCGCAGGACGCGCTCGTGTCGCGCCCGCGCGCGGTCCGCTCCATCGCATCGTGACGGCGCAGCGGCAGGCGGGACTCCACCGATGACGTCCCCTTCCATCAAACGAGTGGGCATCGCGGCCAACCTCGACAAGGAGCGTGCGGGGTCGATTCTACGCGAGATGACGGCGGCGTTCGTCGAGTCGGGTGCGGAGGTCTTCCTCGACGAAGATGCCGCGAGCGCGCTGCCGAACCTCCACGGCTCCCGGACCGGCGTGCCCCCGAATTGTGATCTGCTCATCGCGATCGGCGGCGACGGCACCATTCTCAAGTACGCGCGTCGTTACGTCGACCGCGGCACGCCCATCGTCGGCGTCAAGTGCGGGCGCCTGGGCTTCCTGGCCGAGTCGGACCCGGAGCGCGTCCTGCGCCTGATCGCCAACCGTGATTTCACCACGCAGCAGCGCATGCGTATCCGATGCAGCGTGATGGCGAACGGGTCGCCGACGCATTCCTTCAGCGCCTTGAACGACATCGTGGTGCACAGTACCGGGTACTCGCGCATGGTGACGCTGCGCGTGGAGATCGGCGGGAACCTCATGCGCGAGTTCTCGGCCGACGGCGTCATCGTGGCCACGCCCACGGGCTCCACGGCGTACTCGATGGCCGCGGGCGGCCCCATCGTGGAGCCGACGCTCGACGCCATCCTGCTGACACCGCTCAACCCGCACACGATGTCGATCCGGCCCATGGTGCTGGATGCGCGCGAGCGCGTCGTCGTGCGGGTCTCCTCGGCGCCCTCCGGCGCACTCGTCACCGTCGACGGGCAGGAAGGAGCGGAATTCCCAACCACGCACGAGGTGCACGTCGTGCGCGACACGCGCGTAACGAACCTGGTCGTCGCTTCCGACTACGACTTTTTCTCCCTGCTGCGCGAGAAGCTCTAGGAGCTCCCATGCTGCGGCGGCTTCGCATCGAGAACCTCGCCGTCGTGGAAGACGTCGTCCTCGAGCTGGGCGCGGGACTCAATGTGCTCACGGGCTCGACGGGTGCGGGGAAGTCGCTCATCGTCGGGGCCGTCAACCTGCTGCTCGGTGAGCGCGTGGCCGGCGACGTGATCCGGCGCGGCAGCGATGAGGCGCGCGTCGAAGCCGAGTTCGCGCCCGCCGATCCGACCACCCACCCGCTCGCGGCACTGCACGCGTCGTCGGGCGCATCCCTGCGGATCGTCCGCCGTGTGACCCGCGCGGGGCGCTCGCACGCAGAGATCAACGGGCGCTCCGTCCCCATCAAAGAGCTTCGCGCCGTCTGCCTGGAGCTCATCGAGGCGCACGGGCAGAATGAGCAGTACCGACTGCGCGATCCGGATCGACACGTCGAGTACGTGGATGCGCTTGCGCAAAACGGGGTCGAGCTGGCGCGCTACGCGGAGGCGCTGGCCGACTGGCGCCGCGCGCGCGCGGAGCTGGACCGTCACGACGCGGAGGTGGCGGCCATGCGCGAGAAGCGGGAGCTCTACGCGCACCGGATCGAGGAGATCGACCGGGTCGCCCCCCGCCCCGGAGAGAAGGCATCGCTGGAATCGACGGCGCGCCTGCTGGCCCATGCGGAGCGGATCCACGCGGCGATGCTCGAGGTGTGCGCCGCCGTCTACGACGACGACGACTCGGCGGCGTCGCGGGTCGGGGCGGTGGAGCGGAAGCTGGGCGCGCTGTCGGCGCTGGACGAGCGCATCGCGTCCATCGCAGAAAAGCTCGGGCAGGCCGGCGCGCTGCTGGCCGAGGCCGCCTCGGACGCCCGTGGCGTGATCGACGGGCTGGACTTCGACGCCGACACGGTGGAGCGAACCCAGGAGCGTCTCGATGCGCTGGTGCGCATCGAGCGCCGCTACAACACCGCCATCGAGGCGCTGATCGAACAGAAGGCGACGTGGGTGCAGGCGTTGAACGACCTCGACGACGGCGGGATCCGGCGCGGGGCGCTTGTCGAGGCGCTCTCCGGCGCGGGATCGGAGCTCGCGCGCCGCGGAGTCGAGTTGACGCGGACGCGCGTGAAGGCGGCCAGAGAGATGGATCGCCGCGTCACGCGGGAGCTCCAGCGGCTCATGATGCGCGGGGCGGCGTTTCGGACCGACGTGCGGCACGCGCCGGCGCCGGAGGGCTCGGTCGTCGTCGACGGAGCGCCGGTGCAGGGGTTCGAGAACGGGCTCGACGTGGTGCGGATGCGCGTTCAAACCAACCCCGGGGAGGCGGAGGGGCCCATCGAGGCCGTCGCCTCGACGGGGGAGCTCTCGCGCGTGGCCCTCGTGCTCAAGGAGATCACGGCCTCCGGCGTGCCCGGCGCAACACTGATCTTCGACGAGATCGACGCCGGAATCGGCGCCGACCTCGGGGAGGTCCTGTCCGAGAAACTCCTTGCGCTGGCGGCAAATAATCAGATAATTTGCATCACTCACATGCCCCAGATTGCCGCCCGTGGCCATTCTCACCTCGTCGTCGCCAAAGAGACCGACGGTAACCGAACGCGGGTTCGCGTCCGCGCCGCCGAGGGCGATGAGCGAACCCGTGAGATCGCGCGTATGCTGGGTGGCGAGGAGGGGAGCGAGCGCCGGCTGGCCCTCGCCAGGGAGATGCTGGTCGCCGGCCCCGCGTGCGCCCGTAGCTCAGCTGGATAGAGCACTGGCCTCCGGAGCCAGGTGTCGCAGGTTCGAATCCTGCCGGGCGTACCATTTCCATGTTTCCGGCCTTGCGAGGTGTTCTCGAGGTGTTTCGCTGGATTATCCGCCTCCTCTTCGTGGTTCTTCTGGCCCGGTTGCTCGGGCTCTTCCGGAGGGGACCCCGGCCCCCACGGCCGGAGTTTGACCCAACCGGGGGGCCGGATCGGGAAAATCCCCGCGCTGCGACCCCGCTCAGCCCGTACGAGATCGAGGACGCCGACTACGAAGAACTCCCCGGCCGCATGCGCTGATCATGTTCGTTCGACCCAGACGCCCCCATCGCCCGAGCCGCTTCCGCCGCTCCCGGGGTGGGCGGATGCGCACCGCGCGTGAGCGCCGGGAGTACGTCATCGCCCACGCCACCACCGCCGCGGTCAAGATCGCGCTGACCATCGCCCTGGCGGTGGCGGCGGTACAGGCCTTTCGTGCCATCCAGATCCACGCGTCGGGGGTGTCGGTCGCCACGCGGCTCGTGCTCCCGCTGGCCCTTCTGGCCGGCGCCGCCTTCGCGCTGCGCGGGGGACTGAAGAGTCTGGCCGAGGCGCGCGAGACCCACGCGACGCCGCTCGAGCCGGATGACGACGACCTGGATTAGCTTCTAACGGTCACATTTACAGCAGGTTAAGTTGACTCATGGCATGCGAATTGCTCGCACCCCAGAGAATGGACCCTCCGCGCCGGGACCTTCCGTCGGCGCGCGAGGTGCCAGCCACAACCCGTTGTCATGAATAAGATTATAAAGCATCGTGATATCCTGTTCTCGACGCTCTCGGAGATCACCAGCCTGATCGTCGCGGGTCACGACAAACGCATGATTTTCCGCAAGGTGCTCGAGTGCTCGCTGCGGGTCCTCGACGCCGAGAAGGTCTACCTGCTCGAGTTGGACGGGAACCGCCTGGTCCGCTACACGCTGGACTGGCAGTCGGAAACGCCGGATCCGAAGGTCGACGTCCTGGACGAAACGCCGGGCGTGCTCGGCTGGATGATCAAGGAAACGGAGCAGGACGTCTACGTGCCGGGACGGGAACTGGGGCTCGATGTGCCCCTGCTGGCCCGCAGTCTGGGAGACGAGGCGTCCAGCCGGGTGATCATCAGCGCGCCGCTCGTCGCCAAGACGTCCATGTTCGGACTGCTGCTGGCGATCCATCGCGGGGGCGAGATGTACTCCCACGAGGACGTCCGGCTCCTGACGCTGCTGGCCAACCAGGCGGCCATCGCGGTGGAGAACGCGCTCCTGTACCAGAAGCTCGAGCAGGAGGCCATCACCGACGGGCTCACCGGGGTGTACAACTACCGCTTCCTGATCTCGTCGCTCGAGAACGAAATCAAGCGTGCCCGCCGCTTCAAGCAGTCCTTCTCATTCGTGATGCTGGACGTGGACAATCTGAAGGCCTACAACGATCGCCACGGACACCTGAGCGGGAGCCAGGTCCTCAAGGAGATCGCCGCGATCATCAAGGCGAACTGCCGGGAGATCGACTTCGTGAGCAAATACGGGGGCGACGAGTTCGGCATCCTGCTCCCCCAGACGAAGCTCTCGGGGGCGGAGCGCGTCACCCAGCGCGTCGTGGACAGTGTGCGCGAGCACAAGTTCGATGGCCAGCATCCCGAGATCATCACGTGCAGCGCGGGCATCTCGGCGTTTCCCCGCGACGGACAGGTGCCGCAGGCCATCATCGACGCCGCCGACAAGGCGTTGTACCAGGCCAAGCGCACCGGGAAGAACGCCGTCGTCACCACGGAGAGTCTCATCGAGGAAATGGCGTAGCGAGGTCGGAGCGCGGAAGGCGCGGTCAAATCGGGACTTGCAGCCGCCACCGGCGTGCGTTTAGTCTGTCCCCGGATCAACTGGAAAGGGTTTTCCATGTCACTCATCGAACGTTTGCGCTCGCGCGAAGCGCGTACCGCGGTCATCGGGCTCGGTTACGTCGGGCTTCCGCTGGCCGTGGAGCTGGCGCGCGCGGGCTATCATGCGGTCGGAATCGATCTCAACACGGACAAAGTCCAGCGGGTGGGAGCGGGGGAGAGCTACATCAAGGACGTCCCGTCCGATGAGCTGAAGAAATTCGTGTCGTCCGGGCATCTCGTCGCCAGCACGGACTTTGCGGTGCTCGAGACCTGCGACACCGTGAACATCTGCGTGCCGACGCCGCTGCGTAAGACGCGCGACCCGGATATCTCGTACATCGTCGCGGCGGTCGAGGAGATCCGCAAGTACATCCACCCGCAGATGCTGGTGGTGCTGGAATCGACGACGTACCCGGGCACGACCGAGGAGGTCATCCTGCCCCTGCTGGAGCGCGACGACTTCCACGTCGGGGAAGAGTTCTTCCTCGCGTTCTCGCCGGAGCGCGTGGACCCGGGGAACCCCCGCTTCACGACGAAGAACATCCCCAAGGTCGTCGGGGGTGTCACGCCGCGCTGTACCGAGGTCGCCTCGGAGTTGTATTCGGCGGCGCTGGCCACGATCGTACCCGTGAGCTCGGCGCGCGTGGCGGAGACGGTGAAACTGCTCGAGAACACGTTCCGCAGCGTGAACATCGGACTCGTCAACGAGATCGCGCTCATGTGCAACAAGATGGACATCGACGTGTGGGAGGTCATCCGCGCGGCGTCGACCAAGCCGTTCGGGTTCCTGCCCTTCTTTCCCGGCCCCGGGCTGGGCGGGCACTGCATTCCCATCGACCCGTTCTACCTGTCCTGGAAGGCCAAGCTGGCCGGTTTCGAAGCCCGCTTCATCGAGCTGGCCGGGCAGATCAACGGATCGATGCCGGAATACGTGGTGACGCGGGTGGGCGAGGCGCTCAACATGCACCGCAAGGCGCTGAACGGGTCGCGCGTGCTGGTGCTGGGTGTGTCGTACAAGTCCAACATCGACGACGTGCGTGAATCGCCGGCCCTCGACGTGATGCGCCTGCTCAAACGGCACGGCGCCGAGGTCGTCTACCACGATTCGTTCGCCAACCGGGAGGATCCGGAGCTGGAGCACGCCGCCGTGGAAGCGGTTGACCTCACGCCCGAAACGCTCGCCGGCTGCGACTGCGCGGTCGTGATCACGGGGCACGGGGGCGTCGACTACGCATCCGTGCTCGAGCATGTTCCGGTCGTGGTCGACACGCGCAACGTCTACGAGGGAATTCGCTCCGACAAGATCGTCCGGCTGTAGCGCGGCAACATCCCGAAGGGAGACCTGATGGCCACATATCTCGTCACCGGTGGCGCCGGATTCATCGGCTCCAACATCGTGGACGAGCTCCTCGAGCGCGGACAGAGCGTGCGCGTGCTGGACAACTTCGCCACCGGGCGGGAGGAGAACCTGGAAGCGGTCCGGGATCGTATCCAGCTCGTCCGCGGCGACGTGCGCGACGCGGACACGGTCGACGCGGCGGTCCGCGGTGCGGATTTCGTGCTGCACCAGGCGGCGCTGGCGTCGGTGCCCCGGTCGATCGCGGACCCCGTGGCGAACAACGAGGTCAACGTGCAGGGCACGCTGAACGTCCTGGTGGCCGCCCAGTGCCACGGGGTCAAGCGGGTGGTGTACGCGTCCTCGTCGTCGGTCTACGGCGACAGCGAGGAGCTCCCCAAGGTGGAGACGATGACGCCCAACCCGAAGTCGCCGTACGCGGTGGCCAAGCTGGCCGCGGAATACTACTGCCGGGTGTTCGCCGGGCTGCACGGCATGACTACGGTCGCCCTGCGCTACTTCAACGTGTTCGGGCCGCGGCAGGATCCGAATTCGCAGTACAGCGCGGTCATCCCGATTTTCGTGAAGAGCCTCATCGAAGGCAACTCGCCCACCATTCACGGCGACGGCGAGCAGTCGCGGGATTTCACCTTCGTCAGCAACGTGGTGAACGCCAACCTGATCGCGTGCGAGGCGGACGTTTCCGGCGGAAAGGTGTACAACATCGCGTGTGGCGGACGGTATACGCTGAACGAGCTCTACCGCGCCCTGCGCGAGCAGATCGGGTCGGACCTGCCGGCCACCTACGGCCCTCCGCGAGCCGGAGACGTGAAGCATTCGATGGCGGCGATCGGTCGCATTCAGAAGGAACTTGGCTACGAGGTCGGCGTTTCCTTCGAGGAGGGGATCGCCCGCACGGTTCGGTGGTACCAGGAAGTCGGTCTCAAGGCATTTCGTTGATGGAGGTCGGTTGAGGTGGGAATTTTCTGTAACGGCATGAGGACCCGCGGGGGACGTTTCCTGGCGGGCCTGCTCACGCTGGTCTACGCGACGGTGGCGCTCGAGGTCGCCCCGGTCCAGGTACGCGCGCAGACCGCGACGAATACCCTCCCGGAGAACTACCGCGTCGGACCGAACGACCGGATCTTCCTGTCCGTCCCCCAGCGCCCCGACCTCAGCCGCGAGATGATCGTCACGGAGAAGGGCGAGGTGTCCATGCCGCTGGTGGGCAACGTCCTGGTGCGCGGCATGACGGCCCAGGAGATCGAGGTGCGCCTGCTGCAGGCGATGCGGGAGTACTACCCCAGCATCAACCGCGTGGAGGTGTCCCTGTCGCAGGCGATGAGCAACGTCTACTGGGTCAGCGGGGACGTGAAGACGCCCGGGAAGTACAACTTCGCGGAACCCGTGAACGTGTGGGAGGCCATCCGCGAGGCCGGGGGCCCGAATCCCACGGCGTCGCTGGTGGCGGTGCGCATCGTCGAGGATCGTTCCCGGGGCGGCAACAGCATGGTCGTCGACCTCCAGGCGGCGCTGGACAGCGGCCAGATGAAGGACCTGCCCATCCTCAAGCCCGGGGACACGGTGCTGGTACCATCGCGCGAGGAGGGCTACACGGGGACGGCCGGCGTCAACGTGATGGGGTCGGTGCTCAAACCCGGGGTCTACCCGCTGCAGGGCCGCCAGGACCTCCTGAGCGC
>CAZCQM010000015.1:23210-27289 GCA_964500785.1 uncultured bacterium
CGGCCCCACCGAGCGGGCCAAGATGGACGACGTCCGCATCGTGCGCCCGCTTCCGGACGGCACGGCGGAGACGATCAAGGTGAGCCTCGAGCGGTACATCAACGACGGGGCCGTGAGCCAGAACCCCCCGCTGAAGCCGGGGGATACGGTCGCGGTGGGGCGCAAGGGCTTCACCTACGCCGAGGTGGGCACGGTGCTCAGTTTCGTCTCGGCCATCGGAACGGTGGTGCTGCTGTACTATACTATCAGAAGAGAAGTGAATTCGACGCCCTGACGCCCGCGCCGCCGCGCGAGCAAGAACCTTCGGAAGTCCGTGCGTAAAGTCACACAACATGAACACGAACCCGGTTTTCGCCTGAACCTTGGCGAGTACTTCCGCATCGTCTGGCGGAAGAAGTACTTCATCATCGTTCCGGTGGCGATTTCGGTCATCGTCTCCAACATCGGAGTGCGGTTTCTCGTGCCCGAGTACGAGGCGAGCACCGTGATTCGCGTGGGGAACGTATCCTCGGTCAACAGCGAGGTAGACCGATACGTCCAGTCGGACCTGCGGAGACGGTCGCACGATGCCGATGTCGGGGCGCAGATGGAGGCGGACATTCTGGGCAGCGCGTTCCTGGACGACCTGATCCACAGGCTCGGAATGAACGAGGACCCGATGCTCGTCAGCGAGGCCGAGTACCAGCGCGAGACGCAGTATCCCGGCGTCTCGACCGAAGAGCTGGTGATGCGACGCCTGCGCGGGTTCCTGCGCAAGAACCTCTCCGTCAAGCGCGACGGTCCCAGCCTGTTTCGAATCTCGTACGCCGACGCGAACCCGGAAGCCTGCTACGTGATCGCTGATGCGGTCGCCCGGCTCTACATCGAGGAACAGAAGAAGCAGACCGCCCAGGGGTATCACGAAGTGAGCGAGTTCAGCGAGGAGCAGCTTGCCGTCTACAAGGAACGCCTCGATCGTTCCGAGCGCGAGCTGGCGAGTTTCCAGGAGCGGATGGCGAACGAGAGCATGTCGGGGAGCCTGGTCAACCAGGGCAACATCGCCGCCGCCGAGCGCGCTCGCAGCGACCTGAAGCTCACCATCGACAGCGCCGAATCGATCCTCGACAAGATCCGCTCGCGCGTCGTCGCGAGTGCGGGCGGGGTCCCCAGCGGGAACCCGGTGTGGAACGACGCCGAGATGAAGAAGCTGGTCTCCGACCTCGGCAACCAGCGCGAATCGCAGCTGATCACCTCGCCGGGCACGGCAGGCTCGGGAACACCTCCGGCCACCGACGACCGTGACGACGTGTCGGCGACCGAGCAGAAGATTCAACGCCGGCTGCAGACGATCGTCGCCGAGCAGTTCCCCCAGGTCGCCCCCGACTACCGACCGCTCGTCGTCGAGTACTTCTACCAGCAGGCCGAGATCGACTCGTACCGCCGCAAGCTGCAGCGCCTCGACAGCTCCATCCGGGCGTTCCGCCAGCAGCTCGCACGGACGCCGCAGATGGAGACGGAGCTGGCGCGGCTGCGCCAGGATGTCGAGAGCAACCGCGCCGTGTACAACACTTTCAAGAGCGCGAAGGAAACCAACCAGATCAGCGAGGCCGCCCAGAACTCGTCGCTGGGCGAGAACGTGTTCATCGTGGAAAAGGCCACGCGGCCCCTTGCGCCCGTGCGTCCCAACAAGGTCAAGATCCTCGCTCTCGCGCTGTTCATGGGCATTGCCATCGGAGGCGCCGGCCTGCTGCTGACCGAGTTCTCCGACTCGTCCTTCCGGACCGTCGACGAAGTTGAACGCCAGCTCGGTATCAAGGTGCTGGGAACCGTCCCCAGGTTCGAGCGGTCACGCTGGCGGCACGACACGACGCGCAAGCGAACCATCATCTGGTCCGCGACCGTCGTGGTCACGCTCGCCGTGGTGATATCCGCTTTCTATTTCTACGGCCGGTCGTCGCGCGAGGCGATGATCGAGCTCAACATTTCGACCACGGATACCGGAGGAGCGAAGCCCTGAGTCCCATGCCACCCAGCAGTTCACCATCCATATTCGAGACCTACGACGGCGAATCGCCCGTCGCGACGGAGTTGCGGCGCCTCTACCACAACGCGAAGAAGAACGAGGAGGGCCGGCACTACAAGTCGTTCCTCGTGACCAGTTCGAACCGCGGGGAAGGGAAGAGCTCCATCTCGTCGTGGCTGTCGCTCACCATCGCGCAGTTCCCCACCAAGAAGGTCCTGCTCGTCGACGCCGACCTGCGCCGCCCCCGGGTACACTCGATCTTCGGTCTCAACAACGCGATCGGCCTCAGGGATTGTCTCGCCGACAATGTCGACCCCATGGACGTGGTCAAGAAGACCCAGGTTCCCAACCTGAGCGTCATCACGGCCGGCGAGCGCGTGGCCGAGCCCGGCCGGCTCTTCGAGTCCGATCACCTCAAGGAAGTCTTCAACAAGCTCGAGTTCTACTACGATATCGTCATCGTCGACAGCGCTCCGGTGCTGGCGGTGAGCGATACGCTCTTCCTGTGCTCGGAGATCGAGGCGATTCTGCTCGTGATTCTCGCGGGGGTAACGCCGCGCGAGGTGGTGCAGCGCACGAAGAACGTGCTCGACGACTCGGACGCCAACGTGATCGGGTGCATTCTCAACAATGCCACCCAGGTCCTCCCGTACTACTACGACTACAAGTACTACGGGTATCACCAGGAGCGGAAATTGCCCGACCGCTCCGACGCGAAACCCGGTGCGGATGAAAAGTGACCGCGACGCGCGTGTCACGGTCGCGCAGGTGGTCCACAACCTCGACGTCGGCGGCCTGGAACGGGTGGTGATCAGTCTCCTCGACGGACTCGATCCCGGGCGCTTCCGATCGGTCCTGGTGTGTCTGCGCGACGGGGGTCCGTTGCTCGCGGATCTCCGCGCCCGCGACACGCGCGTGTACGCCCTGCGCAAGGGCGACGGGTTCGACGCGGCGAGCCTCGCACGCCTGCTTCGCGTCCTGCGCCACGAGCGCGTCGACGTGCTGCACTGCCACAACCACGGCCCGCTGGTGTACGGGGCCCTGGCACGTCCGCTGTCGCGCGCGCGCGCGTTCGTCTACACCGCGCACGGCATTTATTCCGCGGCCCGCATCCGCACCGCGGCGCTGGGATTGGCGCGCCGATCGGTCGACCGCGTGGTCGCGGTTTCCGAGGATGCCCACCGCGTCGCACTCGAGCGGGGACACATGCCCGCGGCGCGCGTGGCGACCATCATCAACGGGGTCGACGTCGCACGTTTCGAAGGGCGCACCGAGCGCGGGAAGGTTCGTACCGCGCTCGGCCTGGATGACGCGGCGTTCGTCTTCGGAATCGTGGCCCGCCTGACACCGGTCAAGGACCATCGCAATCTTCTCGCGGCCTTTGCCTACGTCGTGGCGGAGCATCCGACGGCCCGCCTGGTCGTGGTCGGCGGGGGAGAGATCGAGGTGGAGGTACGGGAGGCGGTCGCCGGGCTGGGACTCGAGGGACGCGCCATCCTCCTCGGCGAGCGCAACGACGTGCCCGCGTTGATGCAGGCCTTCGACGCCTTCGTTCTCTCGTCGTACTCGGAGGGGCTGTCGATCACGCTCCTCGAAGCCATGGCGGCGGGCCTGCCCGTGGTTGCGACACGCGTCGGGGGAAACGGCGAGATCGTTCGCGACGGCGACACCGGCGTACTGGTCGCCCCGCGCGACCCGGCGGCGCTGGCCGGGGCGATGCGCACGGTGCTGGCGGACGCCGGGCGCGCCGCGGCCATGGGAGCGCGCGGTCGCGAGCGCGTCCGCGATCAGTTCAGCGAGCGCGCCATGGTCGCCCGCTACCAGGACCTCTACGAACAGCTTCTGGCCGCCCGCTGATGGAGTCGCGTGTGCGCGTGCTGGCGATCACGAATCTCTATCCGAACCCCGGGGAACCCGCGCGGGGACTGTTCAATTTCGAGCAGCTCGGCGCCCTGTCGCGCACCGACGAGGTTCGAGTCGTGTCCCCCCTGCCGACCTACCCGGGAATGGGGGCGCTGGCGTCTCGCACCACGGCGGGGCGCGCCGCGGGCATCCCGGCGACGGCGGAGTACGGGCG
>CAZCQM010000016.1:0-26970 GCA_964500785.1 uncultured bacterium
AGCGGCGGGATGTGCAGCGGAATCACCTTCAGACGATAGTAAAGATCCTCGCGGAAGCTCTTGTCCTTGATGGCCTGCTGGAGGTCGCGGTTTGTGGCTGAGATGATGCGCGTGTTGACCGTCATATCCTTGACCCCGCCCACGCGACGGAACGTCTTGTTCTCGAGGACACGCAGCAGGCGCGACTGGAGTGTCACGCCCATCTCGCCGATCTCGTCCAGGAACAGCGTCCCGCCCTCCGCAAGCTCGACGAGCCCTTTCTTGCGCGTCTTGGCGTCGGTGAACGCTCCCTTCTCGTAGCCGAAGAGCTCGCTCTCGAGCAGCGTCTCGGGGACCGACGCGCAGTTGATCTCCATGAACGGGCGCGGATCCTCGTGACTGCAGGCGTGAATCGCCCGCGCCACCAGCTCCTTGCCCGATCCGCTCTCACCGGTGATCAGGATGGTGTTGGCCTTGCTCTGGCCGATCTTCCGGATCTTCTCGAAGATCTCGACCATCGCGGGACTGCGGCCGATGAACTGTTTGAAGAACGCGGTGCCGGTCGAGCTCGAGTGGAGATACGCGATCTCGCCCTTGAGGCGCTGGGTCTCGAGCGCGTTGGCGATGGTGACGCGCAACTTCTCCGCCGAGTACGGCTTGGCGACGAAATCGTAGGCACCGCTCTTCATCGCGTCGACCGCCGTTTCGACCTCTGCGTACGCCGTCATCATGATGACGGGCACCGAGGGGTCCTCCGACTTGAGGGTCCTGAGAACATCGAGGCCGGACCCGTCGGGCAGCTTCATGTCCAGGAGCACCAGGTCCGGCGACGCCTCGCGAAACCTCGCCACGCCGCTCGACGCCGTTTCCGCGTCGACCGTCTCGTAGCCGCTCGCGCCGAGCGCCTCGCCCAGCGACCACCGGATGGTCTTCTCGTCGTCGATGATCAGAATCGTCTTCGGCATCTCCACTCCTCTCTGGGGTCACGTCCGTACGTTCGCCGCGCGCGACCGCGCGTCGGTTCCCGCGTTCTCCAGCGCGGGGATACGAACGCTGAACTTCGTGCCGCGCGCTAGAAACTCGCACGCGATGGTTCCATGGTGGTCTTCGACAATCTGGCGGCAGATCGCGAGACCCAGACCGGTCCCCTGCGCCTTGCTGGTGACGAAGGGTTCGAACAGCGATCCTCGAATGGCTTCCGGAACCCCGGGGCCGTCGTCCCCGATCACGACCTCGACGGTCGACCCGCGCTCGCCGGGCGCGCCTCGGCCGGCCTCGACCGCGACCGTGTTGCCCGTTCCACAGGCCTGAATCGCGTTGAGGGTCAGGTTCAGAATCACCTGCGTCAGCTGCGCCGCGTCGGCCAGGCACACGCAGTCCGCGTCCGGCGCTCGAAAGGCCACGGTTACCGACCGCCGGGTCGCGGCGTCGGCGACGAGCTGCTCGACGCGCGCCAGCACGTCCCGCACCCGGCAGGGCGCCAGCGTGGGGCGTGGCGGCCGGGCGAACGCGAGCAGGTTGCGGACGATGGCGTCGAGCCGGCTGATTTCGTCAAGCATGGTGCGGATGTACTTCACGGTGCCGTCGTCTCCGCGCAGCCGCTCGCCCAGGACCTCGGCGGTCGTCGCAATGCCCGCGAGCGGATTGCGGATCTCGTGCGCGACGCTCGCGGAGAGCTGCCCCAGGGAGCGCAGCCGATCGTTGCGACGCAGCTCTTCTTCCATGCGCTTGTGCTCGGAGAGATCTTCGAATATGCCGACCACCACCGTACCGTTGAGATGGTCGTCGTGCATGCGCGTCATGCGCAGACGCGCGGGAAACACGTCGCCCTCCCGGCCGTGGCACTCGACCTCGGTCACTTCGGTATCCACGCCGGAGTCCGCAAAGCGCGCCAGGGGTCCCTTCGCCTGCGCCGGAACGCGGAACAGGTCGTCGAAGTGCACCGGGCGTGTCTCCGGACGCGGCCGCTGCACGCGCGGGCACATCTCGCCCGCCAGCAGGTTGGCGTAGCGAATGTTTCCGTTCAGGTCCGTCGTCACCACTCCGCTGCGGATGTTGTCGAGGACCTTGTTGTTGAATCGGCTCAACTGGCGAAGATCGCTGATATACGACGCGCTCGCGATTTCCTCGCCGAAGATCGTCTGCAGGGTGCTCAGGAAATGATAGTCGCGCTCGAAATCTCCGCCGCCGGCGTACACTTTGTCCAGCAGGAGAAACCCCAGTGCGCGGCCCCGGTGCCGGAGCGGAATGATGGTGACGCGCCACGGCTCCGCCCGCTCGAGACAGGACGTCGGCCGCCCGGAACCGTACGATTCGAGTGGATGGATCTCATTGCCCCGCGCGTGTCGCGCCCACCCCTCGCGGATGGTATCGATGGCGGGATCCACCAGCGGCTCTTCCAGGTGGAACGTGGCCCGGGCCGAGAGCGAGCGTGTGCCCTCGCTGAACAGGAGGAGTCCGGCCCCGTCGGCCCCCATGAAGCTGACCAGCGCCATGAGGAATCGGTCGAGCGCGTCGCTCCAGTTCTCGTCTTCGCCCAGGTCGCGCCCCATGTGGTAGAGCGTCTTGAGCTGGGCGGCGACGCGCTGGAGGTGCTCCCGGTCATTGAGGGAGGAGACGCGCTTCGCCCCGCGCCCCCCGGGCGGCGCCCCGCGCCGCGCCGACGCCCCTGCGGGGTTCGGGGAGCTCCCGGTCGATCTTGGAAGTCTTTTTTTCACAGATAATTACAGCGCCGGATGGCCCGCCGACCGGCGTCAGTGGAAAGATGCTTACCACAGGCCCCGAAAGACCGGCAAACAAAAAAAAGGCCGCCCGGCTGGGCGGCCAACGGTCGAAACGGGCGGTATTTCCGTCAAAACGGGACGTGACGCAGGATGTAGGACTCGAGACGCTCGCGGTCGGCGTCGGCGATCTCGGTAAAGTAGCAGGCCACTTCGTATTCGCTCGTTCCGGGCGACTCCTCCTCGGGCTCGCTGCGCACGACCACTCCATCACACGCCACACGCGAGGCCCTTCCCGAGGACTCGGGCAGCTCCAGCGTGATCCGCAGACGGGTCAGAAGCGGGATATAGGTCGCCGACGCGAAGTACACGCCGTTCGCACTCACGTTGAGGCTCTCGGCCCGGGCACGGTCGTTGCCCAGCGTGATCTCCATCGCGAGCCGCGCGGCCACCCGCGCGGCGGAACGGCGTTCGGTTCGTGCCATGGGCTTTCCCAACCTCTCGTTGACCTCGTTCACGAACGACGCGGCGGCCCCGCCGGGGCCGCCGCTCTCGACGACATCAGCTAACGGATTCTCTTCTTATGACGGTTCTTGCGCAGGCGCTTCTTGCGCTTGTGCGTCCGAATCTTCTGTCTCTTGCGCTTACGTCCACAGGGCATTCGTGGCTACATCCTTTCGCGATGTCATGAGTTCGAGTCGTTGACTCGAGACTTGAGTTCGTTGGATGCCTTGAAGAACGGCACCAACTTGGCCGGAACCTGCACGCCCGCTCCCGTCCGCGGGTTCCGTGCCTGGCGCGCCCGACGCTCCTTCACCTTGAAGCTACCGAATCCGCGCAGCTCAACCTTGTCGCCTTCGGCCAAGGCGCGGCAAATGTTGTTGATCACCTCATTGACGATGATGCTCGTATCCTTCTTGTTGAGCCCGGTGACCCTCGAGATATCCTCGACCAAGTCTGCTTTCGTCATGGCTCTCTCCCGGTTGATTCTCCGCAACGCGCCGTCCGACGCGCCATATCAGAGACGCGCGCGCGCCCGATGACCCGCTCACGCCGTGGCGACCCGCTCCCCGCGCCCGTCCTCCCGTCCAAACGCCGGGCAGCCCGCCGAATGGACCTGTTCGGCACGAACGCGGGTCACCGTAGCATACCACTGAATCACTGTCAAATAAGACCTTACAGATATCGGTGCGGATGGCCGCGGAGACGAACCGGGGAGAATTGGCGCGGGAGGTGGAAGAGAAAGGAGGAGCCGCTTCGCCGTGTGCCTGGTCTCGGGTAACGCAATTTCGAGGAATGGGCCCACGCCGAAGCAATACACGGGCGAAGCAGCCGCCTCGCCCGTGATCTATCAAGGCGCGTGCCCGGCCCCGGAGGGTCGTGGCGCCCGGACGGACCTTGGGATTAACTGTTGTATTTGCAATAGTATAGAGAGCATCGTGGACCGGACCGCGCCGTTCCGGGCCGGCCCAGTGTGGGTCGGCCCCCGCAGCGGGCGAGCGCTCGGACTGCCTGCCCCTGCAATACCAATCGGTTCGCTCACCCCGGGTCATGCGCGGCTACGCGCCGGCGCGGCGGCTCCAGTTCCCGATGGCTCCCGGTTCTTCCTTCCCGGGCCCCGGGATTCCCCGCCGGGGGGAGGCGTTTCGCCGGCGGTGTCGTGGGGGTCAGACGTTTCCGCTGGTCCGTTCGCGGAACTCGAAGATCTTCTCGAAAACCGTCCGGTGGGCCGCCGAGAACTTGACCTGGCGGCGTTCCATGACCGCGGCGGCGGTCTGCATCGCCTTGTCGAGATCGTACGCGACCAGGGACAGCCCGTGCCCCCAGGAATAGCTGGGCACGAACTTCCCGGGCATCTCGCTCGAGAATACGTTGCAGTTGAACCCCACGACCGTGCCCGTATTGAAGAGTGTGTTGATTCCGGTCTTGGTGTGGTCCCCGATCAGCACGCCGAGGAACTGGCGGCCGGTCTCGCGCAGGCTGCCGGCACACCACATGCGCACCGGGCTGTAGTTGTTCTTCAGGTCACTGTTGTTCGACGCCGCTCCGATGTTGACCCATTCTCCGATGTACGAGTGTCCCAGGAACCCGTCGTGCTGTTTGTTGGAGTACGCGGCGAAAATCGTTTCCTCCACCTCCCCGCCGACCTTGCACACCGGTCCGATCGACGTTCCCGGCAGAATCTTCGCGCCCGCCTTCACGATCGATCCCGCGCCCACCGACACCGGGCCGACGAGCGTGGCGTTGGGCATGACCACGGCATTGTCCGCGATGACGACGGGGCCGTCGGTGGCGTCCAGCACCGCCCCCGCGCGAACCACGGCCTTCTCCCCGATCACGACCCGGTCGGGGACGATGATCTGCACGCCCGGATAGACCACGCAGTCCTCGGCCTGGCCGCGCACGGGCATGCGCTCGAAATCGTCGGCGATGGCGGTGGGGTTGAACTCGATCAACTGCCACGGGAAGGAGAGCAGCCGCGCCTCCGGCACCTCGATGCGGCGGACCCGACCGCTCTCGATGAACCGCTCCAGCTCGAGAGGCAGCTTCTCTTCGACGCTGTCCTGCCCGACCGCGTGCGCGTCCTCGTAGGTTCCCTGCGCCGCCGAGGATCCGCGAGTCGCCCGTCGGCGGCGCGCCGGCGGCGCGCCGGCGGCCGAAGCCTCCGTCCGTCCGGCGGCGAGCAACGCGTCGCACACCTGCGCCACCGACTCGTCGGAGACACGCCGCCGCAGGTAGTCCGAAAACTCCCCCGCGACGGTCTTGCTCAGGCGGGCCGCGACGACATAGCCACCCTTGACGGCGATCGTGTCCTCCCCCACCTGCTTGAGCAGGCTGTCGCGCTCTTCGCCGAAACAGAGCAGGCGCCCGTTGACGAACAGTGTCTCCGCGGACGCCGTCTCGTTGACCGAGATGCCGGGAGCCGACAGTCTGGCCATCCCCGCGAGGTATTCGCGGCAGATAATGGAGAGCCGTATGCGCGGCATCCCGTCCAGAAGACGCGTCCGCAGCGTCCCGCACCCCACGCGCAGGTCGACGACCGGCCGGGTGAGCGAGAGCGGAAAGAAGTTCGAAAACTTCTTATCCTCGAAAATGCAGATGTTCGTGGACACAGACCTCTCGACGGGGTTCCCGACGCCGCGCGCCCTCTTCGCCGCGACGCCCACGCTCTCGCGCGGGCGTCTTTCCGGATCCGGTGCGGCGGCGCGACCCGGGGGAGTCGCGGAAAAATAGAATGGTGGAGTTGACGGGGATCGAACCCGTGACCTCTTGACTGCCAGTCAAGTGCTCGCCCAGCTGAGCTACAACCCCACGTATGAAAACGGTAACAGAAGACACCGCGGCGTCAAGCGGAATATCTGGACTTGGCGTCCCGGTTGCGATAGAAGATGAACGGCGACGTCTTACCGGTGCCGGAGTGGTGAAACTGGTAGACGCAGGGGACTCAAAATCCCCCGGAGGCAACTCCATGTCGGTTCGAGTCCGACCTCCGGCACCACCCATTCAGTTCCGTATACTTGACACTTACGACGCCACCCCCACCCCGCGCTCCAGGTACAGGTACACGTGCCACGCCTCCGGCGGACGCCGATTGGCGAACCGGTGCTGCACCCCCCACAACCAGGTCGGCTGGGCCGGCACGCGAACCAGTCGCAACCCGGCCTCGGCGGGAGTGCGCCCCCCTTTGTGCCGGTTGCAGCGCACACAGCAGGTCACGATGTTGGCCCACTCGGTCCGTCCCCCCCGCGAGCGCGGCACCACGTGGTCGCAGGTCAACTCGTGCACGGGCGGGCGGTCGCCGCAGTACTGACAGCGATAGCCGTCGCGCGTGTATATGTTTCGTCGGGAGAACTTCGCCGCGCGCCGCCGGAAGCGCACGAAGGTCCGGAGGCGCACGATGGACGGGACCGGCATCCGGCTCGACACGGTGCGGACCTCACGTTCGGACGCTTCCACGATCTCGGCCTTATGGAGCACGACGAGCTTCACCGCCCGCCGCCAGCCGATTACGTTGAGCGGCTCGAAGGATGCGTTAAGCAGTAGAACGTGTTCGAAGGAACCCACTCCTTGCCGCGCCGCCGGCGCGGTGCTGTCGATGGAATCTAGCAAAGCGGTCGCCCCCCGATCAAATGCAAAACACCGCGCGTCAAATGCGGCTTGACCGGCTCCGGCGTTCCTATACCATCTCGGGTGGCCGCCCCGGGCCGGCTGCGCCGGCTCCGGAAAGCGGAGGCTCGCCACCATGATCAGCCCGACGCGTTCACTCGCCGCCCTCGCCGCGGCTCTCTTCCTGCTCCCCGTCGCCGTTCGGGCGGGTTCCGCCCGCCCCGACAGCGCGGGAGCCGTCCTGGTCGGCGTGATGGACGGGGCCATCGGCCCGGCCACCACGGTCTACTTCGAGCGGGTGATGCGCACCGCCCGCGACGATCACGCCACCTGCGTCGTCTTCCGGATGGACACACCCGGTGGTCTCTCCGACGCCATGCGCGACATCGTGCAGGGCATACTTGCAAGCTCCGTACCCGTAGTGGTCTACGTGTCCCCCGGGGGGGCCCGGGCCGCCAGTGCCGGTGCCATAATCACCCTCGCCGCCCATGTTTCCGCCATGGCGCCGGGAACCAACATCGGAGCCGCCCATCCGGTGTCGATCGGGGGCGGCGCCGACACCAGCGGCGTCATGGAGAAAAAGGTGACCAACGACGCGGCGGCCTATACCCGCAGCATCGCCACCCGTCGCGGCCGCAACGTCCGGTGGGCGGAGCGCATCGTCCGCGAGAGCATCTCGTCCACCGCCGAAGAGGCGCGCGAGGAGGGCGTGGTGGATGTCGTCGCGCCCGACCTTCAGACACTCCTGGCCGAGATCGACGGGCGCGAGGTCGAGACGCCGGAGGGCGAGGTCGTGATACACAGCGCGGGCGCCCCCGTGATCGACGTGCCGCCGTCGTTCCGGGAGCGGTTTCTGTCGCGCATCTCCGACCCGAACATCGCCTACGTGCTCATGCTGATCGGCGTGTTCGGCATCTTCTTCGAGCTCCAGAACCCGGGAGCCGTGCTCCCGGGCGTCGCCGGGGCGGTGGCCATCGTGATGGCCGCCTTCGGCCTGCAGATGCTCCCCATCAGCTGGACCGGGCTTTCACTGATCATACTGGCCATCGTATTGTTCGTCCTGGAGGTGAAGATCACCTCTCACGGCGCGCTCACCATCGGAGGCATCGTCGCCATGCTGGTCGGATCCATCATGCTCATCGACTCCCCGCTGCCGTTCATGCGCGTGTCCCTCGCCGTGATCATTCCATCGGTACTGTTTACGGCGCTGTTCTTCATCTTCGCGGTCGGCATGGGTCTGCGGGCGCAGCGGCGGAAGGTTACGACGGGCGCCGAGGGCCTGGTGGGCGAGGAAGGGGTCGCGAAGTCGGACGTCGGCGGGACGGGGCGCGTCTTCGTGCACGGCGAGCACTGGAACGCCCGCAGTGACACCCCCATTCAGGCGGGTAAGCGGGTCATCGTCGAACGCGTGGACGGGATGACGGTGACGGTCCGAGAGAAGGCCGATTAAGGAGGCAAACGTGCAATTCTCGCTGCTTGGAATCATCATTATCGGGATCATGTTGCTCGCGAGTGCCGTTCGAATACTGCGCGAGTACGAACGCGGCGTCCTGTTTCGGCTCGGGCGCCTGGGCGGACTCAAGGGGCCGGGAATCGTGTTCCTGATACCGATCGTCGACAAGATGGTGCGCGTGAGCCTCCGTGTTCTCACCATGGATGTCGCACCTCAGGACATCATTACGCGCGACAACGTATCGGTGAAGGTGAACGCGGTAGTCTACTTTCGCGTGATGGATCCCAACAAGGCCGTCACCGAGGTAGAGGACTACCTGTACGCCACCACGCAGCTCGCGCAGACGACGCTGCGGTCGGTCGTCGGCCAGTTCGAGCTCGACCAGCTCCTCTCGGAACGGGAGACCATCAACCAGCAACTGCAGCAGATCATCGACGAGCAGACGGACGCCTGGGGAGTCAAGGTCTCGCTGGTCGAGGTCAAGCACGTCGACCTCCCCACCGAGATGCAGCGTGCGATTGCGCGCCAGGCGGAGGCGGAGCGCGAGCGGCGCTCCAAGGTCATCCACGCGGAGGGCGAATTCCAGGCCGCCGCGAAGCTGCGCGAGGCGGCGGATGTCATCTCCGGCAACCCGGCCACGATTCAGCTCCGGTTCCTGCAGACGCTGACCGAGGTCGCGGCGGAGAAGAATTCCACGCTCGTGTTCCCCGTGCCCATCGATCTGTTCACGCCCTTCATCGAGAAGCACCGGGGCGGAGGAAACCCGACGGCCTAGGCAGGCAGCCCGGCCGGCGAACGTTTTGACAGCGCGAGAGAGACTCGGCTATGATCCGCCGTCGACGCGGTGGCGCGTCTTTTCACATCCATGCGTGTTTCTCCTCGTCTCCTGATTCCCGTTGCGCTGGCCGTCCTGTCCGCGTGCAACGACATTGCCATCCAGCGTTACAACTCCGGCATCGACGCCCTCGAACGCGGTGACACCGCCGCGGCGGTGACGGAGTTCGAGGCCTCGATCGCAGCGCGCCCCTCCGATCCCGACGCCCACATGAACCTGGGGGTGGCGCTCCTCGGTGTCGGTGACCCGAAGCGTGCCCTCAAGGAGTTCCAGATCGCCGCCGAGAGCGACCCCGACGACGTCGACGCCCACCTCAACATGGCGGAGGCGTACAAGGCGATGGGGAGCTTCCAGTCGGCGAAGACTGAATACGAATACGCCCTCCGCCGCGATCCCGACCTGGTGGAAGCGCGCACGGGCTACGGGCAGATCCTGATGGAGGCGGGCGACTACGCCGGGGCCACCGAGCAGCTGCTCAAGGCGATCACGCTTCGGCCCTCCGACGCGCCGGCGCAGTTCCACCTGGCGTGGCTCTACCTGCGCACGGATCGCCCTCTGGACGCCACGCACTATTTTCTTCGGGGCCTCACCAGCGACCCGGCGTCCGCCTATGGCCGACTGGGTCTGGCGGAATCGTACCTGGCCCGCCGCATGACGCCGGACGCCATGCGCGAGTTCCAGAAGGTGTACGCGGCGGACACCACCAGCGCGCAGGCGATGATGGGCATCGGCGAGTGCCAGATCCGCGACGGGAATTTCGTTCAGGCGGGGGCGATCCTTCGCCACGCGCTGCAATTCGCGCCCGACGATCCCCGCGTGCACAAGCTGATCGGTGACAGCTACGCCGGACAGGGGCTCAACGTCCAGGCGGTCGGCCACTACCGAATGGCGATCCAGCTCCGGGACGACTACGCGGACGCCTACCTCGGGCTGGGCACGGCGCTCGAGGCCGCGGGCGATCTGGACCAGGCCGAGAACGCGCTGCAGGCGGCACTGCTCCACGCGCCGAAGAGTGCGGAGGCCATGTACCGGCTGGGACAGGTGTACGCGGATAAGGAAGACACCGGACGGGCCCGGTCGTACTACGAGATGGCGCTCGACGCCGTCGGCGACGACCGCGATCTTCGCGGGCGGATCGCCGCGGCCCTGGCCGCGCTCGACTGACCGGTCACTCCACGCGGTAGAGTTTCGGGCGGCCCAGCCGGACGGCGCCCTTGTCGATCCCCACGTCGATCCGCACCGCACCCCCGGCCCGGATCTCGAAGCTGTCGAGGACCAGGGCCGTCGACAGCGGCTGCGGCTCGAAGTCGTCCCGGAACGTGTCCGGATCCTGATTCCTCACCACCAGCTCGCACTGGTGGGTGCCGGCCGGCGCCTCGACGGTGAAATCCTCGAGCTCGGCGTCGTTCTTGAGCTCCTTGATCTGGCCCTTGTAGATCGTCTTGTCCATCGTGCTGTCGATCGCCGAGTAGAGCAGCTTCCCATCCACGAAGAACTCCGTCACGATGTAGTTCGAGCGCACGTGTTCGTCCCACGCCACCTTCTTGTCGATCGAGATCTTCGAGGACACTCGCCGGTCCTTGAACGAGACCGAGACCTTCCCCGTCCCTGTCTCGGCGACCGGCGAGTCGGCGACCGGATGTGACGGAACGACCGCCAGCGCGGCCAGCGAATCGTCGAACACGATGGCGAGCACCGCGGAGCGGGGGATCTTCACGGACGCGCCGATACTCAGGCGAAACGTGAGGCTGTCGCCCTCGGCGTTCATCAGCCGGCCGCGCAGCATCGAACCGTCCCGAAGGCGCACGACCTCTCCCGGCGTGGCGATGGGCAGCAAAGCCGCGGCGGCGAGGGCCAGCGCGAGGGTCGTAACGGATCTTCTCATGGCCTTGGGACCTCCGGTTGCGGGGCACGGGGCGATCGGCGCGGATGATACCGACCGGCCCGCCAATCGACAAGGCGAATGCGCCCCGGCGTGGCTCTTGGCGTACCGACGCCACGAACCTCGACAG
Source organism: uncultured bacterium (assembly GCA_964500785.1). GTDB lineage: Bacteria > Krumholzibacteriota > Krumholzibacteriia > WVZY01 > JAKEHA01 > JAKEHA01. Next base: position 11,107 of record CAZCQM010000016.1, read on the forward strand.
CGCGCGCCCTGCTGTGCTACAATAAAGGCCTCAATTCAACTCCTGGCAGCCACAGGGCCCCCCGGGGAGCGGTGCACCGCCCGGGGAATTCCGTGTGCCGTCCGGGGAAGATCGATCAATCGACCGTACTCGCATCCAGAGGTTCGCATCCAAGGAGGTCGATCCTGTATGAAACGGTCTCTTATCTTGATTGCCTTGATTGGCGCGGTCGCGGCCGCGCCGGCCTGGGCGGCCGGTCCCACGGCCAGGAAAGCCGTCGCCGGCGTGGAGAGCGGCGTTACCACCGTCGCGGTCACGGTTTCGTCGAGCAGCGACGAGATCTACGCGGTGGTCATCGACGGCGCCAGGGTGGAGGACATCCGGGCCCCCAAAGGGTGGGTCGGGATATCGTCCGGCACGAGCGCCGTGTTCCGCACCGGCCAGAACCCGGTCAAGAACGGCAACTCGCTGGCCTTCCGGGTCATGACCACGGAACCCGCCGCCGGTCTCACGGTGTCGTTCCGCGGCAAGGATGATCCAGTCGGGCAACCCACAAATCTCTAAAAGAGGCCTGGGTCCCCGCACGAGCGGCGCGGAGGCGATCAGTCGCCTCCGCGCCGTTGCGTTTTCCCCCGCTCGCGCTTCTCAGCATCCCCGGCTACGGCCTATATTTACGGCATGGGACATGACCCTCGCGCCGCGCCGCGCCGGCTCGCCGGAGCGCTGCTCCTGGCCATCCTCGTCGCCGGGACGGCGGCCGCCGAGGCGCCCCGGGGCGACCCTTCGGTACGAGCCCGCTCCCTGCTGGCGGCGGGCGACACCACGGCCGCGGTTCGGTGGCTGGAGCACTCGTACCACGACGGCCCGGACGCGTCGGCATACACGCTCCTGGGCCGACTCTACCGCGAGAGCGGCTCCATCCGGGGACGCCTCCGTTCGCAGCGGGTGCTCGAGGAGGCGCGCGCGCGCTTTCCCGACGACGTCGACGTCCGCATGGAGCTGGGACGGACGTATTTCGCCCAGCGCTTCTTCCCCGACGCCATCAAGTGCTTTCGCGCCGTTCTCGAGCGCGACCCCGGCCGCTGCGACGCCCGCTACATGATCGGGCTCTACCACTACGAGAACTGGAAGCGGATGAACGAGTACACCGACGACCTGCGCGACGCGCGCCAGGCGCTGGGAGAGGTGACACGATGCGACCCGCAGAACGCCGACGCCGCCTTCAAGTACCTCGTCGCCCGCTATGCCCAGGAGGATACATCGCTCGCCGAGAGCAGCCGCATCCTCTCCCGCTTCCCCGGCGATGCGCGCTTCTGGCTGTACCGGGGAACGCTCGAGTTCGATGCCCGCCGCTTTGCCGACTGCGCGGCCGACTACGAACGCGGACTCGACCTCCTGGACGCGCCGACGCGCGAGGTCTACGGCGACCTGGAGCGGGTACTGTCCTTCCGGGAGCGCGACCGCGTCGAAGCCATCCCCGTCGACCGGCGTGACGTCGCCACGCGGGCCTACTGGGTCCACGCCGATCCCGACCCGACCACCCCCATCAACGAGCGGCGACTGGAGCACGTCTACCGGATGTTCGTCGCGGACATGCTGTACTCCAGCGCCCCCGGGCACCTTCGCGGGTGGGAGACGGACCGCGGGCAGACATTCGTCAAGTTCGGGCGCCCCCAATCGGTGGGTCAGACGCTGGAGGCCCGCGACTACCGGGACGGCAAGACGGAGATGTGGATGTACGCCGCCAACGGAACCTATCTCCAGTTCGTTTTCGTCGATGAGTACCTCAACGGGAATCCGCGCATTCCCTACCGTCTCGACTTCATGTGGAGCTACATCCGGCATTCGTCGCTGCGGTCCGCGTACCACAGCCCCGTGGTTCCGCTCCCGGGCCGCCTGGCCGTGGCCATGTTCCGCGACGACGACATGAGCGCCTCCGCCTATCTCGCATTCCGGGTCGAGCCGGACAGCCTGCGCACCGCCGTGGATTCGTCGCGGGCGGCGCGTTTCGTGGTGCGCTGGGCGTGCTTCGATTCCGACTGGAAACGGGCCGGGACCTACAGCGACAGCCTCGGATTGGCGGATGTATCCTCCCGGGGCCCGGGAACAAGGGGCGCCTGCACGGAGGTGAGAAGAATCGTCGTCCCCTTCGCCCCGTATCACTTCGCCTGCGCGTTCGAAGACGCCGGCGCGTCCGCGCGCGCACTCGCCCGCGCGGATGGAGACGCGACCCGCTTCATGACGCCGGGGCTGAGTGTCAGCGACGTGCTGCTCGTGCGCAACAGCGGCCTCCCGCGCAACGCGATTGCACGCGGCGACACCCGTGTGTGGCCCCGCATCGACGACCGTTACGGCCCGGGCGAGCGGCTGAGCGCCTACGTGGAAATGTACCAGTTGTCGATGCAGGGCGGCGCGTCGCACTACGACGTGCGCTTCGCCATCTATCCCGCCCCGGCCGAGGAGACACCGACCTGGCTGGAATGGGGATCGCGCGCCATGCAGTTCGTGGGGTTGTCAGGCGTCGAGCCGACCATCTCGCAGACGTTCCCCCGCGAGGGCCGCGGGATCAAAGACCACGAGCTCATCACGGTCGACATCGACTCGCTCGACCCCGGACGCTACGTCCTCGCCATCGAGGTCACCGACCGACTCTCCGGCGCCGTTGCGTCGGCCGAGGCTCCGTTCGTCAAGGAGGTACCGAGCCTGGCGGAGAACCCTTCCGGGAGTGCGCCTCACTGACTCGGCGTGGGAATGGGCTTGCCGCCGGGTGGCGGCGGCGGCTCTTCCTTGTCCTTCTCGATGAATACCTTGATGATGAAGTATGCGACGAATACCGATACGATGAGGAAGACCGTGATCTCGCGCGCGAGCTTCTTCTTGTCCGTCTCCGGGGGGATGAAGAAGTCGTCGTCTCCGGTATCCGGGGGCGCCGCGGCGAAGCTCACAACCGGGATGGCATCTCGCAGCAGGTGGGACGAGGCGGCCACGTCAAACGCCGTCGTCGCCGGCGTTTCCACGCTGTCGGGCGCAGCCGCCACGTTCGACGACGCGCGAGCCGCCGAAGGCGGGAGCCCGGCCGACGTCACGGTCACGCACACAGCGGCGGTAACGACTCGATTGAGTACTCGAAAGAACACCGCGAACAAGATAGCGGGTGCCCGCCACCTTGACAACGCCGATCGGGCCGGATACCTTTATGGTGCTACCAGCCTAACCATAGTGTTGTGTAGCGCAAAGTGGGTCTGCTTGTGGTCGGCGGCAGGCCCCTTTGCTAGGGCCTCGGCACGCTCCTCACCGGACGGCCGACACGCGGCGCCCGGTTCCGGCGCCGTCCTCGCCGACCGGTTCCGCTCCGCACGCCGGCACCGTCCCCTCCTCCACCCAGACCCGCACGTATGCGACCACAGAGACGTACGATATTATCGCGATGACGATCAGGGAGGCCGCCACTACGGGAACGGGAACCGGCTCCCCGAGAAAATGTGTGATCCCGAGTATCGTAAGACCGAAGACGCTCTGGGCGAGCATCTTGGCGCGGCCGAGGCGGCTCGCGGGAATGAACCGGCCGTGCAGTCGCCGGCTGTAGGCGCGCAGCAGTGTCATTCCCACCTCCCGCAGCGCGACGAGCGCGATCAGTCCCCAGACGATCACCGAGCCTGCATCGATTCCGATCCAGGCGAACACGACGCCCATGAGGAGCTTGTCGGCGAGAGGATCCAGATGCTGCCCGAGAAACGATCCGCGCGCGAACGTTCTGGCGTACCAGCCGTCGAACACATCGAGCAACGCCGCCGCGATGCAGAGGCTCACCGCCAGGGCCTGCATGGCGTGCAGGGCGAGGACGACGGCCGCGGCCGCCATGACAATTCGCAGGGCGGTCAGGATATTGGGAACGGTGAGACGATCGTTCACGATGCGGCTCCGTCGACGCTCGCTTTCTCAGTCGCGACCGTCGGTTCCGATGCGGGACGCGCAAACCTCCTCCCCGCGTCAGGGTACCACATGCGCTTCGCACGCGCCAACGCTTCGAGGCATCCGTCGTGCCGGTGAGACGCGAGCAAAGCTCGAAGCGCGTCTGGTGGGTTCTGGTCATCCTGGTGCTGCTGTTTCATCTGGCGCTGCTGGTATTCGTGCGCCCCGAATACCTCGACTTCTTCGTCCGCGATATCGACACGACCTCCGGCGCCGGCGCGCGACATGGCGCATCCGTCCCTCCGGACGCGATCATCGCCATCCAGGTCGACGTCGAGGCCGAAGACCAGACCGTGCCCGAGACGGCGACCGCGACCGAATCCCCGTCCGACGCCACGCCCTCGCCGGATGCGACACAAACCGGGCACGACGACGCGCTGGAGACTCTCGACCTCGGCGAGTTGATCGGTCAGACGCGGTCCCCGCGCGCGGGCTCCGGCACGGGCGCCCGCGAGACGATCCCGCCGCGGCCGGTCGAGATCACGTGGCCGGAAACGCGCCGGCTCAAGCACTGCATCGGGCGTCATGTCGATGTGAGGATTCTCGTAGGCGAAGACGGCGCTATCCGCCGTGTGGAGCCGCAGGCCAATGACCTGCCGCCGGATTGCCTGCAGTCCGCGCTCGACGCCGCGGGCAAGATCAAGTTCTCGCCCGGGAGGGTCGCCGGCAAGCCGGCGACCCTCTGGGCCCAGGTTCGAATCGATTTCGAAGAGAAGCGCTGACCGACTACCAGACTTCCCGGCTGCGCCAGACGTCAAAAACGCGAATGGTGCGATCGTTGAACTCGCCCACCACTTCCGGGTACCCGTCCCCCGTGATGTCGACGAGAGAAATCCGATCGCCGAACGGCTGGTCGGTCTGGAACTGGATGTTGTAGAAACGACTGTCCACGATGACACCGCTGTTCAGCACGATCTCCAGCTGCGGGTCGTCGTCGATGTTTCCGATCACCATGTACGATCCGAGTATGTTCACCGAGCTGCTCCACTCGACGTTGCGGTTGTAGCTGTCGACGATGGCCAGGCGGTCGTCCGCGAGGATCACGACTTCCTGCTGGCGGTCCCCGTCGAGGTTGGCGCTCGCCATGTAGTCGATGCGAACGTACCGCAGCTGGAGATTCTCCCACTCCAGCTCGTACTTCTCCATGTCGTAGATCAGAATGCGCCCCGCAACCGTGCTGATGACCATCTTGGGCTTGCCGTCACCGTAGAGATCCGTGACGAACAACGACGTCGCCCGCGACCCCAGCGTCGTGGTTTCCCACGCCAGCTTCAGCGCTCCGTGGTCCATTGCGTACACGTGCACGTGACCGCTCTTGTCCGCGTAGATGAAATGGTAGTCATCCTGGCCGGGGGTGCCGGTCTCGGTCGCCATCTCGTACCGGTTGGCGACATTCGCGAACCCGCCAAAGTCGGTCTCCGTCACCGCCCGCCCGGCACTGCAGGCGAGGGTCAGCGCGGCGAACGCCGCAGCGAGGGTCAGTCGGTTCATGTCGGCTCCTTCCCTGTCGGGATGACGCGATGGGGTCGTCAGAGCGTAATGCCACCGACGAGGTCCCGCACGTGCTCCACGGATGCGTCGAGCAGCTTGCGCTCCTCCTCCGTGAGCTTGATTTCGATCACGCGCTCCACACCACCCTTCCCGATCACGACCGGAACGCCGACATAGAGACCGTCGACGCCGTACTCGCCTTCCAGGGAGACCGCGCACGCCAGTACCCGCTTCTTGTCCCGCAGGTAGGACTCCGCCATGGCGATGGCCGCGGCGGCCGGCGAATAGAATGCGCTTCCCGTCTTGAGCAGGTTCACGATCTCACCCCCGGCGAAGCGCGTCCGTTTGACGATCGCGTCGATCGTCTCCCGCGACATCAGGTCGGGCAGCGGGATCCCGGCCACCGTGCAGTAGCGCGGCAGCGGGACCATCGTGTCGCCGTGCCCGCCCAGCACGAACGCCGTCACATCTTCGACGCTGACTCCGAGCTCCATGGCCACGAACGTGCGGAAGCGGGCCGAGTCGAGGACCCCGGCCATACCGACCACCCGCGCCCGCGGGAATCCCGTGATTTGCTTCATCGCGTAGACCATGGCGTCCAGCGGGTTGGAAATGACGATCACGAAGGCGTCCTTGCAGTGCGTCTTCACGTTGGACGCCACGGTCTTCATGATCTCGAGGTTCTTGTTCAGGAGATCGTCGCGGCTCATTCCCGGCTTGCGCGGGAAGCCGGCGGTGACGATAACGACGTCCGCGCCCGCGAGATCTTTGTAATCATTGGTGCCGGATATGTCGACGTCGTAGGCGTCGATGGGGCGGGACTCCATGAGATCGAGTGCCTTGCCCTGCGGCATCCCCTCGACCACGTCGTAGATGACCACGTCGCCCAGCTCGCGTTGCGCCGCGAGAAGGGCCAGGGTGCCGCCGATCTGTCCTCCACCGATCAATGCGATCTTCGGCCGATTCATCGAACTCATCCCTTCCTTTGGTAGTGTTCCTGGTAAAGAAGCGGCCGCGCCATGCGCCGGTCCGCCGCGCCGGCGTAAAACACGACGCCCCTGACGTCAGGGGCGTGCGGACCGCCGGCTCAGTATACATGCCTCGCGGACGGCCAGACCAGCCTTTTTGCGGTGTCGCCGGCGCTCGGCCGATGAGAATGCGCGATTGACGCCATGTCCGTGTATCTGGTAAACTTACCTGCAGCTATCAATCCCGCCATGAAGGGACCCGCCGTGGGCCCCCGTTGACGTAGTTGGCCCGTAGTTATGCCCCGGGGACAATCGCACCATGAAACTTTACCGTAGCTTTGTGTTCGCAGCCTGTATCGCGGTCGGAGTCCTTTCCTGCTCCGACAACAGTACCAGTCCACCGCCGGAAGAACAGGGACCCGCCCCGGTGGGGACGATCACGACCTGGGCCGGTACCGGCCACGCCGGATTCAACGGCGACGGTCTGTTCCGCACCAAGACGGAACTGTACTGGCCGAACGACGTCGAGTTCACGCCGAACATCGGCACGTTCATCACCGACTGGAACAACCACCGCATCCGCCGGGTGGATACGGACGGGACGGTGCACACCATCATCGGCACGCCCAGCATCGGCGACGGTCCGCCCTACCCCGACGTGGGCGCCGACGTAGCCACCGGCTATCCGGGAACCAAGTGCGACCTCAACCATCCCACGCGGGTTCTCGAGCGACTGAGCGGCAAGCTGCTGGTCGTGTGCTGGCACAACCACAAGCTCCGCGAGTGGGACCCCGCGACGGGTCTGGAGCAGGTCATCATGGGCCGCGGCCCGGGCTGCACCGGAGACGGTGGCCCCGCGTCGGCCAACGACGCGCTCCTGAGCCAGGAGGCCAGTGCGGTCGAGGCGCCCGACGGGTCGCTCTACATCAACGACCAGCGCAACCAGTGCATCCGCAAGATCGACCCCAGCGGCATCGTCAGCACGGTCGTATCGGAGGCGTGCGATCCCAACAACCCGACGCACGATCCCAATATCTTCAAGCCCGGTGGCTACGTGGACAACTGCCCGCCGAGCCAGGCGCAGATCAACCAGCCCAGCGGCCCCAATCCCAACCCGCCCGGCGGCGGACTGGCGCTCGACGCGCAGGGGCGTCTGTACATCTCGGACACGAACAACCACTGCATCCGCCGCGTGGACTTCGACGCCGATCTCATCACCACGGTGGTCGGGACCGGGAGCCCGGGATACTCCGGGGACGGCGGCGACCCCAGGCTGGCGACGCTCAATACGCCGCTCGACATCGCCTTCTCGCCGGACGGCCGGCTGTTCATCGCCGACGCCTACAACAATGTCGTTCGGTGCGCTGACTTCGCGAACAACGTCATCACCACCGTGGCCGGCACCGGTGTGCGCGGCTACTCGGGTGACGGTGGACCGGCTACCGAGGCCCAGCTCGCGCTTCCCTACGGCGTCGCGTTCGACGCCGACGGCCAGCTCTACATCACCGACACCTACAACCACCGCATTCGTCGCGTGAAGATGCACGACTGAGGAGCACCATGAAGACCACGTGGATCAGGAACTCAATCGTTTGTGTGGCCGCTCTCGCCGCGCTGGCGCTCGCGAGCTGCAGCTCGAACAGCAGCAGTCCCGCGGAGCCGCCGCCCGGCGGCGGAGGCACGCCTCAACCCGGCCACGTCTACACCTGGGCCGGCACCGGCGTCCCCGGGTACGGTCCGACGGGCCTGTCTCCGGCCCAGACCCAGCTCTACTGGCCGCAGGACGTGGTCTTCGCCCCCGACGGCACGCCCTACGTGCTCGACTGGAACAACCATCGCGTCATCGCGATCGACGCCGCCGGTCACTTCAAGCTGATCGTCGGTGTCACGGACGGCGACTTCGGGGACCCGTGCATCAACAATCTTCCGGACTGCCAGGGTGTCGACGCGACCAACGCCAAGCTCAACCATCCCACCCAGGTCGCGTTCGACCCGGCCAACGGGGATATGATCCTGAGCGCCTGGCACAATTCGGAGATTTTCCGGCTGCACTTCGACACCGGTCTCATGGACCGCATCTGTGGCGACGGCTCGCGTGGCTACAACGGCGATGAGCAGCCGGCGATCAGCGCCTACACCGACCTCCCGGTTTCGGTGGTATTCGATCCGCAGGGACGGCTGGTGTTCGCGGACCAGGCCAACCAGGTAATCCGGTTGATCGACGATAGCGGCATCATCCATTCGATCGCGGGAACGCCGCCGCTGTGGGACGGCACCAAGTACCTCAAGCAGCCCGGTTTCGACGGCGACGGGGGCCTGGCGACCGACGCGCACCTGCACTTCGAGGTCGGTCAGGTGGCCGATCCCAGCGGAAAGATCTGCTACGACGCGCTCGGCAATCTCTACATCGCGGACAGCCAGAACCACTGCATCCGCAAGGTGGACACCAGCGGGATGATCAGCCGCTACGCGGGCGTCGGCCAGCAGCCCGGCTACGACGGCGACGGTGGGCAGGCGCTGTCCGCACACCTCCGCGAGCCGCGCGACGTCTCTTTCGACTCGCAGGGCAACCTGTTCATCGCCGACACCGGCAACCACGTCGTCCGCATGATTACGCCCACGGGCGAGATCAGCACCGTCGCCGGACAGTACCGCAGCGGCGGCCCCGACATCCCGCCCCTCTCTCCCGACCAGATCCGCGCCCAGGACGGCGCGCTGGCCGCGGACGTGATGTTCACCGCCCCGTATGGCGTGACCATCGACTCGCAGGATCGCCTCTGGATCTGCGATACGGGAGACCACGTCATCCGTATCATGTATCGCTGATCTTCGACCCGGCTTCCGGCGTCGAGGCAAAAGAAAGGCGCGCTCTCTTCGGAGAGCGCGCCTTTTTGTTCGTGCCGGCCAGGCGACGGCATACGGACTCTGCTTCTACTTGACCAGGATCATCTTCTTCGTCTGCGACTCCTGGCCGTCGACGCTGAGGCGGTAGAAGTACACGCCGGTGGCGACACCGGTTCCCCGGTCATCGCGCCCATCCCACGGCACCTCGTGAAATCCGGCCGTCTGCGGACCGTCGATCAGCGTCCGCACGGTCCGTCCCGCCGTGTCGTAGACGCGCAGCGTCGCGCGCGCCGCGGCCGGGAGCCCGAAGGAGATGGTGGTCGTCGGGTTGAAGGGGTTGGGGCGGTTCTGGTCGAGCGAGATCGCGGCCGGTCCCACGGTGACCGGCGTCGGAGCCGACCGGGACTCGGTGCCGTTCTCGCGCCGCACGACCAGCGTGTAGTCGTACCGGCGTCCCGCCTGGACTGTCGTGTCGAGGAACCGTCCGCTGGCGTCTCCCGTCACCGAGGTAATGGCCTCGAACTCCCCACCCGACTCGCGGCGCTCGATGCGCGCGTCGGTCCACGGACCGTACGACGTGAACGCCCAGTCGAGCTCGACGTCGTTGCCGGCCGCGTGCGCACTCAACCGGTCGAAGACGATGGTGTTCTTACCGGGCTTCGTCCACTGCGCGACGAACGGAATGTCCTTCCCTCCCGCCTGCGTGAAGTTGCCCGTCACCCACAGCACGCCGTCGTGCAGCACCACGGCCTTGGTCTGGTCGTTGACGCCGCTTCCCAAAGCCTGCCAGCCGGTGCCGTCCCACGTGGAGATGTAGTTGACGGTCCTGCCGTCGCCGGTCTCCGTGAACGTCCCCGTCACGTAGACCTGGTCGATATCGACCTCGATCCCGCGGATGTGCGAGAGCCCCAGTCCGTACAGGCCGCTCCCGTAGCGCTGCCACTTCGTGCCGTCCCAGCGCGCGAAGCGGTTTGCCGGTTTGCCGCCCGCCATGGTGAATGCGCCCCCGGCGTAGAGCATGCCATTGCGGATCGTGATGGCGGTCACGATGTTATCGACGCCGGCGCCCAGGGCGTGCCAGGTCTGCCCGTCCCAGCGCGCGATGTAGCCGATGGGCTGGTCGCCCGCCTGATCGAAGTAGCCGCCCACGTACACGTCGTCTCCATCGGTCGCGATCGCCAGCGCGCGCGCGCGCGCGCCCAGGCTCCCGCCCACGTCGTGCCAGCTCGTGCCGTCCCAACGCGCGATCCCGTGCGCGGGCACGCCGCCCGCCATCGTGAACTCGCCGACCGCGTACACATCCCCGTTGGGCGCGACCGCGATGCCGCGCACGGCGCGATCGGTCCCGCCGCCCAGTGGCTCGTACCAGCGGCGCGCGAAATCGTACCGGGCGATGTTCGGCGCGGGATACGTGCCGATCTGGTCGAACATGCCGCCCACGTAGGCGCCGTCTCCGTCGAGCCGAATGACGTGAACGAGGCCCATGACGTACGTGCCCACCCCGGTGCCCATCGCGTGCCATCCCTGGGCGTCCCAGCTCGCGATGCGCAGGACGTTGACGTCGCTGACCTGCCGGAAGTACCCGCCGAAGAGGTAGCCGTCGCCGTGAGGCATGACGACGTCCGTGTAGGCGTCGGGGGCACCCGATTCGGGAAACGGGTTCTTCCAGTAGATATCGTCGGGGGAGGCGCCGCGGGCCGGGAGGGCGCTCGTCAAGGCGATCGCGAGGCCCGCAATCAGTACCGCGAGATGAGGGGTGGGACGGGAAGGCACCAACTCTTCTCCTCGCAGACGCGCGACAACCGCACACCGGCGTCGGGACGAAACACGCGTCTGCACGTCCGGAAGTATAGCAGACATCCGGGTGCGGTTACACCCGTTTCCCGCCGGCGCGGCGGCCCCGGGGCGAAACGCGGTTGCCGGCGCGCACCGCGGGTGCTAGAGTCGCTCGTAACTCGCTTTCCCAGGAGATGTTGCGTGCCCACCCCCCCAGACCGTAGCCCCGCGACCGGCGACATCATCGCGGCCCTTCGCGCCGCCCTCGGGCCCGACGCCGTGCGCGTCGACACCGAGGCCCTCGAGCTCGCCGCGTCCGATGAGACCGAGGACCTCTCCTTCGCCCCCGACGTCGTCGTCACGCCCGGGAGCACCGACCAGGTGGCCGCCGTCATGCAGCTCGCCACCCGCTTCCGCGTGCCGGTCACGCCGCGCGGCGCCGGTACCGGGCTTTCCGGCGGCGCGCTCCCCGTCCACGGGGGCATCGTGCTCTCGACCTCGGGCCTGGACCGGATCATCGAGATCGACCGCGAGAATCTAATGGCCGTGGTCGAGCCCGGCGTCATCACCCAGGTGTTTCAGGAGACGGTCGAGGCGCAGGGGCTCTTCTACCCGCCCGACCCCGCGAGCCGCGGGAGCTGCTTCCTGGGCGGCAACCTGGCCGAATGCTCCGGCGGGCCGCGGGCCGTCAAGTACGGCGTCACCAAGGACTTCGTCACGGGGATCGAGGCCGTGCTCCCCAGCGGCGACGTCGTCCGGCACGGGGGCAAACTGCTCAAGAACGTGACCGGGTACAATCTCTCCCAGCTCATCATCGGTTCCGAAGGCACGCTCGCGGTCATCACCAAGATCTACCTGCGGCTGCTGCCGATTCCCCGGCACCGGACGATGCTGCTGGTTCCCTTCGGCGCACTCGAGCCGTGCGCCCGCGCCGTCCCCGCGATCATGCACGCGGGCATCATCCCCTCGGCGCTCGAGTTCGTCGAGCGGGACGCCATCGCGATCACCGAGCGCCACCTGGGCACGACGTTTCCCAACAGCGACGCGGCGGCCCAGCTGCTGATCGAGCTGGACGGAAACAACGAGACGACGATCCAGAGCGACGCCGAGCGCATCGCCGAGATCGTCCTGGCGGAGGGCGCGACCGACGTGCTGATGGCCGATACCGACGCGAAGATGGCCGAGGTGTGGGCCATGCGCCGGGCCGTCGGGACCGCGGTGAAATCAGAATCGGTCTACAAAGAGGAAGACACCGTCGTCCCGCGCAACCAGCTGGTTCCCCTGTTGCGGGGCGTCAAGGAGATCGGGGAACGCTACGGCATCCGCACCGTGTGCTACGGCCACGCCGGCGACGGGAACCTGCACGTGAACATCCTCAAGATGGACATGACCGACGAGCAGTGGAACCGCGACCTGGAGATGGCGATCCGGGAGATCTTCCAGCTGACGGTGTCGCTCGGCGGGCTGATCTCCGGCGAGCACGGCATCGGCCTCGTGCAGAAGCACTACCTGCCCCTCGCGCTCTCGGCCGCCGAGATCGACCTGATGCGCGCGATCAAGCGCGCATTCGATCCGCATGGCATCCTGAATCCGGGAAAGATATTTCCCGACGCGTGACGGCGGCGGCACCTCGCCGCGGGCCGTCAATAGATGGCGTCGCTGATCGGGCTCTTGCCCGCGGGGTGGTTCTTGAGCAGGTAGTCGAGGTCGAGGATCTTGACCGGTCCCTCGTAATACGCGGCGGTGATCTTCCCCGTGTCCATGCGGATGGCATCGCAGGGACAGGCCTCGACGCACAGCCCGCAGTACACGCACTGCAGGATGTCGATGTCGAACTTCACCGGGTACTTCTCGACGCCGTCGTGCCCGGTATCGGCCCCGACGATGTCGATGCACAGCGCGGGACAGGCCGTCGCGCAGCAGTTGCACGCGACACAGCGCGGCGTCCCGTCGGGGCGCTGCATCAGCCGATGCTCCCCGCGGAAGTTCGCCGGCAGCGGCGTGGGCTTCTCGGGCCACTGGTAGGTCATCCCGACGCGGTCATGGCGCAGGGCGGCGAGATTCTCGAAGAAGTGCGTGATGGTGATACCCAGCCCCCGAAAGACCTCGGGCAGGTACGACCGCTCCCACCAGGAGCGGCGTTGATCGATCGGTGCGCTGACGACTCGTGTAGCCATGGCGAGGGCCCGTCTCCTGCGGGCTTGTTCAACGTTTCACGCGGTGATTAATTTAACCCACTGGCCACCAATGTCAAGGGATTTCGAGGGTTACGCTTTGACCCCGGGCGCCCGGACCCCGTATGATCCCCGGAAAACGCCGCGACCCCTGGAGGCACCATGACCCTGGAAAACATCGTTTTCATCCTCGTTCTGGCGACGGCCGCCGCCGTCTTCATCCATCGCGCGAGGCTTCTGGTTGCGTACCTGCGCGTCGCACGCCCGGACAACCGCCTGACGAATCCCGGCGCGCGCCTGAAGCAGACGCTGGTGGTCGGCTTCGGCCAGTCCAAGATCCTGCGTGACCGCGCGGCCGGACCGGTCCACGCGTCCATATTCTGGGGATTCCTCATTCTGCTCGCGTCGGCCACGGAGATGATCCTCGAAGGGCTCCACCACGGCTGGTCGCTGAATTTCCTGGGCCCGATCTACAGCTTCCTGACCGCGCTCACCGACGTATTCTGCGTGGCCGTCGCGGTGGGCTGCATCGCCGCCCTGTGGCGGCGCTACGTCTCGCGCGTGCCGCGGCTCAAGGTCCCGGGAGAATCGTTCGAGGCGGGTGCGATCCTGATCGCGATCATGGTGATCGTCACCGCGCTCTTCGTGATGAACGCCAGCCGCCTGTACGCAACCGGGATGGATTTCTCCCACGCGTTGAGGCCCCTCTCGGGTCCGTTCGGGGCGGCCGTGTTCGCGAACGCGGATCCAGGGACTGTCCATCTCATCTTCAAGGTCGCCTGGTGGACGCACGCGGTCTTCATCCTGGCGTTTCTCAACTATCTCCCCTATTCGAAGCACCTGCACGTGATCACGTCGATCCCCAACGTGTTCTTCTCGCCTGTGGGTCCGGTGAACCGGCTCGAGAAGATCGATTTCGAGGCCGAAGGCGTGGAAACCTTCGGCGTGGTCGACATCGAGGACCTTTCCTGGAAGTCCCTCCTCGACGGCTATACGTGCACGCACTGCGGCCGCTGCACCAGCGTGTGTCCGGCCAATACCACCGGCAAGGTGCTCGACCCGCGCGCCATCATCATTCAGATTCGCGACCGGACCATGGACAAGGCGCCGCTCATCCTCAAGAGGAAACGCGGCGAAGAGCTCACCGCGGAGGAGCAGGCGGTGTGGGATCGCAAGCTCATCGGCGACTACGTATCGCCGGATGCGCTGTGGGCGTGCACCACGTGCGCGGCGTGCATGCAGGAGTGCCCGGTGAACATCGAGCACGTTCCAGCCATCGTCGGCATGCGCCGCTCCATGGTCATGATGGAGTCGTCGTTCAACGAGGAGTCGGCGTTCCTGACCTCGGTCTACGGCACCATGGAGACGAACTCCGTGCCCTGGGGCGGATACTCGCAGGCGGACCGCGCCGCGTGGGCCGAGGGCACCGGTATCAAGACCGCCGCCGAAGACGCCGACATGGACGTGCTCTTCTGGGTGGGATGCGCGGGCTCCTACGACCAACGCGCGCGGCAGATCACCCTCGCCTTCTCGGAGCTCATGCAGATCGCGGGTGTAAAGTTCCGCATCCTGGGCACCGAGGAGCACTGCAACGGCGACGTGGCCCGTCGCACCGGGAACGAATACCTCGCCGACATGTTGACGAAGACCAACATGGAGACGTTCCAGCGCTACAACGTGAAGAAGATCGTGACCACGTGTCCGCACTGTTTCAACACGTTGAAAAACGACTACCCGCCGTACGGCCTCACCGCCGAAGTCGTCCACCATACGCAGTTTATCCGCGAGCTGATCGCGGCCGGACGCCTCCAGATCGAGGGTGCGTCCGCCGAGGCCGTGGCCTACCACGACTCGTGCTACCTGGGGCGCTACAACGGAGAATACGGCGCGCCCCGTCAGGATCTGTCGGCCATTCCCGGGGTCCAGGTGCGCGAGCCCGCCCGCTCGCGCGACCGCGGATTCTGCTGCGGCGCGGGAGGCGGGCGCATGTTCATGGAAGAGAAGGTGGGCGACCGCGTGAATATGGTGCGCACCCGCGAATTGCTCGAGACGGGCGCGCACACCATCGCCGTCAACTGCCCCTTCTGCACGACCATGATGACCGACGCGGTGAAAGCGGAGGAACGCTCCGAGGACGTGGCGGTCAAGGACGTGAGCGAGATCGTGCGCGAGCGCATCCGCGGCGGCGGCCAGCCGGGCGCCTGACAGAAACGCCGCCCGGCGGAAACCGGGCGGCGCTTCGAATGGTTCTCTGTCCCCCGGCGGACCGGGGCCGATCAGGCCGAGGGGGAGCCCTCCAGCGGCCGGCGCACGTTCGTGTCGGCATCGCGGATCGAGCGCCAGAACCGGACCGTCTCCTCACCCTTCTTCCAGGACAGGTAGACGACGGTGTTGCTCTGGATGGAGAAGAAGTCCACCATCCCGCGCTCCTCGTCTTTGAGGATGCACCCCGAATCCCGGATCGACGACCGCGCCTTCTCGATCTCGGCCTCGACCGACTTCAGCTCGTGGGTCTTGTCGTCCAGATCGACCGAGTCGTTGTTGCCCTCGTCCGCGCCGCACTCGACGATCAGCTTGAGGATGGCGACTTCCTCGAGCAGCCAGAGATAGCGCTGCCGGTTGCGCCGGATCCTCTCCAGCGCGTTTTCCAGAAATCCAAT
>CAZCQM010000017.1:0-13067 GCA_964500785.1 uncultured bacterium
ATCGCCCGCCTGCACGCGCTGGGGATCGCCGCCGTCCACGACATCGTCGACCCGGATTCCCTCGACGTCTACGCCGCGGGGCTGCGGGCGTCGTCCCGCCCGCTCCGCATCGAGGCGTTCGTGCACGCCGCGGCGGACGCGTTCCCGGAGGCGCGCGCGCAGATCGATGCGATCGACCCCGGGCGCCTGCGCGCCGCGGGCATCAAGATCTTCTCCGACGGATCGCTGGGGGCGCACACCGCAGCACTCCACGAGCGCTACGCGGACGCCGACACCACGGGGGATCTCCTGGTGGACGAGCCGGACCTCGCGCGCGAGCTCGCGCGCTGCCGGGAGCAGGGGATCGCCTGCGCCGTCCACGCCATCGGCGACCGCGCGATCGCGGCGGTGCTCGACGCCGCCGACGCGGCGGGCGCCGGCGGGAACACGCTGCGCATCGAGCACGCGGAGATCCTGGGGGACCGCGAGCTCGACCGCTGCGCGCGGCGTCGCGTCGCGCTGGTCATGCAACCCAACTTCGTCCGCAACTGGGGGGGCGAGGGCGGACTCTACCAGCGCCGCCTGGGGCCGGCGCGCTGGAGGCACCACAACCGGTTTGCCAGCCTCCTGCGCGCGGGCGTTCCGTTCCGCTTCAGCTCCGACGTGATGCCCGCGGGCCCGCTGTTCGGACTCCGGGGGGCGACGCATCACCCCGTCGAGGAAGAACGCATCGGGCCGTCGGAGGCGATCCGCCGCTACCTGCGCGGCGCTGGATCGGCCGAGGCGGGCGGGTCCGGCCTCGGCGCGGGGGAGCGCGCCGACCTCGTCGTTTTGTCCGGCAACCCGCTGCTCGCCGACGCCGATCGCCTGCGCGTCGAGGCGACCGTGGTGGCCGGCGACGTCGTCTACCGCGCCCCCGTCGAGCCCCCGAAGCGTTACACGAAACGGGGTCGTTAATATGTTGCGAAAATGCGTGTTGTGGACCCGCGCCCGCCCCGGCGAGTCCCCTTGACACCCCCTCCGGCCATCCCTTAGCCTAGTCGGGAGAGCGACGGGTGCGGGCGGTGGGGACGGGCCGCGCGGAACATCTTCCCCAATATCGACATATCCTTACCAAGGAGCGACACATGGCGCACACAACCGGGGCCGGAGCAGAAATCCACGTCGAACCCAGGCAGGTTCTCGAGACCATCGGACGCCACATGCTGGTCGACGGGTTTCCCATCGTCGTCGACCTGGAGAACAGTCAGGGCGTTCGGCTCCGCGACAAAGCCGACGGGCGGACCTACCTCGACTTCTTCCAGTTCTTCGCGTCGCTCCCCATCGGGATCAACCATCCCAGGGTGACCGACGCGGCGTTCCGCGAGAAGATCACGCGCGCCGCGGTCAACAAGCCCTCGAACTCGGACTTCTACAGCCAGCAGATGGCGGAGTTCGTGGAGTCGATGGACCGCTTCGCGATCCCCGAGGCGCTGCCCCACATGTTCCTGATCGAGGGCGGTGCGCTGGCGGTGGAGAACGCACTGAAGGCGGCGTTCGACTGGAAGGTGCAGAAGAACTACGCGCGGGGTGCGACGCGCGACACGGGCACCCGGGTCATCCACTTCCGCGAAGCCTTCCACGGCCGCAGCGGATACACGATGTCGCTGACCAACACCGACCCGGTCAAGATCAAGTACTACCCGAAGTTCGACTGGCCGCGCATCAGCAACCCGAAGATGATCTTCCCGCTGGATGCGCACATGGACGAAGTGATCGCGGCGGAGGAGAAGGCGAAGCAGGAGATCAAGGATGCGATCCAGAAGCACGGCAACGACATCGCCGCGCTGATCATCGAGCCGATCCAGGGCGAGGGCGGCGACAATCACTTCCGTCCCGAGTTCCTGCGCTTCCTGCGCGAGATCACCGAAGAGAACGAGATCATCTTCGTGGCCGACGAGGTCCAGACGGGCGCGGGCTTCACCGGGAAGTTCTGGGCCATGGAGCACGCGGGCGTGCTTCCGGACGTGATCGCGTTCGGCAAGAAGCTCCAGGTGTGCGGGATCCTGGCCTCCAGGAAGTTCGACGACGTGGACAGCGTCTTCAAGGTTCCCAGCCGCATCAACTCGACCTGGGGCGGCAACCTCACCGACATGGTGCGCGCCACCCGGTACCTGCAGGTCATCGAGGAAGACGGTCTGATCGAGAACGCCCGCGTGATCGGGGAGCACCTGCTCTCGCGCCTCAATGAGCTGCGCGAGCGCTACGCGCCCACGGTCACCAACGCGCGGGGCCGCGGTCTGATGTGCGCGTTCGATCTGCCCGATGCCGAGACGCGCGCGCGCGTCCTCGGCAAGGCCCGGGAGAACGGCCTGCTGATCGTGGGCTGCGGCGCGCGCTCCGTGCGGTTCCGCCCGCCCCTCAACCTCACGAAGGCCGAGGCCGACGAGGGGATCGGTATCCTGGATCGCGTGCTGGCGGCGGTCCTCTAGACACGAGTCATCGCGCCCGATGCACCGCGTGACGGCGCTTCCGGATCCCCCCGGCGGCGCCGTCGCGCGTTTCGGCGCGGGCCGGCGGTGCGCCGGCGGCTTTGCGATTGTCCGCTCCCGCGCGCTGACGTACCCTGTTCGCCATCATGGCCGACCTGATCTTTTCGCATGTCCGCAAGGAGTTTCCCGACGGCGTCGTCGCCGTCGAGGACTTCGACCTCACCGTACCCAGCCCGCGCATGGTCGTCCTCGTGGGGCCCTCGGGGTGCGGGAAGACGACGTTGCTGCGGATGATCGCCGGGCTGGAGCGGCCGACAAGCGGCACCATCCACCTCGGAGCCGAGCGCATCGACACGCTGGAGCCGCGCCGCCGCGACATCGCGATGGTCTTCCAGAGCTACGCGCTCTATCCCCACATGACGGTCGAGAAGAACCTGGCCTTCGGGCTGCGCGTGCGGAAGGTGCCGCGCGCGGTCATCGACGAGAAGGTCCGGTCGGTGGCGAAGACGCTGGAGCTCGACGAGCTCCTGCACCGCAAGCCGGCCGAGCTGTCCGGGGGGCAGCGACAGCGGGTGGCGCTGGGGCGCGCGATCGTGCGCGAGCCCCGGGTCTTCCTCTTCGACGAGCCCCTCTCGAATCTCGACGCGCGGCTGCGCACCGAGATGCGGGCCGCCATCCGGCGCCTCTACGACCGCCTGCGCGTCACTTCGGTCTACGTCACTCACGACCAGGTCGAGGCCATGACCATCGGCGACCTTCTCGTCGTGATGAACCGCGGGCGGATCCACCAGGTGGGCGATCCCGAGACGTGCTACCGGCGGCCGGCGGACACCTTCGTGGCCGCCTTTCTCGGCAGCCCGGCGATGAACTTCGCCGACGGGCGTGTCGAGGGAGGTGCCGTCGCGCTGGCGACCGGCGGGCGCGTCCCGGTGGAGCCGGCGCTGGCGGGGGTCCTGGCGTCGAGGCCCGGGGCCGACGTGCACGTCGGCATCCGGCCGGAGGACCTCCACGCGCGTCCCGACGGCATCGAGCCCGCGGTCCGGCTGGACGGCGACGTGGTCCTCCGCGAGCCGCTGGGCCACGAGACGCTCACCCACGTCCGCGTGGGCGGCACCGAGTTCGTCGCGCGGGGGCCGGGCGATTTCGCCGTGGGGGACGGGGGACGAACGTCGCTCTTTGTGGACGGGCGCCGCGTCCATATCTTTTGGAAGGACACGGGCCGGCGCGTGGAAGCCCCGGCGGGGCCGGCGGTTGCCGGAGGCACCGCCTGACCGCGGGCGGGACCTGGCGATGACCCGGGCCATCCTGCTGTTGAACCGCGTGTTCCGGCGTCCCAACGTCGGGGGGCGGGAGTCCGCCGAATCCTATTCGCGCTGGGAGCACCACTGGGGGCGCGAGACCGCCCGGGCCTACCTCGACCCCGCGGGCGATCTGGCCGGCAGGCGCGTCCTCGACGTCGGCTGCGGCCTCGGGGGCAAAACGGTGGCCTATGCGGAGGCGGGCGCGCGGGTGGTCGGAACCGACCTGCGCGTGGACAACGCCGAGCAGAGTCTCGCCTTTGCGGAGGCCAGCGGGGCGGCGGTGAGCTTCTTCGTGGCGGACGCCGCCGCCCTGCCCGTGGCGGGCGAGGCGTTCGACACGGTGGTCGCCAACGACGCGATGGAGCATTTTTCCGAACCGGAGCGGGCGCTGGCCGAGATGGCGCGCGCGGTAAAGCGCGGAGGAGCGATCTGGGTTTTCTTTACGCCGCATTACTCCCCCCTGGGGTCGCACCTGTATGATTACGTCTACACGCCGTGGTGCCACCTGTTGTTCACCCGGCGGCAGCTGGAGCGGGCCATCCGGGCCGTTCTCGTCGAGCGCTCGCCGGATGCGCCGGCGGCGACGGTCGAGGTACGGGTGCGGGAGATCATGGAATCGTACGATCGCGATCTGAACCACATGAGCATCGGACGCTTCCTCGGCATCGTGCGCCGGGTGGGGCTTTCGGTGGCGTTCCTCGAGCTGCGCCCGGCGAAGTTCGCCTTCCTCCGGCCGCTGACGAAGCTGCCGGGGATCCGGGAGCTGGTGAGCGGGTTCGTCGTATGCCGGCTGGTACGGGCATGATGGAGTCTGAATCGGAAGTGACCGCGTCGTGACCGCCACGCACATGCAATCGCAGCGCGACCGGACCCTGCTGTGGGGAATCGTCGCGTCGCTCATGCTGCACGCGGTGCTCCTCGTCCCCGGCGTGCGCGATGCGTTCCAGAAGCTGGACATCGAGCTCAAGCCCGAGCCGGTCGCCACGCCCATCGAGTTCACCCTGGTGTCGCCGCCCGAGAACCCGACGCCGCCCGAGCATGCGAGCCGGTTCCTGTCGACGGTGTCGTCGCGCGCGAGCGATACCGATCGGCGGGACACCAACTCCGACATGCCGCACAGCGAAGGACGCATGCCCATCCCGGATACGCCGTCGAAGACGCAGGGTGCCGCGGGCGGGGGAAAGAGCGAGGTCCCGCCGCTGCCCCAGGAGCAGGAAGGGCTGTCGGAGGCGATCCAGCGCTCCCGGTTCGAGACGCAGCAGAGCCCTCAGCAGGAGCCGTCGCTGCCCGAGGAGCGGGAGGACTTCGCCAACGAGGGGTCGGCGAGCGCCACCATCGGCGGCATCTCGCTCAACACGACGGAGTGGGATTTCGCGCCGTACCTCCTTGACCTGAAGCGCCGCATCAAGCAGAAGTGGATACCGCCCATGGCCTTTACCACGCTGGGCGCGATCCACGGGTACACGTGGGTGAAGTTCCGGATCTACCCGGACGGGCACATGGAAGGGCTGGACGTGGTGGAGACCGAGGGGCACGATTCGCTCCAGCGGTCGAGCGTCAACGCCGTCAAGGGCGCAGCACCGTTCCGGCCGCTCCCGAAAGATTTCCCGGAAGACTACCTGGAAATCACGTTCGGGTTCTATTATCTCCTCCCGGGCGACGAGGAGCGTTACTTCAGGAACGGTCGGTTCCTGCGCAAGGATGACGAGAAGGAAAGGAGCGAGCCGTAGATGTGGGCCATCTTTGTAAAGGGCGGGCCGGTGATGATCCCGCTCGCCATTCTCTCGGTGCTCGGCGTCGCCGTGACGATCGAGAAGCTGGTGACGTTACGAAGTTCGCGCGTGATCCAGGGCGAGATCGTGAGCTGCATCGAGTCGATCCAGACCATGGCGGACATACCGCTCGCGATGAAGATCTGTGAGCGGTTCGACACGCCGTTCGCCAACATCGTGATGGCGGGGCTCGTCGAAGCGGGCAAGCCGATACACCTGGTGCGACAGGCGATGGAGGATACCGGGCGCCGCGAAGTCAAACGCCTGGAGCGCTACCTGGTGATCCTCGAGACGGTCGCCGCCGCGGGCCCGCTGTTCGGCCTGTTGGGAACGGTCACCGGCATGATCGAAGTGTTCCAGGTGATCAGCGTGTCGGGCGTGGGGCAGACGGGTCTGCTCTCGGGCGGCATCGCCAAGGCGCTGATCACGACCGTGTTCGGCCTCGTCATCGGTATCCCGGCGCTCATCGCCTACAACCTCCTCGACGCGCGCGTGGGCGGGTTCGCCATCAAGATCGACGCCTATGCGCACACGCTGCTCAAACGGTTGTCCCTGATGGAGTCCACGGCGGCGTCCACGGGACGCGCCACGGAAAAAGGACTTCGCGAGGCATAGACGACCATGGAGCTGCGTCGCGCGAGGAAACGCTCGGTCATCATCAACCTCACGTCACTGATCGACGTGATGTTCCTGCTCGTCCTGTTCTTCATGGTATCGGCGACGTTCGTCAGCCAGCCCTCCATCAGCCTGCAGCTCCCGGATGCCAGACACTCCGACGTCGCGCGCCAGACGCCGATCGTCGTGTACATCGACCAGCGCGGCGGCGTTTATCTCAACGATGAGCCCATCGAGCCCGCGCTGCTCGGGCAGGCCCTCGCCAACCGCCTGGCCGATGTCACCGACAAGGAGGTCGTGTTGAAGGCGGACGCCCGGGTCTCGCACGGTGACGTGATCCACGTCCTCGACGTGCTCAAGGGCGCGGGCGTCAAGAAGCTCGTCGTCGCGACGGAGCCGGAGAAGTGACCCGGCGTCGCCTTGACCTTGCGACGGCGCCGTGCTACAAGGTTCCGATGCTGTTCCACCGGTTCCGTGCAGGCACGCCGCGCCTGCGCGTCGTCTCGTTCCTCGTCGGGCTCACGATCCTAACCCTGGCCGCCGCGCTTTCGTGCTCGTCGGATCCCGACACGCCGCTCGGATCCGATTTCGTCAACGATGCGCTCGGCAGCCACCCGGGGGACGTCTTTCAGGACACCATCGCCGTCTACGCGGACACCGTCATCGAGCGGCACACGCTGATTTCCCGGACCGCAACCATCGATCTCGGTCGCCAGGACGGGTACGAACGGGTCATGATCCTGCAGCCGTCGTTCTCGGGGGCCGGTTCGGACGTCAACCGTGTCGTGGCGTCCGCGGACCTTCGCCTCATCACGGCGGATATATCGGGCAGTTTCCCGGCGCGGTTCTACCGGCTCGACCGGACCTACGCCTCCAGCGACACCATCTCGACGCTAGACACGCTCGCGGTCATTCCCGACCCGAATACGGGTAGCCCCAACCGGAGCATGCAGCTCTTTCCGGCCACGTACGCGCTCCCGCCGGACCTGGTACAGGGATGGATCCGGGGGGACAGCCTGCGCACCGCGATTGCGATCGTCTACAACGACCCCGTCAACGATCGCATCGCGACCTTCAACTCCATCGAGGCGGAATCGGAGCGTCCGCGCATCGAGGTGCACTTCACCGACCTGACCCAGCACAACTACGCCTTCAGCGCCGATGCGACCTTCATGCGCCCGCCCCCGCCGCCGAGCACCCTCATCGTCTCGGACGGTTACGCCCGCCGGGTCTACTTCCGCATGCATATCGATGAGCTGGCGCCGCAGTCGTCGGTGCACACGGCGCGCGTGCGCTTCCACATCGTTCCCGGCTCGGTGCTCGGCGTCAACACGATCCTCCAGATGTACGTGCCGACCAGCACCGACCCGACGAGCCCGGACTTCCTGTCCGGGCAGCAGGTGACGTCGGAGGCGTTTTTCAGCGGGGACGACATCATCGAATTCAAAGTGACCAACTCCCTCTTCCTGACGCTGCAGGGGTCGCTGGAGGACAACGGGTTCGTTCTCCAGTTCAACTCCGAGAACACGGAGCTGCGCCAGGTCGAGCTCTACGGGAGCGCGGCGGCGGACAGCCTGCGGCCGCGCGTGTACGTCACCTCTTCGACCCCGGCGGGGTTCACGCGCCCATGAGCCGTTTCGCCACCTGTGTTCTGACGGTTGCGGTCGTGGCGGGCGCGTCGCTCTGCGGTTTTGCGCGCGCCGAATCGATCTTCGGGCTCAACCTGGTGGGATCCCGGGTGAGCGTGGGCGATGCACGCGTCGCCGCGCTGGGAGGATTCGTCCAGGTGATCGACGATTCGCTGGGCGCGCTCCAGTACAATCCGGCCACGATCGCGTGGTGCAAACGAGTCACGTTCGGAGCGGGCGGGTACGTCACGTCGGACAAGAACCGGGATGCGACGCTGGAGGAGAAGACGGTCTCCACCAAGTTCAGTTCCTTCATCTTCGCCTTCCCGCTCTACAAGAAACGTCTCAGTTTCGCGGTCGGCTACCGCGGACGCTACGATCCCGACGGGGATTTTTCCGTGCGGGAGACGACGAGCGAGGGGGTTCCGTACACGAATCTCTACGCACGCAACGGCAACCTGTGGACGGTGCCCTTCACGCTGGCCCTGGACGCGGGGCGGTACCTGAAGGTCGGCGGCTACTATTCCATCGAAAACGGCACCATCGAGGACCGCTGGGTGATCGACTTCACCGGCGCCTCGACGGCCGACGCCGTCAGCGTTCGCACGCGCCAATTCCGGGGGAACGCCTGGGGCGCGGGGGCCGTGCTGCGGCCGCGCCACGGCCTGGCGCTCGCCGTCGCGTACGAAAGCAAGATCGACTACGACGTTCCGGTGGAAGAGCGATACACCAACTCGAGCGCCAACGCCGACTACACCGAGACCATGACGCTGCCGGAGCGCTGGACGGCGTCCGCATCGGTGCATCTGCCGGCGCGATTCATCCTCTACGCGGGCGGGTCGGTCGCGGACTTCACGAAGTTCCAGGGGCTCGCGTTCCCGGCGGACCGGCTGGTGCGGGAGGAGAACGCCGCGCTCGGCGTCGAGCACCAGTTCAAGGGCGGACGTTTCCCGCTCCGCGCGTCGTTCCGCTACGAGCAGCTTCCCTACACGCTCCCGGCGGGGGAGAAGGTCAAGGGGACGGCGATCACCGTCGGTACGGGATTGCCGTTCCGCGGCGGGCGCGGTAAGCTCGATATGGCCCTGGAGTTCGGAAAGTCCGGCTCGACGGGGGTCAACGAGTACTCGGACCGGTCGGTCCGTTTCTACCTCAGCATCACGGGCTCGGAAGAATGGAAACGCAGGCGCGAGAGACAATTCTAGCAGGGGCCGGACGGAGAGTCGGCCGACCCCGGGTCGCGCTCGCGGGGATCTCGATCCTCGTGGCGCTGCTCGCCGCCTGCGGCGGCCGGGTTCCGGCGCACGAGCCCGAGCCGACCCTGACGCTGTCCGACGTCCTCCGGGAGATGACGGCCCAGGCCCAGCTCGACACGCTGCGGCTGCTGGTGCCCGAAAGCCCCGACGACGCGCGCCTGCCGTTCTACGTCGGCAACGCCTACGTCGAGCTCGGGCAGGGGCTGCCCGCCAACCAGAGCCGGAACGCCATCGCCTACTACGACAGCGCCATCGCCGCCTACAAGCGGTCCGCGGAGCTCGACTCCACCTACTCCCGGACGTACGTCAACATGGGGCTCGCCGAGGACAATGCCGGCCGCCGGGGTCTGGCCCGCGAGGCCTACCAGAAGGCCATCGCGGTGAATCCAAAGGACGTCCTGGCCTACTGCCACCTCGGCTCGCTGGAGCACGACGAGGGGAACCTCTCCGACGCGGTCCGCCTCTACGAGACCGCACTCCGGGTCGACCCCTCCAGCGCGCAGGCGCACTACGACCTGGGGCTGGCCTTCGCGGAGACGCGGGTGTTCCGGGAGGCCCTGACCGAGTGGGAGAAGGTCATCCAGCTCGACCCGGACGGGGAACTGGGCAAGGCGGCGTCCGAAAACGTCAAGATTATCCACCAGTACCTGGGCCAGGGGCCGTAACGCC
The DNA here is from genome assembly GCA_964500785.1 of uncultured bacterium. GTDB lineage: Bacteria > Krumholzibacteriota > Krumholzibacteriia > WVZY01 > JAKEHA01 > JAKEHA01. Next base: position 9,689 of record CAZCQM010000017.1, read on the forward strand.
CTTAGCCATCGACACTTGACACATCAGGGAGCGGCGGTTACCTTTGGCACAGGTAGCAGGTTCAGCGGATTCGCCGCCTTGGCTCAAAGCTGCGTCCCATACATCGGTTCGCACCCCCTGCACGAACCGCAAGAACGCCATACGGAGGAAACCACGATGAGAGATTATGCGCGAGTTGTCGCCTGGGCGGCGGCGATTTGCCTGGCCGCGAGCGCCGGAACCGCCGCAGCGCAGCAGGTACTCGAGAAGACCAAGGACTCCCAGGGTTTCGAGCATCAGTTGACGACGGTCGACATGATGCACCAGACGGCGACGCAGCTCATGGCCGCGAAGCAGTGGGCGAAGGCGGCCGAGGAGCTGGAGAAGGTCGTCCAGCAGGCGCCGGACCGAATCGCCGCATGGCAGGACCTCGGGGCGTGCTACCGCGAGCTCAAGGACTACAGCAAGGCGGCCGACGCGTTCATGGCCGCGCAGAAGCTGGCGCCGACGCGCCTCGACATCCTCTCGAATCTCGGGCACTCCCAGATCATGGCGTCGGAGCAGGCGACGAAGATCGATCCCACCGACAAGACGCAGATGGAAGGTGCCATCGCCACCTACGAGAAGATGCTCGCCATCGACGCGACCAACTACGACGCCAACGTGCACCTCGGCTTCCTGTATCAGAAGGCCGGGAAGCTCGACAAGGCGGCCGGATACTACGAGAAGGCCCTCGAGGGCAACCCGCAGGATACGCAGACGCTGGGGTCGCTGGCGGGTATCTACGCGGAGCAGAAGCGTGACGACGAGGCCATCGCCGCCTACGAGAAGGCGATCGCCGCGTCGACCGGCGACCTCAAGGACCGCTTCCGCTCGCAGCTCGGCAAGCTCTTGATCAACCAGCAGCAGTTCGACAAGGCCGCCGTCGTGTACGATTCGCTCCTCGCCGTGAACCCGGACAACGCCGCGAATCAGTACAACGCGGGCGTGTCGCTCAAGCAGGTCAAGAAATACAAGGAGGCGGCCGCCCACCTCGAGAAGGCGGTCCAGTTGAAGCCGGACTTCTCGAACGCGTATCAGGAGCTGGCCGGCTGTTACAACGAGCTCGGCCGCTACGGCGATGCCATCGATATGGCCAAGAAGGGGCTGGCGTCGGCCGACAAGAAGGCGGGGCTCTACGTGCAGTGGGGCGAGTCGCTCGAGAAGATCGGTTCCTACGACGAAGCCGCCGCGATGTTCTCCAAGGCCGTCGGCGACCCGCAGTGGGGCGCCTACGCCAAGGCCAAGGTCGCGCGCCAGGAATCGTTGAAGAAACGGCAGCAAGCGGGACAGGGCGGTTGATCGCACCCCGGCAGCCGCGGGAGTAATCCATCCTCCCCGCCGCGCGCCGGCGGGGAGGATTTTTTTACCCGCGCGGTGTAGAATCGCGCCGCGATGACGACCATGCAGGGCCACTACCAGTCACTACAACCGGACCGCGCCGGCGCGAGCGTCCTGCTCGCGATGAGCGGAGGCGTGGATTCCGCCGTGTCCGCGGCCGCGCTCGTGGACGCGGGCTATCGCGTCGTCGGCATGACGATGAAGAACTACTGCTACGGCGGCGCGGGAGCGCCGGAGCGGAGCTGCTGCTCGCTCGACTCCATCGACGACGCGCGCGCCGTGTGCCAGCGGCTCGGCATCCGCCACATGGTGGTCAGCACCGAAGAGATCTTCGGGCGCGAAGTCTACGACGATTTTCTCGGCGAATACGCCCGCGGGCGCACGCCGAACCCGTGTGTGCGTTGCAACTCCATCGTGCGCTTCGACACGCTCGTCGAGTGGGCCGACCGCCTCGGCTTCGATCGTATCGCGACGGGACACTACGCGCGGGTATTCGTCACCGGGACCGGGCACCGCTACATCGCGCGGTCGCGTCACCCCGGGAAGGACCAGGCCTACTTCCTCTCCGCCGTCGATCCGCGCGGCCTCGAGCGCGTGCTCTTTCCGCTCGGCGACCGCGACAAGGACGGCGTGCGCGCGCAGGCGCGCGACGCCGGGCTCGGCGTGGCGGAGAAGCCCGACAGCCAGGAGGTGTGCTTCATCGCCACGCGCACGCTGCGCGAGTTCCTGGACGGGAAGGTGCCCATGGAGCCGGGCTCGATCGAGACCACGGCGGGCGACGTCGTGGGGGAGCACGACGGGCTCGCCACCTACACCATCGGCCAGCGCCGCGGCCTGGGCGTGTCGGCGGAGCGCCCGCGCTACGTCGTCGCACTCGACGTCGCGCGCAACGCCGTCGTCATCGGCGAGGACGAGGACCTCTTGCGCCGCGAGCTGACCTGCCGCCTGATCTGGATCGATCCCGCCGCCGCCTCGCGTCCCGATGCGCTCCGCGCGCAGATCCGGTCGCGCCACTCGGCCGAGCCCCTCGCCGCGCTCGCGGTGGGGGAGGGCACGGCGCGGGTCATTTTTGCCGCGCCGCAGCGCGCCATCGCGCCGGGGCAGACCATCGCCTTTTTCGACGGCGACGTGGTCGTCGGCTCCGGCGTCATCGAATCCGCGGGGCCGGCCTAGGCCCGCCGGGATCCCATGCGCCTCCCGCCACGCGCCCGGCCGCTCGCCCTCGCACTGGCGATGGTCATTGTCGCCGGCGCGCACGCGCAGTCGCTCCGGAAAGACGGACTCACCCGCTCGCTGGCGCCGCTCCCCGTCACCATCCGCTACGAAAAGCACTACGGCCGCGTGACCGACCGCGTGGCCGAGATCTGCCGCGAGCAGATCCCCCGAATCGCCGGCGAGATCGGCCTGGCGCACATGGCTCCCATCGAGATCATCATCACGCCCGACGCGCGCCGCTACGACGCCAGCCTGATGCAGGAGATCCCGAGCTGGGGCGTGGCGTTCGCCGTGCTCGAGCAGCAGCGCATCCTGGTCGACGTCAACCGCGCGACGCGCGCCTACAATTCGCTCGACGAAGTGGTCCCGCACGAGCTCTCGCACCTGCTGGTCTACCAGCGCGTGCCCCGCGTGCGCATGCCCATCTGGTTCCTCGAGGGACTCGCGCAGTGGCAGGCGCAGGAGTGGTCGCTGGTGGACTCGTGGGCGCTCATGAACTCGGTGTGGAGCGGTGAGGCGCCGCGCCTGCGCGACGTCGACTGGTACTACCCGTCCAACGAGACCCGCGCGCGCGCCGCGTACCGGGTGTCGTACGCCGCCTTCACCCAGCTGTTCTCCAACGGCGGCGGTTTCGCGCGGCTGCCCGACTTCCTCGCCGACGTCGACCGCCTGCGCAACTTCAACGACGCCTTCGATGATTTCTGGGGCTTCACCGTCGACGACTACGACGCCTACCTGCGGGACGACCTGGAGCGGAAGTACCACTCGCGCCTGCTGGTCTTTCAGACCGAGCCTCTGTTCGGGT
>CAZCQM010000017.1:13077-19325 GCA_964500785.1 uncultured bacterium
TTGGCATCGACGTGCGCAATACGGCGATCTTTACGGTGCTGTTCCTGGTCGTCATCCTCCGCCACTTCCTGCGCAGCCGGAAGCGCTACCGCGAGATGGAGGAGTAGGGCGCCGGGCGGCGCCTCTGCCCCCCGGAGAAAAAACCGCCTTGACAGATTTAGGGTACCCGAACTATTGTGCGGGGGCCCTAGAGGAGGACCCATGGCCAGTCTGTCGCCCAGACTCGAGATGTACCTGAAGTCGATGCTGCTCCTGCGCCCCGACGTCCGCCCCCTGCGGGTCAAGGAGGTCGCCGATGCCATGGGCGTGACCATGGCGAGCGCGACCGAGGCGATCGGGACGCTCAGGAAGCGAGGGCTGGTCGCCCACGACTCGTATCGCGACGTGCGCTTCACGCCGCGGGGACGGAAGGCGGCCGAGCAGGTGCTCCGTCGCTTCGACGTCCTGCACCGATTTCTCACGAGTGTCCTTGGCATCGACGACAAGACGGCGCGGCAGGACGCGTGCGAGATCGAGCACGTCGTCAGTCGGGGGACGATGGAGCGGCTGACGGCGTTTCTCGACTACACGGCACACTGCCGTCACGACGTTCCCGCCGTTCTCTCGCATTTCCAGAATTACTTCGATCTTCGGGTCGCGGGAACGCCGTGTGGAGAGTGCGAGGCGGAGCGCCGGGGTGGCCCCACCTGCGACGCGCGGTGTTGACGGCGTCCTTCCGATCCGGCAGACAGCATTCACTCACAGTCACCGAAGGAGAGTCTCATGTTCGTCATGATCAATCGTATGACCGTGCCCGACGGGTGGCGGGAGAGGTTCGAGGAGATGTTCCGGACGCGGGCCCGGGCGGTCGACACGCGCCCCGGCTTCATTCGGGCGGAGATCCTCCGTCCCATGGAAGGGAACGATTACCTGGTCATGACGCACTGGCAATCGCGCGAAGATTTCAACGCGTGGAAGGGGAGTGCGGAGTACCGCGCCGGGCACGCGCGCGTCGGGGAGTTCAAGGGGGAGGACGGCAAAATCGCCCTGACCTCGGTCGTCGAAGAGTACGAAGTCTTCACCACGTAGCCAGGCCCACGACGGATGCGGCGCAGCGGCGGGCGCGTGCGGACGCCCCGAAGCCCTTGCCGGGCCGTTGCTTGACCCCCCGGGCGGGGGGGTGCTATAGTCCGCCCTCCGGTCACGTGACCGGAGGGCTAGCCTAACTGGTAAGGCAACGGTCTTGAAAACCGTCGGGCTTTGCGGCCCTTGGGGGTTCGAGTCCCTCGCCCTCCGCCAGTTTTCACGAAGACAGTATTCTCGGAGAGGTGGCCGAGTCGGTCGAAGGCGACGGTTTGCTAAACCGTTGTACGGGCTAAAACCTGTACCGAGGGTTCGAATCCCTCCCTCTCCGCCATGATTTCGCAGGCCGGCGAGACCGGCTCGCAACCGGATGGCCCGCACCGGAAGGAATCGGATGATTCAATCGTTCCGGCTCCGAACCATCGATGTCTGGTCGGTGTTCAAAGTGGCGTTCATTCTCTACGCCGTGCTGGGCCTCGTGGCCGGCGTCTTTTACGCGTTCGTCTTCGTCGTCCTGGGGCAACTGGGCAACTTCCTCGGCGACGAGGATATCCCGGGGCTCGGGGTTCTGACCGGCTTCCTGGGCGTGGTCGCCATCCCCGTCCTGGCGATGCTCTACGGCGTCTTCGGGTCGGTCGTTGTCGCCATCGGCGGGGCGCTGTACAATCTCGCGGCCCGCTGGGTGGGCGGCATCCGGATGGACTTCGAAGTCACCGAGAAGGCCGCGCCCGCGCCGGCCGAGGCGCCGCCGGCGGGATAGACACATCGTGCCAATGGGTGCGCCCGTAGCTCAACTGGATAGAGCGTGTGGCTACGGACCACAAGGCTAGGGGTTCAAGTCCTCTCGGGCGCACCATTCCTCTCCCTCGCGATGCGGATACCTTCCGTGCTGGCCATCGCCCTGGCCGCTGCGACGGCGGCCGGGTGCGCGGACGACTCGCGCCCCACGCGCGTGCAGCCGGCGTTCGAGGACCATCTCAAGAACGGCGATCGTTCGCTCCTGATCGTCGGCGACTATTTCAACCCGCGCTACGCGCTCGAGCTCGCCTCTGTCGCGAAGGCGCTCTCGCCCGGCGCCCGCCAGGTCTTTCTGTGCACCGATCGGTACCGGAGCGCGCTGGACCCGCTGCTGGTGGCGAACGGGATCGACAACGTCGTCTATCGCACCATGGATCCCGCCTCACCGATCCTGACGCAGTGGGCGCGCGACGTCGCGGTCGCCGGCGCGGCCGGGGGGCGGACGACGCTCATCGTCTCGCCGGACAAGCACGCGGGATCGGAGCGGGCGGCGGCGGCGACCGCCGAGCTGCTCCGGCGCGTCTTCCCGGGAGACTCGGTGCAGATCGCCCCGTTCGTCTTCGAGGGGGGCAACGTCGCCTTCGTGCGCGCGGGCGGTCACCGTTTCATGATCGTCGGGCGCAAGGTGCTCTTCGACAACGGCGTGTATCAACGGCACACCTGGGCCCGCGGGTACGACACGGCGGGGCTGCTGAGCGCCATGGCGGAGACCTTCGGCGTCGAGCGGGTGTTCGTCGTGGGGCGCGCGCCCACGCGTCCCGACACGCGCATGTACTTCGAGTACCACATCGACATGGGCATGGTCGTTCTCGACGATGGCCGTGCCGTCGTGTCGCGCCTGGCCTTCGGCGAGCCCGAGCGCCGGGACCTCGAGGATGCGATTCGCGCCGGGCGTCCCGAGATCACGCCCTTCACCGGCCCCGGCGACGGCGACCTGCTCGAGGCGCTGTCCGCGCGCCTGGGGACCGTCGCCCTGGAGTACGAGGACTACGCGAGCCTTCTGGACAGTCTCGGTGTCGTCGTGCACCGGTCGCCGGTCGGGTGGCGGCAGGTGCTCGGCTCCATGTCGTGGACCAACGTCGTGCAGGTGGGGGGCACGATCCTGATGCCGCTCTATCCCGATACGCTCCGCGGCGTTACGGAATCCGTCACCACCGGCGGGGGCCGGGTGCGCATGGCACTCGACCTGTCCGATCTCGACCGGGAGCGATTCGAGCTGACCGATCTCAACCGGAGCAACCGCGAGCTCTACGAGAGCCTCGGTTACCGGGTCATCCCCGTGCCGGAGTACCTCCACTACATGATGGGCGGCCTCCACTGCTTCGTAAACGTCATCGAATAGCCGGGACCCGCGCGGGTATCCGCCTCCGTCGTGAAATCGTTGAAACCTCGAGGGACCGTCCCCGGTCCTATCCGATGTCAGCCGCCCGGGGCCCGGCAGGCCCTGCCTTGAAACATCCGGATGTCCCCGCGCGTACTGATCGATGCGCCGGCATTCCGCCGGGCGGACCCCGTTCAGACCGAATTCGGAGACCCTCATGAACAGACCCGGACGGAAAACGCTGCTCATCTCGCTGGTCGCCGTGCTGGCCCTCGGCGCGGGCGTGGCCTTCCTGGTGACGACGCGCATGGGCGTCACCCGCGGCAACGCGGGCGCGGCGGATTCGACGCTGGCGGCGGACTCCGCCTCGGCGCCGGACGTTGCGAAGACGGGGAAGGAAAAGAAGAAGAAGAAGAAGGGCGAGAAGGACAAGAAGGACCTGGCGATCCCGGTCGAGGTCGGCGTGGTGTCGCCCCGCTCCATCGCCACCTACTACCAGACCACCGCCACGCTGGAGGCCGAGAAGCGCGTCGACATCCTGGCCAAGATCGCCGGCGAGGTGACGGAGATACGCGCCGAGGAAGGCGACGTCGTCCGCGAGGGAGACCTCCTGTGCCGCCTCGACGACGCCGAGCTCAAGGTCGCACTCGACGAGGCGCGCATCAACCGCGACCAGCAGAAGCGGGAGCTCGAGCGCCTGGAGACGATGCGCGCGCAGAATCTCATCAGCGACAAGGAATACCAGGACGTGAAGTACCAGTACGAGCTGGCGGCCAACGGGTACGACGCCGCCCAGGTCAAGTACGAGTACACGCAGATCCGCGCACCGTTCGGCGGCGTCGTCATGAGCCGCCTCGTCGACCCCGGCGAGAACATTGCAATGGGCGCGAAGCTCTACGTCATGGCCGACATCCGTCCGCTCCTGCTGTCGATGTACCTGCCCGAAGCGGAGGCGCGCCGCGTGCGTCCCGGGCAGAAGGTCTTCATCCGCCCCGACACGGATCCCGATGTGCAGTTCGACGGCGAGATACTTCGCGTCGCCCCCGAAGTCGACCTGCGCACCGGGACCGTGAAGGTGACGGCGCAGACCGCCGGGCCCGGCGTCCCCGGCAGCTTCGTGCGCGTGCGCATCCTGACCGACACGCACGACGGCGTCCTCGCCGTGCCCCGGCGCAGCGTCGTCGCCGACGCCGGCGAGCACTTCGTCTACGTGGCCGCGGCGGATTCCGTGCGCCGCGTCGGCGTCGAGCTGGGCTACGAGGACGAGACCCACGCCGAGATCACGCACGGCCTGGCCGCGGGGGACACCGTGGTCACGGCGGGCGTGGGGGGCATCCGGCAGGGTGCGAAGATCAAGGTGGTGCCGCCCGCGGGCGCCAGCGTCACCGAGAGCGACACGGCCGCCAACACGACGCGGTAGCGGGGCGTCGCCGACCATGCGCATCGTCGACTTCTCCGTCAGGCGCCCCGTCACCGTGACGATGATCTTCGTCGCCGTGGTCGTGTTCGGCTTCGTCGCGTTGTCGCGTCTCCAGCTCCGACTGCTCCCGGAAATATCCTACCCGTCGCTCACCGTCCAGACCGAGTACCCCGACGCCGCGCCCGCCGAGGTGGAGAACTTCGTGACGCGCCCCCTGGAAGAGGCGGTGGGCGTGATCAGCGGGCTTCGCACGGTTCGCTCGGTATCGAAGCCGGGCATGTCCGAGATCACGCTCGAGTTCACGTGGAAGACGTCGATGCAGTACGCGGCCCTCGACGTGCGCGACAAGATCGACCTCGTCCAGCTGCCGCGCGAGTGCAAGGCGCCCGTCATCCTGCGCTACGATCCCTCGCTCGATCCCGTGGTCCGGATCGGCGTCTCGGGCACCGACAATCTCGTCCGGCTGCGCAACCTCGCCGACTACACGATCAAGAAGGAGCTGGAAGCGCTCGAGGGTGTGGCCAGCGCCCGCGTGCTGGGCGGTCTCGAAGAGGAGATCCACGTCGAGCTCGACGAGCGGCGCCTGGCCAGCTACGGCATTCCCATCGCGACCGTCGCGGCGCGCCTGGCGCAGGACAACGTCAACCAGTCGGGCGGGCGCCTGCGCGACAAAGGCGCCGAGTTCCTCCTCCGCACCGAGAACGAGTTCCAGAGCGTCGACGACATCGCCAACACCATCGTGCGCGAGGAAGGGGGGCGGCGCGTCATCCTGGCCGACCTCGGGCGGGTGGAGCGCGACCACGTCGAGCGCGACGTCATCACGCGTCTCAACGGCCGCGAGGTGGTCGAGGTCGCGGTCTACAAGGAGGGCGACGCCAACGCGGTCCAGGTGGCCGACGCGGTGCGCGCCCGCCTGGCGACGCTCAAGAAGCAGCTCCCGCACGACGCCACCATCGACGTGCTCTTCGACCAGTCGCGTTTCATCAAGAGCGCGATCTCTGAGGTGCGTTCCAACGCCATCCTCGGCGCCATCCTGGCCGTTCTCATTCTGTACCTGTTTCTCCGCGACTTCCGGAGCACGATCATCATCGGGCTCTCGATCCCCATCTCGATCATGTTCGCCTTCGTCATCATGCAGCAGCTCGGCGTCTCGCTGAACCTCATGTCGCTCGGCGGGCTCGCCCTGGGGGTCGGCATGCTCGTGGACAACTCCATCGTGGTGCTGGAGAGCATCTCGCGCCACAAGGAGCGCGAGCCGGACCGCAAGAAAGCGACGGCGAGCGGGGCGAAGGAGGTCGCCTCGGCCGTCACGGGCTCCACGTTGACCACGGTGGCCGTGTTCCTGCCCATCGTGTTCGTCGAGGGTCTGGCGGGGCAGGTTTTCCGCGACCAGGCACTCACGGTGTCGATCTCGCTCCTCGCCTCGCTCGTCGCCGCGCTGATGCTGATCCCTATGGCGTCGTCGGTGGAGTTCCGCGCCGGCTCGTCGCCGCCCCCACCGGCCGCGGTGACGATGCCCCGCCGGCGGGCGGCACGCTGGCTCCGCGCGACGCTGCGCGTCCTGACCGCGGGACTGGTCGTCGTCGTCCGCGTGCTGCGGCGCGCGGTCGGGCTCGTCGCCCGCGGGCTCACCTTCGCGAAGCGCCC
>CAZCQM010000017.1:19335-26856 GCA_964500785.1 uncultured bacterium
GCGGACAAGGCGAACTTCTGGACGGACACCATACCGACGCGCCCGCTCCGCGCGGCCTACGACGGGTTCTATCCACCGCTGGAGCGCGCGTACGTTCGGGCCCTGGACGCCGTGCTGCACCGGCGGGGGCGTTTCCTGGGCGCGATGCTCGCCCTCTTCGCCGCGGCCATCGCCGTCTCGCCGCTCCTGGGCAAGGAAGTCATCCCGCAGTTCTCGCAGGGCGAGTTCAGCTTCGCCGTGCAGCTCCCGGAAGGAAGCCCGCTCGAGTCCACCGACGCCGTCCTGCGGCGCATGGAACAGATCGCGGCCGATGAGCCCGGCGTGGAGTCGTACTTCACCAGCGTGGGAACGGCGAGCCGCCTGGGCAGCAACCTCAAGAGCAAGGACGAGAACATCGGACAGCTCAACGTCGTCATGGCCCGCAAGGGCGACCCGCACGCCGAGGACGCCCTGGTCACCTCGCTGCGCCGCCGCTTCGACCGCATCGAGCGCGCCAAGACGAAGTTCGCCCGGCCCTCGTACTTCAGTTTCCAGACCCCGCTGGAGGTGCACATCTTCGGCTACGACCTGGACGAGCTCAAGACGTTCTCCGACGCGGTGGTCGCGCGCGTCGCGGGAATCCCCGGCGTCAAGGACGTCAAGTCGTCGCTCGAGTACGGCAATCCGGAGCTGGACGTCGAGTTCAACCGCGTGCGCATGTCGTCGATGGGGCTCGCCATCGAGGACGTGGCCAATACCGTGCGCACCAAGATCAAGGGTGACGTGCCGACCACGTTCAAGGAGCGCGACAAGCAGATCGACATCCGGGTGAGGACCACCGCGTGGCGCGCCGAGGACATCGACGCGATGCGCTCGCTCGTCGTGGGCGAGCGCGACGGGGCCCCCATCCTGCTCGGCACCATCGCCGACGTGCAGGTGGCGCGGGGCGTGAACCAGATCTCGCGCGTCGCGCAGCAGCGCGCCGCCATCGTCTCCGGAAACGTCGCCGGCCGGGACCTGGGGCACGTGGCGACGGACGTGCAGGCGGTGCTCGCCTCGATGCCGCGCCCGGAGGGCATCACGGTGGAGCTGGGGGGCGAGAACGAGGAGCTCATGCGGTCGTACCGAAGCCTCGTCCTCGCGCTGATCCTGGCCGTGTTCCTGGTCTACCTGGTCATGGCGGCGCAGTTCGAATCCTTCGTCCACCCCTTCATCATCATGTTCACGGTGCCCCTGGCCGCGATCGGCGTCGTCTTCACGCTGCTGCTGGCCCACAAGCCGGTGAGCGTCATCGTGTTCATCGGGGTCATTCTGCTGGCGGGCATCGTGGTCAACAACGGCATCGTGCTGGTCGACTACATCAACACGCTGCGGCGCGACGGCGCGTCCAAGATGGACGCCGTCCGGGCCGCCGGGCGCGTGCGCCTGCGCCCCATCCTGATGACGACGCTCACCACCGTGCTCGGCCTGCTGCCCATGGCGCTCGGGTTCGGCGAAGGCGCCGAGATCCGCGCCCCCATGGCGCTGACGGTCATCGGCGGGCTGCTGGTGGGGACGGTGCTGACCCTGTTCGTGATCCCGTCGCTGTATTCGGTGGTCGCGCGCGGGGAGTAGGGAGGACGGCGTGCGTCTCCACGAACTATCGGTCAAGAAGCCCGTGCTGGTGATGATCGGGCTGGTGACCCTGCTCGCCATGGGGGGCATCGCGTCCTTCAAGCTGCCCATCGAGTTCCTCCCGCACGTCGAGTTCCCGTTCATCGGGGTCTTTATTCCGTACCCGAACTCGCACCCGGACTACATCGAGCGCCACATCGTCAAGCCGGTCGAAGAGGTCTTCGCCACGCTGGGCAACGTCCACCGCATTCAGTCGTTCACGCAGCCCGACGGCGCCTTCGTGGGGGTGGAATTCGACTGGGGGCGCGACGTGGGCGTGCTGCGCATGGAGGTCAAGGAGAAGCTCGACCAGATTCGACCCGACCTGCCGGCGGACATCGAACACCTGCAGGTGTTCACGTTCGACACCAACGACATCCCCATCCTCGAGGGGCGCATATCGGCGGTCGGGCGCGACCTGGCGGGGAGCTACGACCTCATCGAGCGCTCGGTCATCAACCCGCTCAAGCGCGTCGAGGGCGTGGGGAACGTGTTCATCGAGGGGGTCGAGCCGAAAGAGATATCCATCTACCTGAAAATCGACAAGGTCAAGGCGCACCACGTCGACGTCGAGAACGTGTTCCGCCTGCTGCAAAGCGCCAACGCCACCGCGTCGGGGGGCAAGGTGACGGTGGACGGGCTGCGCTACTCCATCCGCTCGCTGGGCAGCTTCCGCCGCATCGAGGACGTCGAGAACCTGGTCGTCAGTCCCGAGGGCCTGCGCCTGCGCGACATCGCCGACGTCGTCTACGGCGAGCCGACGCTCGACTACGGGCGCCGCCTCAACGGCGAACACGCGGTGGCGTTCTGGATCCAGAAGGCGAGCAACGCCAACACGGTCGACGTGGCCCGCCGCGTGCACAGGGCGATGGACCGCATGAACAAGGACCCGGCGCTGAAGGGCATCAACGTGCTCCTCTTCTTCGACCAGTCCGCGGAGATCCTCAACGGCATCCGCGGCCTGCGCGACGCCGGCATCATCGGCGGGTTTTTGGCGGTGGCGATCCTCTACTTCTTCCTGCGCCGGATGACCACGACGCTGATCATCGCCGTCTCGATTCCGTTTTCGCTGGTGTGCACGCTCGCGTTCCTCTACTTCGCGGGGCACTCCCTCAACATGCTGACCATGATGGGGCTGATGCTGGGCGTGGGCATGCTGGTGGACAACGCCATCGTGGTGCTGGAGTCGATCTACCGGCACCAGAACCGCCGCGAGAACCCCACGCACTCGGCCATCACCGGCGCGGGCGAGGTGGCCACCGCGGTCACCGCCTCGACGCTGACCACGGTGATCGTCTTCGCGCCCATCGTGTTCGGATCCAGGAACGATGAGCTGTTCGTGTGGCTGTCGTCGGTGGGTATCACTATCTCGGTGGCCATCCTGTTCTAGCTTTTGATCTCGCTGACCTTCATCCCCTTCCTCTCCTCCCGTTTGAAGAAGCCGCGCGAGGCGCGGAAGTCGCGTTTCTTCGCGCGCCTGGAGGACCGCTACGCCGGCGCCCTGCACTGGACGACCTTCCGCCACCCGCGCTGGACGCTCGCCATCGTCGCCGCCGCACTCCTGGTCACGGTCGCCGGCGCGAAGTTCCTGGGGCTGAAGGGTCCGCAGGACGACGACACCCTCCTCATCGAGCGCATCTACATGGAGTACAAGTTCGCCGACAACATCGGCTACCGCGAGGCCGACGCGTACGTCCGCCGCGTGGAGGCGGCGCTGGAGGCGAAGCGCGACTCGCTCGAGATCGAGACCGTCTACAGCTACTACCGCGACAACGAAGCGGCGACGACCGTCTATTTCAAGGACAAGTACCTGAGCAAGCAGCAGCTCAAGGACAAGCGCAAGGCGCTGCGCCGGGCCATCCCCGACATAGCGGGGATGACGCTGCAGATCGGCAACGACAGCGGCGAGAGCAGCGGCGGTGCGTCGGTGATGCGGGTCAATCTCTTCGGCGACGACAAGCTGGTGCTGGAGGACATTGCCACGGAGGTCAAGCGGCGCTTCGGCTACGTGAAGGACCTGACCGACATCAAGACCAGCGTCGAGATGGGGCGGGACGAGATCAACATCTCCCTCGACTCCGACCTGGTGTCGCGCTATCACCTGACCGCCAACGACGTCGCTTCGGTGATGGGACTGACGTTCCGCGGCATCCAGCTCGATCGGTTCCACGGCAAGGACCGCGAGATCCCCATGTCGATCAGCCTCGATCCGTCCGACCAGGTGGGCATCTACAACCTCCACAACCTGCTGGTGGGGATGGCCGACGACAAGGAGATCACCCTGGGATCGGTGGCCAACTTCGACGAGGTGAAGGGCCCGACGCAGATCGAGCGCGACAACCAGCGCACCATCGTCTCGGTCCAGGGGCTCTACGAGGGCGAGGATTTCAAGGGGCTGCTCAAGGATGTCACGGGCATCATGAACAGCGTGTCGCTCCCGCCGGGATACGTGTGGTCGTTCAGCCGCCGGATCCAGGAGCGGAACGAACAGGCGCAGCAGATGCTGGCCAACGCGCTGCTCGCGATCCTGTGCGTCTATATGCTCATGGCCGCCCTCTTCGAATCCTACCTGCACCCGCTGGTCATCATGGTGTGCCTGCCGCTGGCGGCGGTGGGCGTGATCTGGATGCTCCTGCTGACGCAGACGTCCTTCGGCCTGATGGCCATGATCGGCGTGGTCATCCTGATCGGCGTGGTGGTGAACAACGGAATCGTGCTCATCGATCACGTCAACAATCTGCGCAAGGAAGGGTTGTCGGTGGAGGAGGCCGTGATGGCCGGGGGGCGCGAGCGCCTGCGTCCCATCCTGATGACGGCGACGACCACGGTGCTCGGGCTGCTTCCCATGGCGCTGGGAACCTCCCACATCGGCGATGCGCAGTACTACCCGCTGGCGCGGGCGGTGATGGGGGGGCTGGTGAGCTCGACCTTCCTGACGCTTCTGGTGCTGCCCGCCTACTACGTGCTCGCGGAGCGCATGAAGGAAGCGTGGCGCCGGACCTGGGCGCGATCGCGGCCGGAGGTGGTCGCCCGGGTGCCGGGGGACTGAGCGGACGGGTGTGCGGGGAGGAAAAAAGAACGGGGTGCACGTGCGTGCACCCCGTTCGTATTCAAGCCGCGCCGGGCGCGGACAGCGTCGCGCAGTGTGGCGACGTGGGCACCCAGAGTTGACCGGTGCACAGTGTCGACCGGCCCCGCGCCGACGCGGCTATTTGCATTATACTACATGGCCCGCTTCGATCCCAGCCCCCTTCACTAGAAACTGAACGACACCTGCAGCGCCGGAATGACGGTCCAGTTTTCCTGCTCGGCCGTCGCCTGGACCACTCCCTTGAGGAACAGATCGCGCGACACGTGGTAGCCCAGGCCGGTCTCGACGCGCCGGTAGTCCTCGTCCCACGTGACCAGCTCACCGTCGGCGTTGGGCACGTCCTCGAACTGCATCACGTCGTAGCGGAAGGCCACGTCGAGTCCGGCGAACAGGGAGTAGACCCCCTGCAGGTAGTACGAGTAGTTGCTCAATCCCTCCGGGCGGATGGGGGTGTCGAAGTGATTCATGTACGCCTCGCCCATGAGCGACAGCCGCCACCAGTTCCACTCGGCGCTGGCCACGAACAGGGTCTGGAAGTAGTCGTTCACCGTCTTGCCGGCGGGGAGGTAGTCCTGGACCACGCGGTCCAGGTAGGCGCCGCGCACGCCCGTCACCCACATCCGGAACCCGGGCGCGAATTCGTAGCCGAGCTTGGCGTGGAAGGTGAGGTCGTCGTTGGTGTCGGACCCCGCGACGGCCGCCGCGGGCGCCCCCACCGTCACCCCCACCGCGTACTCGACGCGGCCGACGGTTCCCAGCGAGAACGCCCCGTAGTTCCAGCAGTTGTCGTAGACGATGGGACAGGTGGCGTGGGCCACGCCGCGCACGCCGTTGGAGTCCGCGTAGACGAATCCCGTCTGCCCCTGGCCGCGCATGGAGAGCAGCTGGTTCATGTCCGTCGGCATCATGGTGGCCGACATCGTCGACTTCCAGTACTGCGCCATGGGGATGCCGATGAGCGGGTTCTTGTTGGAATACGTGTGGCTCGCCCAGATGCCGTCCTGGAGCGGTATCAACCCGGCTTCGAGGAAGATGTTCCGCTCCTGCCAGATCTGGTGCATCAGGTACCCGCCGAAGAACCGGAACTGGCTGTAGCTCTCGGGTGAGACCAGGAACTGGAGGTACACCGACGTGTTGCCGCGCTTTCCCTCCACGAACAGCCGCGAGCGCAGCGCGTCGAAGTTCGAGTCGTTGGTATTGACGGTGTTGAGATAGCGGTCATCGCCCAGATGGGTGCCGACGATGTCGATCAGCCCCCGCACCTGGACGGTGTTCTGCGCGAACGCGTCCACCGCGAATCCCACCAGCGCGAGGGCGGCAAACGCCCCGAGGGCGATGCGTCGTCCCGTCCGGCTGGGGACGAGGCGTACGGTGCTCTTCGAGCGTTTCATACCAGGACTCCTTCCTTCTCCGGTGCGGCTACCGGCGTCTGCGTCGCGGATCCGGCGGCGGGCAGCACGAGCGTGAACGTGCTTCCGCGGCCCGGTGTGCTGGCAACCGACACGCGGCCGTGGTGCGCTTCGACGATGAGCTTGCACAGCGCGAGGCCGAGGCCGAATCCCTTGGACCCGAACCCGAACGTGCCGGACGAATGGTGCATGATGTCTCCCACTTCGTAGATCTTCTGGAATACCCACTTGAGCTCGTGCCGGGGAATGCCGATGCCGGTGTCTTCCACGGCCACGGTGACCTCGCCGCCGGTTGCCGCCGCGAGGACGCGGACCGTCCCGCCCTCCGGCGTGAAGCGGATGGCGTTGTCGACCAGCGCCATGATCGCGTCGCGCAGCCGGTCGGCGTCGGCCATGACCCAGAGCGGGTCGTCGCCGGTGTCGAGGGCGAGGGTGAGCCGGCGGCGCTCCAGCGTCCCCCGGCGCGCGTCGGCGATCTCGCGCACGATGAGGCGGACGTCGCGCCGCTCGAGGCGCAACGACTGCAGCCCCTGCTCGAAGTAGGTCAGGTCCAGCATCGACTGGACCAGGTGGTTGAGCCCCGAGAGGTGCTCGGTGATCAGGTCCGTCGTTTCGCGCACCTTGTCGGGCACCTGGCCCAGCGCCCCGCTGGCGATCATCTCGTTGAAGCCCGTGATGATGGTGAGCGGCGTGCGCAGCTCATGGCCGGCCAGCGCGATGAAGTTGCTCTTCGCCTGGTCGACGTTTTTGAGGTGCGCGACGTAGGTGGCCAGCGACTCGCGCATGTGCGCAAAGTTTCTGCCCAGGAGGGCGACCTCGTCGGCGCCGCGCATGTCGATGGGGAAGTCGTAGCGTCCCTTCTGGAGGGCGACCGAGGCCTGCACGATGCGCGACAGGGGGGCGGTGATGCTGCTCGCCACCATGAATCCGATCAGGAGCGTCACCACGACCGCGACCACGCCGCCCAGCACCAGGCGCTTCTCGAGCACCAGGATGGGCGTCATCTCGGCCTGCAGCTCGCGCCCGACGAAGGCGTCGAATCCGTCGTGGGCGTCGACGCCCCCAACCGCGATGTGGATGGTGAGGTACTCCTCGCCGTCGTGCCGGCGGCTGAACGCCTCCGAGAGCGTCACCGATCCGCGCGCGATCGTCGTTGCGACGCGCCCCTTGGGATCCCACGCCTCTTCCGCACCGCGCGACGGGGGATAGGTGCTCGCGTATTCGACTCCCTGACGGGCCAGGCATACGTCGGCGCCGGTCAGGCGCTTGACCTCGTTGACGAATTCGTCGTCCAGGTAGCGCCCGAAGCGGACGACCGCCGCCAGCCGGTGCGAGACGTAGACGGGTGCGACCGCGGCCGACGCGATGCGGTCGCCCGACTGGTAGAAG
>CAZCQM010000018.1:0-26204 GCA_964500785.1 uncultured bacterium
CTACGAGGAACCGACGGACCTGGTCGCCCTCAGCGTGGAGACGTACACGGCGCGGCGGGCCTACCAGATTGCCGACCGCTTCAGGCAGAGGGGCACACCGGTGGCCATGGGCGGTTTCCACCCGACCCTTGCGCCCGAGGATGCCCTCGACCACGCGGACACTATCGTTATGGGAGAGGCCGAGGAGAGCTGGCCCGCCCTGTTGGCGGACTTTGCCGAAGGCCGGCTGCAACGCCGGTACGTATCGAGCCGGCGTCCATCGTTGGCCGGACGATTCCCCGACCGGGCCGTCTACAAGGACAAGGTCGTCCCCATCCCTCCGCGCGTGCAGGACGTGCTGTCGGCGTTGTATTATGTTCGGACGCTGCCGCTGGAAGTCGGGCAGGCGATCGCGGTGGCCAACCATACCGACGGGAAGAACTACCCGCTTGTGGTCAAGGTCTACCGGCGGGAACACATCAAGGTCGACGCGGGAGAGTTCGATTGTCTGGTCGTCGAGCCCATCCTGCGCGGGCCGGGGATCTTCACCCAGCAGGGACGCCTGACGGTGTGGCTGACGGACGACGAGTACCGGATGCCCGTGCTCATGAAGAGCAAGGCCGTCATCGGTCACGTGGCGGCGATCCTCAAAGAGTACCGCGTTGCGAAGAAGAAGTGAGGCAAGGTGGATAGACCCTTCGACGAAATCGATCTTTCGCGCATCCGCCCCATCTCGATCCGCGATCGCGAATCGAAGGTGCGGGTGGATGACATTGTCGATCCCGCTTCGGTGAGCGGAGCGCTCCGGGCCGGCGAGCTGGAGAGGGTGTTTCCGGACATGCTGGGCGCCCGCTCGCTCAAGCGGGCCGCGCAAGAGCTGCGCCGCGCGCGCTCAGAGAAGCGCGAGATCCTGTGGATGGTGGGGGCGCACGTCATCAAGACGGGGCTGTCGGGGTACCTCGCCGCCCTCATCGACGCGGGGTACGTGACGTGCGTGGCGACCCCCGGATCGGCTACCGTGCACGATCTCGAGCTGGCGTTCTTCGGCCACACATCCGAGGATGTCGCCGTGGAGCTTCCGGAGGGACGCTTCGGCATGTCGCGGGAGACCTCGGAGCACTTCAACGGCGCGGTCCGTCTGGCCGAGTCGAGCGGCCGCGGTCTCGGCGGCGGCGTCGGGGCCTACGTGGCGGAACGCGGGGCGCCCCATGCGGGCGTGAGCGTGTTCGGCCGCGCGCACGCGGCGGGCGTTCCGGCGACGGTACACGTGGCGTTCGGCACGGATATCACCCACCCGCATCCGTCGTTCCCGGCGGCGGAGGTCGGGCGGCTCACCATGAAGGATTTCCGCATCTTCAGCGAGCGGGTCCGGTGTGCCTTCGATTCCGGTATCGTCGTCCTCATGGGGTCCGCCGTCGTGCTGCCCGAGGTCTTCCTGAAGGCCGTGTCGGTGGCCTACAACCTGGGAGCGACGCCCCGGAACGTCTTCGCCGTGGGCTTCGACATGATGCCGCAGTACCGTGTCCGCGAGAACGTTCTGACGCGTCCGTTTCGCGGCGCCTGTGAGAGCCACATGATCACGGGGCACCACGAGATCATGCTTCCGCTTCTGTATCTGCTGGTGCGGGACGCGTCGCCGCCGGGCGCGGGAGCGTCCACGTAGGGGCGGTGTCCTTGACGCGGAGGGTTCGTTCTGATAGAATCCTCCCTGACTGGGAGGTACTATCGGGCGTCTGCTAGCGGGTTCTCTACTGATTGTCGTGTGACTGCGGTTTCGACCGGGAGCCGAGGGCTGCTGGTTGGCCGGGTCCCGCTGCGGAGGTGACGGCCGCACTCGGAGGGAATGCCGAGTGCGGTTTTGTCGTGATTGCATCTGACGACCCGATGAACAACAGCCCGTCCGCACCCCCACTGAGCCGCGAACCGTCCCCGGGCGGCCCGGGCCGGGCGTCCGCCGCGACCGGGGTCCACGACCTCGCCGTCCGGGGCGACGCCGCCTACCGGATCCTGAAACGGGTGTTCGATATCGTGGTGGGATCGCTGATCCTGCTGCTGCTGGTCCCGGTCATTCCGCTGGTGGCCCTGATGATCTGGCTCGACAGCCCCGGGCCGATCTTCTTCCGCCAGCCGCGTGTCGGGCAGGACGGGCAGGTGTTCGATTTTTACAAGTTCCGGTCGATGTATGCCGAGGCGGACACCCGGGTCGCCGAGCTGGCGGATCGGAACGAACAGACCGGGCCGGTATTCAAGATTCGGAACGATCCCCGCATCACCCCCGTCGGGCAGTTCCTTCGACGATCGAGCCTCGATGAGGTTCCTCAGATATTCAACGTGCTGAAAGGGGACATGGGTATTGTGGGTCCCCGGCCCGCCCTGCCGCGCGAGGTGGCGAAGTACCAGGCCTGGCACCGGCGCCGCCTGGAGGTGAAGCCCGGGCTGACGTGCCTGTGGCAGATCTCCGGGAGGAGCCAGATTGGATTCGACGAGTGGATGCGCCTCGACCTGGAGTATCTGCGGACCCAGAGCCTCTGGAACGACGTCGTGATCCTGCTCAAGACCATTCCGGCGGTCATGGCCAGACGAGGAGCGTATTGACGCGATTCCGCTGGCACGGGGCTTGCCGTTTTGCTACTTGCGGTTCCTGTCCCTGTAAGCTAACGTTTTTTAAAACAATGAGTTTTCTTGTTTTCTTCATGAATTTCTGGGGCAGTGGCCCCAGGCGGCACGGACCGTCAGGGAGTGCGCGCGCGCGCGCGCTGGCGGGTGTTCTGCTGGCGACCGCATTCCTCCCCGTGGTGACCGGCGGTTGCGCGTCGGGTCCGGTCGGGGCCGATCGCTCCGCCGGATGGTACCCGCCGGAAGACCTGCCGGCTTTCGAGGCCGACACCCCGACGTCGGTGCAGGCCGCTCTGGAGCCGGAATACGTAATCGGCGTGGGCGACAAACTGGAAGTGGTCTTCCTCTACCAGACCAATCTCACGACGCGCGACCTGGTGGTCCGCCGCGACGGACGCATCTCGCTGCCGTACGTGGGCGACCAGATGGCGGCCGGCGTCACGCCCATGACGCTCGATTCGCTGCTCACCAGCCGGTTCTCCGAGATCCTGCGCGAGCCGAATCTCTCGGTGATCGTCAAGGAGCCCGCCCCCCAGAAGGTGTTCGTTCTGGGCCAGGTGGAGCGGCCTGGAGGTTACACGTATGACACCGAGGTGACGATGTTGCAGTCGATCGCGCTGGCGGGCGGATTCAAGCCCGGGGCGCTGTCGAACCACGCGGTGCTGATCCGGCGCCAGGGTGTCAACAAGATCATCGGCATCGAAGTCGATCTCAAGGCCGTCATGAACGGGTCGCACATGGCGAACAACATCCGGCTGCGGAACTACGACATCGTGATGATTCCGCAGCACCCCATTTATTCAGCGGCCGATTTCATGAACGCCGTCTACGACGTCATCAATGCCCCGCTGGACCTGGTCTACAAGGGCTGGCAGATCGCCAACCTCTCGGCCAGCTACGAGTTCTTCAAGGGAACGGGCAGGGCGCCGTAATGGAAAACCGGACCGATGCCCGCGCGGAGACCAGTCTCCGCGATTTCCTCGATGTGCTGTTCCGCCGTAAATGGATCCTCGTGTCCATCGTCGGGTTGTCGACGGCGCTGGTGGTCTTCCTCAATGCGCGCCAGCCCACCGTTTGGGAGTCGAGCTCGCGCGTGCTCGTCCGCCGGGGTGAGCAGCAGAGCGGACTGTCGGGCACCGTCCGCTACCTGGGATGGGAGGAAGAGGTGGCGTCGGAGATCCAGGTCATCCTGTCGGAGGACGTGTTCAGCCGCGCGCGCCAGATGTTCGCCGACTCGGTGGCGGTGAATCACCTGCCGGCCTCGTGGGCGTACGACCCGGGGCTGGTGCGGGCGGACGTGGTGGGTGAATCGAACGCCTTCGTCATTCGCTACACCTCGCGCAACCCCGGCGTGTGCCGGCTGGGTTGCGAGGTCACCACACTGGCCTACAACGCCTACTACCGGGAGCGAAAGAACCCGCCCGAGTTGTCCGATTTCTTCGCCGCGGAGATTTCCGACGTGCGCGACGAGCTCCAGCAGTGGCGCACGAAGCGCCAGCGCTTCCTCGACGAGCAGAAGTTCTACGGCGGCGCAGAGACCAGCAAGTTCCTGCTGAACAAGATCGGCCTGCTCGAGCAACGGGAGTCGCAGCTGACCGGGGACATTTCATCCCAGCAGCTTCGAGTGAGCAATCTGGCCGACCTGTCGAGTAAATCGGGGCCCGAGCTCGAGCAGCAGCTCGCGTTCTCGGCGAACCAGCACGTGCTTCAGTCGGGCATCGTCCAGAACATCAAATTCGCGCTGCAGAACCTGAATCTGCGCCGCGAGGAGCTGACCCAGCAGTACACCGACAAACACCCCGAAGTGATCGCGGTCAACCAGCAGATTGCGAGCCTGCACGAGGACTTGAAACGCCAGGTGGAGAACGCGTACCGCGTGGAGAAGGTCTCGCTTGAGGAAATGGAGGCGCGGCGGGCGAAGATCGTCGAGGAGCTGGCCGAGGCCAGGACCGAGCTGGACGCGGTCCCCGACAAGGAACGACAGGTCGCCGAGATGGAGGCGATGATCAAGAAGCTCGAGGAGCGCCATTCGCTCCTGCTCCAGCGCCAGAGTGAGACGGAGATCGCGCGCGCGGGCCAGTCCGACTGGGATGTCGTGATTCTCACCCATGCCGGGCCGCCGTACAGCAAGAAGACGCGCGACTACGTCCGCCTGGCGCTCGGGCCGCTGCTCAGCCTCATCGTGGGGCTGGGCCTGGCGTTCTTCCTGGAGAGCGTCGATCACTCAGTGAAGAACCAGGCCGAAGCGGAGGAGTATCTCGACGTTCCGGTGCTGGCGACGATATCGGATTTTGAAGCGAAGCGGAGCAAGGTCGTGGGCCGCGACGCCTGAACCATGTACGAAGCATTCTACGGACTCACTGAAAATCCCTTCGGGACGACGCCGGACCCGCGCTATCTCTATAAGAGCAAGGCGCACCGGGATGCGCTGGCGTACCTGGCGCAGGGGATCTTCCTCAAGAAGGGGTTCCTGGCGCTGACGGGTGAGGTGGGTGTCGGCAAGACGACGGTGGTCCGAGCGTTCACGCAGACATTCAATCCCTGCCTGGACGTGTCGTTCATTCTCAACACGCGGGTCGATTTCCGCGAGATGCTCTACATGCTCCTGACCGACTTCGGCGTGGAGATCCGGAGCGAGACCAAGGTGGCCATGCTGGCGCAGCTGAATGAATTCCTGATCGGGCGCTTCGCCGAGAATCGGAACCCGGTGATCGTGATCGACGAGGCCCAGAATCTGACGCCCGAGGTGCTCGAGGAACTGCGCATGCTGTCGAACCTGGAGACGAACGAGCAGAAGCTCCTGCAGATCGTTCTGGTGGGGCAGCCCGAGCTCCACGCCATTCTCGAGCGCGAGGACCTGCGCCAGCTGCGCCAGCGCATTGCGGGCGTCTTCGACATGGAGCTGCTCTCGCGCGACGAGGTGTACCGGTACATCCGCTATCGCCTGGCGGTCGCGGGGCTGTCGAACGGACAGCTGGTGTTCTCGGAGGCGGCGATCGATGAGATCTTCGGAATGAGCGCGGGTGTTCCGCGACTGATCAACATGCTGTGCGACCGGGTATTGATGCGCGGGTACCTGCAGCACGGTCGGGCCATCGAGGCCGATCTGGTGATGGCCGCCGCGCACGAGCTGGGAATGCGCTCCGTGACCTGGCAACGCGGCCGGCTGGCGGGAGGGGGTGCGTTGCATTGAGCAAGATGTTCGACGCGCTGCGGCGCGCGGAGGCGGAGCGGCGCCGGAAGACGTCGAATTTCGAGGAGGCCCCGTCGCCGCCCGAAGCGATGGAACCCGTGGACCGAAGTGCCCGCAAGGAGCCGAAACCGCTTGATTTCGAGCCCACCGTGCCGGTGCCGGTTCATCCCTCGGCGAACGGGTCGGACCCGTTCGAGGGCGATATGTTCCGGGAGATGGGCATCCTGCGCAACGCCATCGAGTCCCAGATCGGCGAGAAGCGCAAGCGCGTGCTGATGTTCACGTCGGCGTTGCACGAAGAAGGCGTCACGACCCTCGCACTGAGCTATACGCGGCTCCTCGCGATGCACGGTGGCGAGCGCGTGCTCCTGCTGGAAATGAACGGCCGCAGTCCTTCGCTGGCCTGGAAGCTGGGGTTGACGGGACGAGAAGGCGTGACGCACTACTTCACCGAAAAGCTGACATTCGCCTCCATCGTGCACCAGGTGCCGGACGCCGGCTTCGACGTGGTGCACGTGGGGGAGGCCAACCCGACCAAGATCCAGGTGAATCTGGAACGCGTGTTGCCACGCCTCATCGAGGACGCGCACCGGACGCACGACACGGTCATCATCGATGCGCCGCCGATCGTCGTATGCCCCGAGACGCCGCCGATTTCGCGCTACGCCGACGGCGTCGTGGTGGTGGTGCTGACCGGTCGCACGAAACGCGAGACCGTCAAGCGTTCCGTCAATCTCGTTTCGCAGTTCGACGGCCGCGTGCTCGGCGTCGTACTCAACCGCAAGCGCTACTACATCCCCGATTTTCTCTACCGTCGCCTGTAGCCTTTCGTCGTACCGTTCTTTTCGACGAGTGAACCTCCCCGCCGACAAGCTTCGCCGCCGCGCCGAAGCGGTCTGTACGTCCGTGCTCGACCACGCACCGGAGGGATCCGTTTCCGCCGTGTTCGTGGGGGGGAGCGTGGCGCGCGACGAGGTCTGGTCGGCCGCCATCGACGGGATCCTGGAGATCTACTCCGATGTCGATCTGTACGTCGTTGTTGACGACGACGCCCGCGCGGGGCAGGTGCGCGATGCATGCCGGGCGGTGACCTCGGCGCTTCCACGCGGCGACGACGGGACGGTGTTCGTGCGGGGCGTCGAGACGGGGGTCTACACGGTCGATGATCTGCTCGGGCAGCCGGTGCGTCCGGGAACCGTGGACCTGGGCAGGACGCACATCTGGCTCCACGGCGACCCGGCGCTCGCGGACGCGATGCGCGAGGCGCTGGATCGCCCCGTGCCGCCCGGGGAGGCGCTGTACCTGCTCGAGAACCGGGCGTGGGACCTCACCGAGCCGCCGGGGGCCGGCGGGGCGACGGCGCGCCGCGTACGCCGGGTGCGCGAGGCGAAGGCGATGCTCGACGTCGCCAGCGCGCATCTGATCGCGGCGGGCGAGTTCGTGCCTTCGCTGGCGGAGCGCATGCGCATCGTGTCGGAGCGGCCGCCCGCGAGCATGGACCCGTCGACGCGCGAGGGTGCGCTGGCCGCCTTCGAGCGCTACCGGGACCTGTCGTCCTTCCTGAGCGGGGACGGGGCGGGTGAGTTGCCGGTGGGGCGGTGGATGGCCGAGACCTGGCGCGCATTGTTCACCACCGTCGTTCCGGGTATCGCAACCGACGAGGGAACGCTGCTCGACCGGCGCTGCGCGCGCGGATTCACGACGAGAAACTACGTGGAGTTCGTGCGCATGCGGCGTGGCCTGGGGCGTCCGCGGTGGACGTCGGCGTTGCTGGGATTGACGTGTGCCCAGCGCTCGCCGCGTGCGTCGCTGCGCGTCCACGCGCTGGCGCGCGAGCTTGCGGCGTCGGTGGGCGCCGCGCACGCCACCATGCGGGGACACTTTGATTACGTGGACCGCGTGACGCGCGCGCTGGGATTCAACGACGGTGGCCTCGATGATCGAGCGCGACTCGCGCACCGAGCGGTTTCGTAGGAGAGAGACGTGGCCCGACCCGTGACACTGGTGTTCCTGATCGATGCGCTGGGCTGGGAGATCGCCGAGCACTTCGGGTTCGAGTCGGGATCGATGCCCCGGCGCGGTCCGCTCGGGACGGTGCTCGGCTACAGCTCCGCGGCCATTCCGAGCCTGCTGTCGGGCACCCGGCCGGCCGACCACGGATCGTGGGCGATGTTCCGCCGGACCGGGAGCGGGGGATCCTTCTCGTTTCTGCGCGGCCTGCCGCCGCTGCCGCATGCGCTCGAGTGGCGGGCGCGCCGGCTGATTCGCCGATGGAACGACCGGCGCCGTCGCGTGTCGTCCTACTACGACCTCTACGAGATCCCGCTGCACGTGCTGGGACGCTTCGACGTGGCGCAGAAGGGAAACCCGTTCGAGCCGGGAGGTCTCGCACGCGAGACCGTCTTCGACTGGATGCACCGCAAAGGCGTGAGCTATCGCCTGTGGGACTACCGGAGCGACGAGTCCGCGAATCTGGAGGCGGCAGAGTCCGTGCTGGCGCAGGGACGGCACGACGTGGTGTTCGTGTACACCGCCGAGCTGGACGCGTTGATGCACCGTGTCGGCATCTTCCACGAGGCCGTGGGCGCGCGCCTCGAGCGCTACGCCCGCTTCCTCGCGGCCATGCGGGAGACGGCGCGGAGCCGCGACGTCGACCTGTCGATCGTCGTGCTGAGCGACCACGGCATGACCGACGTGGTCGAAACGGTCGACGTCTGGGGCGCGCTCTCGGCTCGCGGCCTGCGGCTGGGCCGGGACTACCTCGCGTTTCTCGACTCGACGATGGCGCGCTTCTGGGACGGGGCGCGCTCGGAGGATGTGGCGGCGGAGGCGTTCGGAGCGCGCGGGCGGCGCCTGTCCGACGACGAACTCGCCTCACTCGGGTGCCTGTTCCCGGGGCGCGAATACGGGGAGAGCGTATTCCTGGCCGACCCCGGCGTATTGATCGTGCCCAGTTTCATGGGGGCCAGCCGCATCGCGGCTATGCACGGGTACCATCCGGAGGACCGCTTCTCGAAGGGCGTGTTCTTCACCGACGTGACCGGGGTCCCGGCGCCGGCATCGATACTGGGTTTCAAGGACTTCCTGTGCGCCGCGGTGGAGCGTTCGCGGTGAGCGTGGAGGGGACCACCCGGCGCATCGGCACGGCGATGGCGTGGAGCGTGCTCGCACGCGGCGTGCGGTTCGTCCTGGGCCTGGCAACGAGCGTCGTGGTGGTGCGGGGCCTCGGGGAGCACGACTACGGCGTGCTCAGCGTGGTGCGGTCGGTCCTGATGTTCGTGGCGGTGCTGGCGGGCGTGGGAAGCGGACAGGCGCTGCTCAAGTTCCTGCCCGCATTGCGTGTGGGGCGCTCGACGGAGGCCGCGCGGCGCCTGATCCGGCGCGCCGCGTGGATGCACGCCGCGGGATGGAGCGTTCTGCTCGCGCTCAGCCTGGCCCTGCGCGGGTGGACGGAGCGCGTCTTTCACAGCGACGGTGTCGGGATTCTCATCGTGGCGGGAATCGCGCTGGCGCTGTTCGAAGTCTTCTTCACGTTCGCGACGAGTATTCTCAACGCGTCCTACGATGCTCGCCGGCTGAGCGCCGCGTCCATCGCGAGTCACGTCGTCTATCTCGGTGCGCTCGCGGTGGTGCTGCCGGCGGGCTGGGGTGTGGTGGGTGTGCTGGCGGCCGCGGCCGCGGGAAACGCCGTGGCGTGTGCCATGGTGGCGCCGCGCCTCCGGCACGCGTCGGCGTTCGGCGACGATGCGCCCCGGGAGGACATCTCGGCGGGGCGCGTGCTGCGCTATGCGATCCCGTTCGCGCTCACCGGCCTGCTGAACATCGTCGTGTGGCGCCAGTCGGAGACGCTGCTCCTGGGCCACTTCCGCACCCCGGAGGAGACCGGCTTCTTCGACCTCGCCTACCGGCTGCCGCAGACGATGCTGGAATTCGTCCCGGGGACGGTATGGCCGCTGGTGATGGCGGGCATGTCGGAGGCGTTCGCCCGGGACCCGTCGAGTATCCGCCGCGTGGTCGATCGCTATTACCGCATGCTCTTCGTGCTGTGCGCTCCGATCTGCCTCGGCGGCGCCGTGCTCGCGGGGCGCGCGGTGGGCGTGCTGTTCGGCGAGCCCATGATGCCGGCGGCCGTTCCCATGCAGCTGTTCTTCTTGATCCTGACCGTCTCGTTCTTCTCGACGCCCCTGTCCATGACCCTCTACGTTCTGGAAAAGACGCACCTGAATCTGCTAATCTACTGTCTTCTCGCCGTGATCAACGTCGGGTTGGACCTCGCATTGATTCCGAAGTACGGAGTCCCCGGCGCGGTCGTCCCCGTGGCGATCGCGATCGCGCTTCAACCACTGATCTACTTCGTGGCCGTCCGGCGGCTGGTGCCCGGGATCGGGATGCCGCTGGCCTACATCGGGCGCTGCTTCCTGGGCGCGGCGTCGGTGGGAATCGCCGTCCCTCTGCTCTTGTGGATCGACGGGGCGGCGGGACTCGTGATCGCGGCGGCGGCGGCGGTCGTGGCGACGGCGGTGGCGTACCGCGGTCTCGGCGTGATGGGGCGGGACGAACTCGAGGCCATCGCAAGCATTCCCGCGCCGTTCGCCGGTCGTGTGGCGCGTTTCCTGGACAGGACCCGGTAAGCGAGGAATCATGCATCGTGGATTGAAGATCAGCGTGGTCATCCCGTGTTACAACGAGGAAGACGGCATCCGCCACACCATCGGCCAGCTTCCCGCGGTCGTGGACGAGGTCGTGGTCGTGGACAACAACAGCACGGATCGAACGGCCGAGGTTGCGGCGTCGCTCGGGGCGCGCGTGGTGCGCGAGACGCGGATGGGATACGGCGCCGCCTACAAGGCGGGGCTGCCCGCCGTCACCGGAGACGTGACCGTGACGCTCGACGGAGACGGCACGTACCCGGCCGAGCAGATTCCGGAGCTGGTTGAATTCCTGGACGACCGGAAGCTCGATTTCGTGAGTGCATCGCGCTTCCCGCTCAAGAACCCGCGGGCCATGAGCTTCTCCAACAAGGTGGGGAACATGGTCCTGACCGTGGCCATGGCCGTCCTGTACGGGACCGTGGTGCGTGATTCGCAGTCGGGAATGTGGGTGTTCCGCTCCGCCGTGTATCCGACGCTTACGCTGACGAGCGACGGGATGGCATTCTCCGAGGAGATCAAGATCGAAGCGATTCGGAATCACGCGGTCCGATTCGGCGAGTATCATGTCCACTACCACCCCCGCGTGGGCGAGGTGAAGCTGCAGAAGTGGCGCGACGGCTTCCGGAATCTGTTCTTCCTGGTCGGGAAGCGTTTCTCCTGACGTCGCCGGCCATCCGCGCGGCGATCGCCTTCCTGGGCTTTGCGTGCATCGGCCTGTCGGCGGCGGGCCTCCTTCCTTCGCTTTCCGAATCCGCGCGAGCGGTGGCGGCGGCCCTGGGCGCGATGGTCGCTCCGGCGCTGCTGGTGACACCGGCGGTGGCGCGCGTCCTGGGGGATCGGAGCACGCGCGTGCTCTCCTTTGCCTTCCCCACGGCCATCCTGCTCGTGCTCTCGCTGCACGCCGCGATCGCCGAGGCGTTCCTCGTCGCACACGCGCGGTTTTCACTCTACGCCGGGACCATGACGTGGGCACTTCTGGCCGCGTTGCTGGGGGCGCTCGCGCGCGAAACGCCCCGTCTGCGGCGCGAGCCGTGGCGCGTGCCCGCCCTCACCCCCGCCGCCGGCGGCGTGCTCGCGGTCGTCCTGCTTGTCGTCGTTGCGGCGCGCGTACCGCCCGTGTACGTCGGCAACGAGGACGCGTACGACCACATGGGCTACGTCCAGCGCGTGATCGCACTCGATTCGATGCAGCCCGACGGTGTGCTGGCCATGCCGCGCGGCGCAACCGAGCCGGTTCCCCCGGATCCGCGCAAGGGAAGCCTCCACGCGGTTGTCGCCCTGGTGGCGCGCCTGGCGGGCGCCCCGGCGGAATCGACGTGGTCGGCATTGCGCCTGGTGATGTTCCCGGTGATGGTGCTCGCGTTCGCTGCGTTTGCATCGGCGTTCGTCGGGCACGGGGGACGGCTCGCGGCGACGATGGTGCTGTTCTTCCTGTCGTACTCGGGGACGGGTCTGCAACTGGTTCGCAGCGCGTGGGACGGGGTCAACCTGTCGTCGACCTGGTACTGGGTGGCGACCCCGGTCGCGCTGGTGGCTGCGCGGACGACGATGACGCGCCCCCGAGCGGTCACGATCGCGCTGCTGGTCGTGGGGGGCGTGTTCACACATTTCGGCGCGGCGCTGCACGTGGGCATCCTCGCGCTGACGGTGGTGTTCTTCGCTCCGTGGCTGGGTGTGCGCAGAGGCGACGCGCTCCGCGTCGCCGGCGTACTCCTCGTCGCCGTGGCGCTCGCCGCGGGCGTACGCCTGGCGGGAGCGATGCCGCGTCCGGCGAACGCGATTCACGCCCACCTCCAGGGCGTCATGTTCGTGGGAGACCGGTGGTTCGTCATGAGCCCGATGGAGATCCTCCGCCAGTACGGCATGATCTTTCTCGGCGGGCTGATCCTGTTTCCGGTGACCGCGGTGCTGGCGCGGCGCCACCTCGACACGCGCGCGGCCCTCGCGTTCTGCTTCGTACCCGTCGCCGTCGCGTTCATTCCACCGCTGGCCACGACTCTGTACGCGCGGGGAAGCTACATGGTGTTCCGCTCCATCCTGAACGCGCCGGTTCTCCAGGTTGTCGTCCTGACCGTGGCGGGCCTGGCCGGCGTGGCGCACCGGCGGGGCGTGGTGGCGCGCGTCGCCGTCGCCGCGGCGTTGTTCGCGTGGGGTGCGGTCTTCGTCGTGCCAGCGCTGCGTGCATGCGAGGCCGACGCGCGTGCCTGGCTGCACCCGGTATCGCGGCCGCAATCGGACCCCGCGTTGCTCGAAGCCGTCTCGCGCCTCCCGGCCGCGGCGGTAATCGTCTCCGATCCGATGACGTCGTACCGGCTGAGCGCACGCCTGACCAACCGTTTCGTCGCCATCTACGAACAGCACGCGAACCCGTACGATCCCTACGCCCTCGAGCGGCTGCGGGCGGTGCGCGACATTCTCTCTCCCTTCGCGCCGTCGACGGCCGCGGTGGCCGCCTGCCGGGAGTACGGCGTCGATTTCGTGGTGGTGAACACGGGGCGGGTGGGCGGCGGCCCGCTGGACACCTGGCGCCCGTCGCTCTACGGGCGCTCGCTGCAGCGGCTGCAGGCCATGCCCGAGTGCTTCCGCGTCGTGGCCCATGGCGACGGCTTCATGGTATTCCGGTTCGATACCGCCGGCGTCCCCCGCAACCCGTGGAATGGAACGCCGGCGCCGGTCGTCGTGGAGCACCCCCCGCTCAACGACTGCCCCGCTCGTGTGCCCGGCGACGTGTTCCGCATCACCGGCCTGTCCGTCCATCCCCGGACGGTGCTGCCCGGTGACACGGTGACGGTGACGCTGGGGTACCGTCGCGACAGCGTGGGGCCGCCCGCGCTGCCGGTGCTCTTCCATCTGCGCTTCGACGAGGAAGGCCTGGCGAAGAAGATGCGTTGGCCGGGGGAGAAGTACCTGCGCCGGTTTCGAGACCGCCGGAGCGGCCAGTTCACCCGGTTCCGCCGGGACGTGTCGCCGGGACACGGCATCGAGGACGCGGATCTGTGGCCGGTTGGCGTCGACCTGTGCGAGCGGTTCGCCGTGGTGGTGCCGGACGCGCTGCGTCCGGGGCGCTACCGGGTCGAGCTGCGCGTCGTTCCCGACGCGCTGGTGCCGAATTTCGACATCGACGACCTGCTGTTCAACCGCGACCACTACTCGGGGACACCCTGCGCGACGCTCACGGTCGGCGACCGGGTCATCGGAGGCGGATCATGATCCGCGTCTGCTACGTCGTCGATGCGGCGTTTCTCGGGGGGGCGGAACAGTACGTGTCGCGGCTTGCCACCTCGCTCGACCGGAGACGCTTCACCCCGTCGATCCTCCTCGCGAAGGGGGGCGACCCGGCGCTGGACGCGTGGGGCGCGGGCCTCGAACAGGCCGGCATCCCCGTTCATCGCGCGACCATGCGGCTCCCGTTCCACCCCGGGGACGCGATTGGAATCCTGAGGGCGCTGGAGGCGGTCGGCGCGGAGATCGTCCACGCCAACCTGCCCGGCCCGTACGACGCGCAGTGCGGGTTGGTCGTCCCCCTGGCGCGCCTCTCGGGCGCCCGCACGGTCGTCACCGAGCACCTCCCCATGGTTGCGCCGCTGCGGAAGCGCGCCGCGGTGAAGCGCTTTGCCTACCGGTGGCTCGATGCGGGGCTGACGGTGTCGCAGGCCAACCTGGCGTTCCTCACCGGGCGCCAGGGCGTGCCCGGCGCGCGGGCGCAGGTGGTCTACAACGGGGTGCGGGAGTCGTACGGGGCCGGGGCATCGCGGTCGGCCGCGCGCGGGCGTGTCGGGATACCCGGGGACGACGTGGTCGTCGGCTATGTGGGCAATATACTTAAACACAAAGGGTTGTGCGATTTGATTGAGGCACTTTCGAGGTGTGGCCGCGCGCCCTGGTCGCTCCTCGTCATCGGGACCGGGCCGGACGAGGACCGGGCGCGCGCGCTGGCCCGCGGGCTGGGGGTGGCGTCACGGGTGCGGTTCGTGGGGCGGTTGTCGGCCGATGCGGTGGAGTCCGCATTCGGGGCTATCGACATCGTCGCCCTGCCGTCGCGCATCGAGGGGATGCCGTACGTGATCCTCGAAGCGATGGCGTGCGCCCGTCCGGTGGTGTCGACGCGCGTCTACGGAATCCCGGAAGCGGTGGTGGACGGGGAGACGGGGCGGCTCGTCGAGCCCGGCGACATCGAGGGACTCGCGCACGCGATGGAATCCCTGCTCGAGAGTGGGGCGCTGCGCGAGCGGATGGGAGCGGCGGGGCGCGCGCGTTTCGAGGCGCGCTTCACGCTCGAGCGTCACGTGGCGCGGATGGAGGCCTTCTATTCGGCGCTGGCCGCGGGCGGGGAGCGCCGCGCATGACACGGCCGCGCGTACTGCTCGTCAAGCCGGTGCTCCCGTATCCGCCGGAACAGGGCACGAAGGTGCTGTCCTTCGGGGTGATCGAGTCGCTCTGTGAGACGTTCGACGTGACCGTCCTCGCGCGGATCCTCGACGCCGGTGAAGCGGCGCACGCACGCGCCCTCGAGCGCTGGTGCACGCGCGTGGTCACGGTGCTGCCGCGCAACCGCCGCAGCGCCTGCTCACGCGTCGCGTTCAAGATCGCCTACACCCTGCGCCATCTCGCGACCGGGCGCTCGATGAAGAGTCTCTACGACTGTCCCGGCGCCTTCGTTTCGGCGGCCCGAGAGCTTGCGGGCCAGGCGTTCGATCTCGTCATCGTCGAGTACTGGCAGCTTTACCCGTTGCTGGATGTCTTTCCCGCGGACCGGACCGTACTCCTGACCCACGACGTGGACGTGCGCGTGGAGCGCGAGCGCAACCGTCTGACGCGGGGGCCGCTGGCCCGGGCCGTCGCGCGGCTGCGTCGCGCCGCCGAGGCACGCGAGGAGATCGCGGCGTACCGGCACGCACCCCGCGTGTGGACCCTGACCGGGCGCGACGCCGATGCGGTTCGGGAACTGTCCGGCGGCCGGACCGAGGTCGGCGTCATGCCATTCGGAATCGCCGCATCGCACTTCGTGGCCGAGCCGGCTCCGCGCACGTCGCGGGAGGTGCTCTTCATGGGCGCCATGGGGGCGGACTTCAACCGCGACGCGCTCATCCACTTCGTGCGCGATATCTATCCCGCCGTGGCGACCCTGCCCGGTGTGACGGTCACGGTGGTGGGCGGGGCCCTCCCGCCCGAAGTCGCCGGGTTTGCCGATGTGCCGGGCGTGCGCGTGGTGGGTCACGCCCCGGACCCGCGCGTCCATCTGGCCACCGCCGCCTGCCTCGTCGTTCCCCTCCGGTTCGGGGGCGGGCTTCGAATCCGCATCCTGGAGGCGCTGGCGGCCGGGCTGCCCGTGGTCTGCTCGCCCGTCGCCGTCGAGGGCATGGGGCTGGAGGCGGGCGCCCACGTGCTCATCGCCCGCACACCGGGCGAGTACCGCGACCATATCGCGCGGCTGGTCGAGGATCCCGCTTCGGCGGCCGCCCTGGCCGGACGCGCGCTGGCGCGCGTGCGTGCCGCCTACGGGCCGGAGACGCGGGGGGAGGGGTTGCGGTCGTGGGTGGCGCGCTCGATCCGCGAGGGTGCCGAAAGGGCGCAGACGGGCGCGTAGGAGCGCCCCGGAGGGATCCGGAAAAGGGCTGGAAGAAGGCACTGTAAGTGTGCTAGAATCAAGCGACTCGCGTAGGGGCAGGGGTCGACTTTTTCCGGGTGTCTTTGATGGGGCAGAAGCCAACGGTTCCATTCCTGGACCTATCGCTCCACCATCGGGCGCTCCGTACCGAAATCGCGCAGGCGGTAGAACGCACGCTGTCGCGCAGCGATTTCATACTCGGGGCACCGCTCGATGAGTTCGAGCGTGAGTTCGCTCGCTACTGCGACTGCGACCACGCCATCGGTGTGGCTTCCGGCACGGCGGCGCTCCATCTCGCGTTGGCAGCACTCGGAATCGGACCGGGGGATGAGGTCATCACCGTCCCCAACTCGTTCATCGCGACGGTGGAGTCGATTTTCTACACCGGAGCGACCGCGGTCCTCGTCGATGTCGACCCCGATACGTTCTGCCTCGATCCGTCGCAGCTCGAAGGCGCCATCACGCCGCGGACGCGCGCGATCATCCCGGTTCACCTCTACGGTCAGCCATGCGACATGGAGTCGATCATGGGGATCGCGGAACGGTACGGGATCGCCGTGGTCGAAGATGCGTGTCAGGCGCACGGGGCCACCTTCGTGGGGCGCAAGATGGGATCGTTCGGCCACGCGGCCGCGTTCTCGTTCTATCCCACGAAGAACCTGGGGACCATCGGCGACGGAGGGGCGGTAACGACGAACGATCCGGACCTTGCGGCCCGCGTGCGCGCGCTGCGCCACCACGGGCAGTTCGAGCCGAACGTGTTTCCGTGTGTCGGTTACAACTACCGGCTCGACACGATCAAGGCGGCGGTGCTCAGCGTGAAACTTCCGCATCTCAACCGGTGGAACGAACGCCGGCGCGAGATCGCGGAACGTTATCAGGCCCGCCTGCGGGGGACGGAGTTCGTATTTCAGGCGCGGGTTCCGGGCTCGGAACCGGTTTATCACATTCTGGCGGCCAGGCATCCGCGGCAGCGCGCGGTGCAGGAGGCGCTCACGAACGCGGGTATCGGATGGGGACGACACATCGTGCCCCCGGCGCATCGGCAGCCGGGATACCGGCACGTCGCCCGCAAGGGCGAGTCGTTCCCGGTGAGCGAGTCGCTGTCCCGGCAGTTGGTGTCGCTTCCGGTGTTTCCGGAGCTCACCGACAGCCAGGTGGACGCCGTCGCCGATGTGCTGTGCAGGGTCGAAGTATCAGTTTGAGTTGCACCACCAGATCGGGAAGGTCAGCAGCCGTGAAGAAAAACCTCGCAGCGTTCAGATACTCCGATCAGAAGGTCGTTCCCCTCTACGCCTCGGAAGTCGTCCGGGGCGCATACTCGATCCCGGCGCCGCGGTCCGACGCGAGAACCGCCTACGCCGCGTTGAAGCGTGTCTTCGACGTGGCCTTCGCCCTGGCGGTCATCGTTCTCGGGTTACCGTTCTACGCCCTGATCGCCGTGTTGATAAAACTGACCTCGGAGGGGCCCGTCCTCTTCGTCCAGGATCGGCTCGGCAAGGACGGACGACCGTTCAAGTTTTACAAGTTTCGGACCATGCTCGTGGATTGCAGCGACGCAGAGCACCGGAACTTCGCCGCCGAGTTCATCAAGGGTCGCCTGATGCAGGAAGGTGGCGTGGAGAAGAACGCGAAGCCGATATTCAAGCTTCAGAACGATCCACGCGTCACCCCCATCGGCCGCTTCCTCCGCAAGACGAGTCTCGACGAGCTCCCGCAGTTCATCAACGTTCTGCTCGGGGAGATGTCGCTCGTCGGCCCGCGCCCCCCGCTGGCATATGAGCTGGCGCACTACAAAGAGTGGCATCGCGGACGCCTCGCCGTTAAGCCCGGCCTGACCGGTCTGTGGCAGGTGAGCGGCAGGAGCACGGTCCCGTTCGACGAGATGGTGATGCTCGACCTGTATTACATCGAGAACTGGTCTCTGACTCTCGATCTCAAGATCGTTCTCCGCACCGTGCCCGTGATGTTGTTCGGGCTCGGCGGCTATTGATCCCGACCATCACAGAGGAGTTGCAGCTTTGATTCGCATCGGAGTGATTGGTTGCGGCTACTGGGGCCCCAACCTGATTCGGAATTTTTCCCATCTGAAGGGTACAGACGTCGTGGTGTGTTCCGACCTGAGCGAGGATCGGCTCACGCACATGCTCAGCCTGTATCCGGGGATCGATACCACCACGGACTACCGCAAGGTCGTCGCGCGTGCCGACGTCGACGCGGTGGTGGTGGCCACACCGCCCGAGACGCACGCCGCGCTGACGCTGGAGGCGTTGCGAGCCGGGAAGCACGTCTTCGTCGAGAAGCCGCTGGCGCTCAACTCGGCGGATGGCGCGGCCATGGTTGCCGAGGCGGAGCGCCAGAAGCGCGTGCTGATGGTCGGCCACACGTTCGTGTACACGGCCGCGGTCAACAAGATCAAGGAAGTGATCGAGTCGGGCGAGCTCGGCGAGATCATGTACATCAGCACGACGCGGGTCAATCTCGGGATCTTCCAGGAAAACGTAAACGTCCTGTGGGATCTGGCGCCGCACGACGTCTCCATCCTGAACTACATCCTCGATACGATGCCGGAGTCGGTCTCCGCGCAGACCGGTTCCTACATCCGCAAGAATGTCGAGGACGTCGCGTTCCTGACTCTGCACTACCCGAACCGCGTCATTGCGCACGTGCACGTGAGCTGGCTGAACCCGAACAAGATCCGCTCGACGACCGTCGTCGGCAGTCGCAAGATGCTGGTGTACGACGACGTCAGCGCGCTGGAGAAGATCCGCATCTACGACAAGGGTGTCACGGTGACGCCACACTATGACACGTTCGGAGAGTTCCATCTCTCGTACCGCTACGGCGATATTCTGATCCCGAGGCTCGACGACAGCGAGCCGCTCAAGGTGGCGTGCCAGCACTTCGTGGACAGCGTCGAGAAAGACGCGGCGGCGCGGAGTTCGGGCTCGCACGGTCTGGACGTCGTGCGAGTGCTCGACGCCGCCATGGAATCCGTGCGGGAGGACGGCCGCCGCATCGATATCGAAGCGGTGGGCACACGATCGGGCAAGACGGGAACAGCGTGACGAGCGGGCCGCGGTGAGTTCGATCCGCGTCGCTCTGGTTGCTTCGACTCTCGGCATCGGCGGCGCCGAGCGCGTGACCGCCGACGTGATCCGGCGCCTTCCGAGGGACCGCTTCGAGACGCGCCTCTTCTTCCTGCGCGACGCCGGGGACGCCGGACGTCGCCTGTTCGAGGAAGGATTCGCGGGTATCGAGCGCATCCGCAATGGTGCGACCGCCGCGTCGCTCTATCGCATGGTGCGGCTCTTCCGTTCCTACCGGCCCGACGTGGTGTACTGCCTGGACCATCACGATGCCATGACACTGGGCCGGCTGGCCGGAATCGCGAGTGGTGCGCGCGGCATGGTAGTGGCGTCGCACGCGACGGGTCTGGTGGGGCGGCGGACCGTCTTCGGGGTGGGGGACCGCGTGCTCATGGACTTCACCGCGCGCGTCGTGGCGGTATCGGAGACGCACGCGCGCTACCTGCGCACGCGCGAGGGCCTGTCCGTGACGACGGTGGCCGTGATCGAGAACGGCATCGATGTGGATCGGTGGCCCCCGGTCACGGCGGCGTCGCGTGCGGAGGCGCGGACGGCGCTGGATCTGGCGGAATCCGATCGCGTCGTGGCGATGATCGCGGCGATGCGCCCGGAGAAGGCCCACGAGGCCCTCCTGTACGCGACGGGCGCGCTCCGCGAGGCGGGGCTCCCGGTCACCGTGCTCCTGGCGGGAGACGGCGAACGGCGCGCCGCCCTCGAGCGGCTCGCGGGCTCGCTCGGGGTCGCGCGAGACGTGCGCTTCCTGGGCGTGCGGGACGACGTGGCCCGATTGCTGCATGCGTCCGACGTGGTGGTGCTGCCGTCGCGCAACGTGGTGGAAACACTCCCCCTGGCGGTGATCGAGGCCATGGCGGTGGGCGTGCCGGTGGTGGCGAGTGCGGTGGGCTCGATCCCGGAGCTGGTAGGCGACGGCGAGACGGGATTGCTGATGCCGCCCGGCGACGGCGTGGCGCTCGCGGAGCGATTGGAGTACATTTTCAACAACCCGGCGCGCGCCGCCGAGATGGCAAGTCGGGCGCAGAACCGGGTCCGGGACCGGTACCGCATCGAGGCGACGGCGCAGCGGTACGGGGACCTCTTCGAAGAGTTGGTGGCCGCATGATGATTCAGCGCGAAACGCAACCGCATACGAACGGAACCGGCCCGGTCCGGTATCCGACCGACGCGATCATCGCGCTCACGTATCGCTGCGATGCGCGCTGCGAGATGTGCAACATCTGGCAGCTCAAGCCGCAGGAGTTCCTGTCCGTCGACGACTACGCCAAGGTTCCCTCGAGCCTCAAAGACATCAACGTGTCCGGGGGCGAGGCGTTCATGCGCAAGGACGTCGTCGACATCGTGAAGGTCATCCACCAGAAATGCGACAACCCCCGCATCGTGGTGTCGACGAACGGATTCCGCACGCAGCAGATCGTGTCGGCCATGGAAGAGCTGCGCCGGAGCATCCCGAACATCGGAGTGGGCGTGTCGCTCGACGGGATGGGGGAGACGCACAACCGCATTCGCGGCGTTCCGCACGCGTGGGAGAACGCAACGGCAACCCTTCGCCAGCTCAAGGAGCGCGGCTTCACGAACGTGCGCATCGGCTTCACCGCCATGAACGAGAACGTCCTCGAGATGAAGCAGGTGTACGACATGGCCTGCGAGATGGGCTTCCAGTTCACCACCGCGGTGGCACAGAACTCCGACATCTACTTCTCGACCCAGGTCAATCAGGACGTGTCGTCGGAGAGCCTGTACGACGCGCTGGGTTACGTGATGCGGCACGAGCTGATGAGCTACCATCCGAAGCGCTGGCTCCGCGCGTATTTCGAGAACGGGACCCTGGTGTTCAACCGGGACCGGCGCCGCATCCTGGAGTGCACGGCGGGTATCGACTTCTTCTACCTCGCGCCCGAGGGAGTCGTCTATCCGTGCCTGACGATTCCGTCGCCCATGGGGGACCTGAAGGGGCGTTCGTTCGAGGACGTGTGGGAGTCGGAGCAGGCCGACGCGGTCCGGCGGGAGATCAAGGGGTGCGAGCAGTGCTGGATGATCTGCACGGCGCGCTCGTCGCTCAAGAAGAACCTGCCCCGCGCACTCGGCTGGATCGTCCGGGAGAAGGCGCGTTCCCACGTCTCGCGGTAGCGCCGGCGCCGTACGGCCGGCCGCCTTTGTGGTCACTCTGAAGTCTCATACGCTGTGGACCGGACGCGCCGGGGCGGATCGCCGACCCGGCGCCCGCGTCGCTGCGGGTCCGCGTCCCGGGGATCGCCGATGACACGGCGCAGCGGCATGCGGCCCCTCCGCATCGCGATGGTCGGGCAGAAGGGGCTCCCGGCCCGGTACGGCGGCGTGGAGACGCACGTCGAGAACCTTTCGGTGCGCCTGGTCGAACGCGGTCACGACGTATGGGCGTTCTGTCGCTCGCACCTGCGCCCGGTGGCGAACGGTGGCGATGACGGATTCTACCGGGGGGTCCGGCTGGCCTACCGGCCCAGTATCCGTTCCAAGCATCTCGACGCCGCAACGCACGCGTTCGTTTGTACGTTCGAGTCGGCGCTCCTGCACGATTTCGACCTCGTCCATCTGCACGGAATCGGTCCCGCCGCGTTTTCGCCGGTGGCGCACGTCTTCGGCCGGCCGGTGGTGTCGACGTTCCACGCTCTCGACTGGCGCCAGGTCAAGTGGGGACCGCGCGCGAAGCAGCTGCTGCGTCGCGGGGAGCGCGTCGGCGCGCGCGGGAGTGACGCGCTCATCGCGGTGTCGCGGTTGATGCAGGCGCACGTGCTCACCGAATACGGCGTGGAATCCACGTACATTCCCAACGGGGCGACGATCCCGAGACATGTCCCGCCGACCGACGCACTGGCGCGCTGGGGGCTGCGTCCCGGGGGATACGTCCTCACCGTCGGGCGGATCATCCCCGACCGCGAGCTGCACACACTCATCGAGGCGTTCGGTCAGCTCGCGCGGCCCGAGAAACTCGTCATCGTCGGGTCGGAGACGCCGCGGACGGCATACACGGACGGGCTGGTGCGCGCCGCGGACGACCGGGTGGTGTTCACGGGAGACGTCTTCGGTGATGACCTGGACGCGCTGTACGCCCATTGCCGCGTCTATGCCCTTGCCTCGCGCGTCGAGGGGCTGCCCATCACGGTGTGCGAGGCGATGGCGCACGGGAGCGCGCTTGTGTTGAGCGATATTCCCGAAAATGCGGAGGTGGGCGGCGACGCGGCGCGTTATTTTCCCTGTGGCGACGTCAATGCGCTGGCGCGGGTACTGGGCGATCTGATCGACGACGAGCCGGCACGGCTCGCGCTGGGTGCGGTGGGCCGCCGTCGGTGCGAGACGATGTACAACTGGGATCTGGTCGCCGACCAGGTCGAGGCCTGTTATTACCGGGTGATGGCCGGGTGATCGGTGGACGCGGTTTTCCGTTTTCGCGCGGTGGACGGGGTGATAAGGTGAGGCACCATGAGACATGGATGGGTCACGACGGGGATCGTCGCCGTGCTGGCGCTGGTGTCGGCATGCGCGACGGCGCCACGGCATACCCCGGCGCCGAAGAAGAGCGATACGGCGGGCGGGACGCCCTACGATTTTCGCCAGGAGGGGAAGATCCCCCCGCCCGCGTCGGACGCGCCCGTCGAGGCGGACGTGGTGGAGATCCCGCTGGCGGACAGCTCGCTGGATGTGACCGAGGCCGAAGCCCCGCCGCCGGATACGCTCCAGGCGCCCGTGGTGCCCGACAGCACGGTGGAAGGTTTCCGGGTGCAGGTCTTCGCGTCGTCGGACCGCCAGGTCGCCGAGGGAGCGGCCTCGGTGGCCGAGGAGCGCCTGGGTGTGAAGGCGTACGTCGATCTGGACGGGGGCATGTACAAGGTGCGGGTGGGGGATTACCGGACACGCCGGGACGCCGAGGCCGCGATGGCCACGATGCGCAAGCACTATTACCCGGACGCGTGGATCGTTCCGGGCATGGTGCGGGTCCCGCGCAAGCCGTAGTGCGGGACGCAGTTGACAAGCCCGCCGGCCCGCGTATAATCAACCCGAATACGACATCGGTTCTTCGGAGCGGGAATAGCTCAGTGGTAGAGCTCCACCTTGCCAAGGTGGATGTCGCGGGTTCGAATCCCGTTTCCCGCTCCATTTTTTCCGCCGCCGCGACCCGCGAACGCGGGTCGCAGGCGGCCGGC
This sequence comes from uncultured bacterium, assembly GCA_964500785.1. Taxonomy (GTDB): domain Bacteria; phylum Krumholzibacteriota; class Krumholzibacteriia; order WVZY01; family JAKEHA01; genus JAKEHA01. The sequence goes on from CAZCQM010000018.1 coordinate 23,334, forward strand.
CCCCGGTGGCGGCATAGCCAAGTGGCTAAGGCGACGGTCTGCAAAACCGTTATCCCCGGTTCGAATCCGGGTGCCGCCTCCACCTTTCACCTGGACCCGTTGCGATGAATCGTGCGCGTGCCGTGAGAATTCTGTGCGCGGCTGCCGTCGCCGCCGCGCTGCTGGCCGCGTCCGGCTGCTCGCGGAAGGCGAACGACCGGAATGCGCGGACAAAGGCGCCCATCGCCCTCTTCGCCGTCGACGGGATGGAATGGAGCGTGCTCGAGCCCCTCATCGAAGCGGGGAAGGTTCCGACGCTGGAGAAGCTGGTGAAGTCGGGAAGCTACGGCTATCTCGAGACGCAGACGCCGACCTATTCGCCCGCCATCTGGACGACGATCGCGACCGGAAAGTCACCCGAGAAGCACGGCATCCCGCACTTCGTGTACCGGGTCGGTCCCGGCGAGAGCGACTACCGTTTCTACACGAGCGGTCACCGCAAGACCAAAGCGTTCTGGAACATCCTGTCGGACTACGGGCGGACGGTCGGTTGCGTCGGCTGGTGGATGACGTACCCGGCCGAGAAGATCAACGGAGTCATGGTGGCGCAGACCAACACGACCGGCGCGCTGGAGAACTCCGAACACGTGATCTGGAAGGGATCGCTGCTGCCCGGCGTCGAGGATCAGGTGTACCCCCCGGAGCTGACCCCCGAGGTGATGAAGACGCTGGCCGAGACGGACAGCTCCATGGACGACGTGGTCCGGCAGATATTCGGCACCGTTCCGCAGCCGGTGACCGACTTCACGAAGCTGGTCTGGGACCAGTCCCTCTGGTCCTTCCGCGCCGACGCCGTGTATGAGAAGGTGTCGGAGCAGCTGCTCGAGTCCCGGCACTTCGATCTCTTCGCCGTCTACGTGAGCGGCACGGACGTCGCGTCCCACCGCTTCTGGCGCTACGCGCATCCGAAGGAGTTCTGGAACCCGCCGAGCGACGTGGAAGTCCAGCGCTTCGGCGACGTCATCGACGACTACTACATTCACGTCGACAACGAGATCTCGCGCCTGCTATCGGAGATGCCGGACAGCACGACGGTGATCATCGTGTCCGATCATGGCTTCCACGCCGTCAATCCCGACCGTGAGTTCAAGGTCGAAGACGAGCCCGGGTTCCGCCTCTCCGGAAACCACCTCGATGCGCCGCCGGGCGTGTTCATCGCGGCGGGGCCGCGCATCCACGCCATGCCGTGGACGGGGCACCTCGACATCGACCCCATGCGGCCCATCGGGCGCGTCGACGACGTTCTGCCCACCATTCTGGCCCTCGAGGGTATCCCCGTCGGCGAGGACTTCGACGGCAAGGCGCTGCTCGATGTCATCGATCCCGCCTTTCTCGAGCGCGTGCCCATCCGTACCATCGCCACCCATGATGACCGGGCCTGGGAAGAGGCGCGGCAGGCGCGCATGAAGGAAGCCGCCGACCGCGCGGAACGTCTCGAGCAGCTCCGCTCTCTCGGTTACATCAAATAGATGGCGCGTCAGCCGCGGATGTGGACGTCGCGCATCCCGTGCGGGCGCAGATAGATGTAGGGGACGGGATCGTCGTCGCGCAGCACGGGGACGATCTCGGCCGGCGGGTCGACCGCCAGTCCTCGCACCCAGTGGTAGGGAAGCACGGTGCGCGCGGGGTCTGCGCGAAACGTGACGTCGATGCGGTCGAAGCCGGCGCGGATCTGCGGGTCGCTCGGGGACGTCTCCTCCAGCTCCCACAATGAGAACCGCCCGTCCTCCCAGAGCTTGACCGCCCCGGGGATCGACGCCGCCAGCTTCCGGGCGGGCGAGGTCGCCGTCGCGATCCATCCCACGCGCAGGAAATCGAGACGCCTTCGCAGCGCCTCCGGGTCCCACCGGTCGAGCGGCGTGCCGAGCAATCGCTCGCTGGTGAAGTTGGTCGTCGCGTGCCGGAGCGGGGTGTGAGGATAGGGCCCGCCGATCTGCTCGACGCCGGTCCGGCCGGGAAGCAGCACGGGGAAATACGTGCCGCCGTAGACGCTCGCGTTGGCGTCCTCGATGAGGAGACGCCGACCCGGGTGCACCGTCGCCACGATGGCGGAACGAAACGCCTCGACGGGCGGGGCCAGGTCGACGGTCACCGTGTGGTGGTAGAACGCCTTCGCCTCCACCAGGCCCAGCGGCAGGGGCAGGAGGGCGAGCGTCACGACCACGCTCGTTCGCAGGCGCGCGGCGACGGAAGGCGAGGCGGCGCACACGCGGTCCAGGAGCGCGCGCAGGCCGGCCCCGGCCAGCGGCGCCGCGTAGACCATGGCGCCGAAGAGAAACCGCCCGGGCTCCATCTGGTTGACCACCGGAATGCGCGTCCCGTACGCGGCGCACAGGGTGAGGAACGCGCCGCCGAGGGCGACCGGCAGCGCGACGTCCGCCCGGCGCCCCCGGACCAGGCGCACCCCGCCCGCGATGCCCAGCACGATGACAGCCAGCGCCACGGCGCCGGTCGGCTTGACCAGGAGGCGGGCCAGTGCGCCGAGTCCGTGGATCTGGTAGTAGGCGGTCGTCGACGTCTTGTCGGGGAGGAACTCGATGACCGGCTTCAGCCACAGAACGTTCACGAGCAGGACCGCGAGCACCCAGATGACGAAATGTTCGATCTGGCGGCGGTGCACGCGTCGCCGCTCGAGGACGACGAGTGCGGCGAAGGGAACGGCGATGAGGACGGCGGTGGACGCGTGGACGAGAAAGACCAGCGGGCCCAGGATGAAGAACGTGCGCCGGTGGGTCCCGGCGAGGAAGGCCCGGAACACCCCGCTGAGAAAGAGCGACAGGTGGGCGGCGAACACGAACGAAAACATCCCCACGTAGCGGAAATCTCCGGCGT